>JAYVKR010000182.1:0-10298 GCA_043768185.1 Flavobacterium sp.
TTCAAATTTTAAGTCAATTATATAACTTTTTATATAAATACTGTAACATCAAACTCTTACAGATTTAAGAATTTTATATTTCTAAATTTTAAGTATGAAAACTACAAAAAAAGCATCAAAAAAAGCAGACAATCCATGTTGGAAAGACTACGAAAAAATTGGCATGAAAACTAAAGATGGCAAAAAAGTTCCGAATTGCGTTCTTAAAAAATCTAAATAAATTATAAATGAAAAACATTTCAATTATCTCATCAAGCATTAGAACAGATAGAAAAAGCCATAATGTTGCTTTGTATCTTCAAAATTATTTATCTGAAAACAAATTGGCTAAAGCTGAAATTTTAGATTTAAAACAATACAATTTTCCATTATTTGAAGAACGCTTTAAAAATTTAGAAAATCCTTCAAAAGCAATTACAGAATTTGCAGAAAAAATAAAATCATCAGATGCAATAATTATAGTTACACCAGAATATAACGGTAGTTTGCCTGCGAGTTTAAAAAATGTAATCGATTTATTGTATGAAGAATGGAATGGAAAACCAATTGCAATTTCTACAGTTTCTAGTGGAATTTTTGGAGGAAATCAATGTTTAACCCATTTACAATTTATACTTTGGAAAATGAAAGCAATGGTTATTCAATCCAATTATCCTGTTCCTACTGTAGAAAAAACTTTTGATGATAAAGGAAATCCACTTAATAAAGAGATAACTAATAAACTAGCAGATGCTTTTTTAAAAGAACTTATTAAAAATATTAAATAAGCTATTTATCTGATAATAGGATATTTAACAGAATATTTTGTTAAAGTGGAAATAATATAAAATACCTTTTTTATTGTATAATTTTTTGAATAATATTTTATACAATTTTACAACATCAAAATAAAACAAAAAACCAGTTATGGAAAATCTAACAAATTTAAGAAATCAAGAAGCTATTGATAAAGTAAAACAGCTTGCAAAAGATATAGACATTTGTCTGTTTTGTACTAATATAAAAGTTGATGAAGGCGAATCTGCAAGACCAATGAGTACACAAGATGCAGATGAAGAAGGAAATTTATGGTTTTTTAGCGATAAAAAAAGTATCAAAAATAAAGAAATCGAAAACGATAAAAACGTAAGATTGTATTATTCGCATCCAAGTAAAAGTAGTTATATGGTTTTAAATGGTGAGGCAGAAATTATTTTTGATAGACAAAAAGTAGATGAAATATGGTCGCCATTAGTAAAAACATGGTTTAAAGAAGGAAAAGACGATCCAAATATTTCTTTAATAAAAGTTACTCCTAAAAATGCTTATTATTGGGATGTTGAAGGAAATCAAATGATAAATTTCTTTAAAATGATTGCATCTGTTGCAACAGGAACAACACTTGTAGATGCGAAAGAAGGAACAATTAAATTATAATAAATCAAACTTAAATAAAAATTAAAATGGAAAGCGAAAAAACAATTTCAGTATTAAACAATCTTATTCAAATCAATAATGATAGAATTGAAGGTTACAAAACAGCATCTGACGAAACTAAAGAAGCAGATTTAAAAACATTATTCTCTCAATTTCAATCTACAAGTTTGGTTATTAATAGCGAATTAAGAAGCGAAGTTACAAGACTTGGAGGAACACCAACTGAAGACACAAGAATTACTGGAAAGTTTTTTAGAGTTTGGATGGATGTTAAAGCCGCACTAACTGGAAACGACAGAAAAGCTATTTTAGAAAGTTGCGAATATGGAGAAGATGTTGCTAAAAAAACTTATGAAGATACACTTGAAAATGAATTAGAAAATCTATCCACAGAGCAACAAACTATGTTAAAAGAGCAACACACAACACTTGTTGCAGATCATAACAAAGTAAAATCTATGATTGATGCTTTAGTTTCTATCTAACAATAATAATTTTAAAGTGATTGTCAAGAGAAGATGATGCACACCAAGAAATTGGTACTAACAAAAGCTTTATAAATTATTTATAAAATCTGTTTTGAATACTCAAAACAGATTTTTTTATTTATATACTTTTCAATTCTTGAATTAAAACATCAATATCTTCTTTAGAATTATAATGACTAAAAGATATTCTTAAACTGGGTTTCATTAAATCTTCCTCTTGAAGCATTTCTGCAAGTACGTGTGAAGGTTTTGGACTACCACTTTGGCAAGCGCTACCACGAGAAACTGCAATGCCTTTCATATCTAAATTAAACAAAATCATAGCGGTTTTTTCTGGAGAAAATGGCAATAAAACATTTAAAATATTATAAAAAGTATTCTCGCCATTAATTTTAATTTCTGGAAAATGTAAAAGCAATTGTTCTTGGCAATACTTTTTAATATCATAAATATAGTTTCGTTCTTCATTTAAATTATGATACGATAATTCTAACGCTTTTGCCATTCCAACAACTTGATGAACTGCTTCTGTACCAGCACGAAGTCCTTTTTCTTGTTCGCCTCCAAATAGCATTGGTTGCAAAATAATTCCTTTTTTTACAAAGGCAAATCCAGCACCTTTTGGACCGTGAAATTTATGTGCACTTGCAACAATAAAATCTACATTAGTTTCTGCCAAATTAAATTCTGTTTTTCCTATAGATTGAACAGTGTCGCAATGAAATAACGCATTATGTTGATGGCAAAGTCTACCAGTTTTTTCTAAATCTAAAATGCAACCAGTTTCATTATTAACATGCATTAATGTTACCAAAGTTTTTACATCTGATGCAAGAAGTTGTACTAAATGAGTCATATCTACATCACCATTTGGAAGAATTTTTACATATTCTACTTCTATATCAAATTCTCTTTCAAGATTTTGAACAGTATAAAGTGTGGCATGATGTTCTACTTTACTTGTAATAATGCGTTTTATACCTAAATCTTTTATAGAATTTCTTAAAATCCAATTACTAGCTTCTGTTGCATTAGTTGTAAAAATAATTTCTTGTGCAGTACAATTTAAAATTTTGGCAATAGATTTTCTAGAAGTTTCTAATGCCGATTTTGCACTTCTGCCATAACTGTGTGTTGATGATGGATTTCCAAAATCGTCTTGCATTATGGTTATCATTTCTGCAATAACTTCTTTTCGTAAAGGAGTTGTTGCTGCATTGTCTAGATATACTTTTTTCATACTAAAATTTGAAGATGCAAATTTAAAGATTTAATATTCTAATACTTTACATTTTGCTTAAAATAAACTTCAGTTGCACCCAATCCATATTTTTGATAATTGGCATCTTGAAAAATTATGTTATCATATCGTCCAAGCATAAAATCGAGCTCAGCTTTTAAAACTCCTTCGCCAACACCATGAATAAAAACAATCTTTGGTATTCTATTTTTTATAGCAAATTCAATGTGTCTTTTTGCTGTTTCAGATTGCAAAGTAAGAATGTCATAATTGGTCATTCCACCTTTAGATTTTACTAATTTTTCTATGTGTAAATCAAATTCTGGAACTGGTCTTTCTGTTGCATCTGACTTAAATTTTGGAGCATTATTATTTTTTTTAGGAAAAATATCTATATTTTTTTGAGCTAAACCATTTGTTTTAATAAAATAATTTAATTCATTGGTAGTGTTTGTTTTAATTAATTCGTTGACTTTAAATGTCATCAAGAATCCATCTGTAGTTTCTACAGTTACATCTTCATTTTTTACACTTACCACTACTCCATCAATTGCTTCATCAAGAGCAGAAACTTTGTCATTTACTTTAAAGTATTCCATCTTTATCTTCTGGTTTTTTACTTGGTACTTTACTCATTAATTTCATCATTCCAAACATAAAAATTGCAATTGTAATGAGTACAATATAAATATTTGGATTGGGTTTAGAATATTCATAAAAGCAAAAGAAAATTGCAATTGCCATTATTGGAAGAAGAAACTTTTTCATAGTTATAGTTAAAAATTCAAATGTAGAAAACTTTATTTAGTTTATCATAAATACAAAAATTATTTGTAAAATTGTAATGAAATTAATTTGAAATGGAAGAATTTATGTTGCCTTGTATGTTCAAACAATTGTTTGGATTGGATTGCATAGGATGCGGAATTCAGCGTTCAGTTGCTTTATTATTTAAAGGCAATTTTGCAGATGCTTTTTATATGTTTCCATCAATTTATACAACCATTTTATTATTCCTTTTTATAACATTACACATTTTAGATAAAAAACATACTTATCACAAAATTATAATTTCACTTGCAATTTTAAATGCTATTGTTATGATAATTGCTTATGTTTACAAATTAAAAACACTTTTTAACTTCTAATTAAATTTTATGGAAAATCAAAAATTACCTAATGCAACTGCTGTATTAATTCTAGGCATTTTATCTATTTTAACTTGTTGGTGTTACGGAATTATTGGCATTATTCTTGGAATTTTAGCTCTTGTTTTAGCTAAAAAAGATATAACAACTTACAGATTGTCACCAGATAAATTTGATAATTATCAAACTCTAAATATTGGAAGAGTACTTGGAATAATTGGTTTAATACTTAGTGTTTTAACAATTATATTTTTTGTTTGGTTTATATCAATTGTTGGTTTAGAAAACATGCAAGATCCAGAACTTGCTAGAGAAAAAATAATGGATTACTTTGGACAATAAATAATTTACAAATACAAAAAACCGTCTAACTTTAAAATTAGACGGTTTTTTTATGATTAAACACTAAACTATCTTGGAAAATTTGATGCAAAAAAGGCAACAAAAGCTATTATTCCGATAATGTACAATGCAATAAATACAATTATAGAAATTCCTAAATATTTATGATGTGATTTAAGAGAAACTAAAGCTTCTGAAACTGATTGTGAATTTCTAGCTAACAAACTAGTTTTCATATCCGAAGCGTACTTGTATAAATAGTAAACTGGTGGAAAATACAAAGCTGCAACAATTAAGTAAAAAAATGATAAATAATTTTTTATTCCACTCATAGGTATATTTGGATCATCTGGCATCATTGCCATTGCAGAACCTACAAATAATGCTGCAATTACCATAATTCCGATTCCGATAAATCCCATAATTGCAAGAAACATTGACCACTTGGCACTTTCTCTTAATGCTTCTACTGCATTGTTGTTTAATTCTAAAGTAGATTCGTCTTCCATAAATGTTTGGTTTGGTTGGTTAAAAGTTACTAGTTGTTATTTTTCAAATTGTTTTAAAGTAGTAATAATAATAGAAACACAATCTAATAATTCATCTTCTGTCATTACCAATGGTGGCGCAAAACGTATAATATTTCCGTGTGTTGGTTTTGCTAATAATCCGTTATCTCTCAAAGACATACAAATATTCCAAGCAGTATCACTTTCTTCGGTGTCGTTAATTACAATGGCGTTTAACAAACCTTTTCCGCGAACAAGCGTTGCAATATTTGATGTTTTTACAAATTCGCCAATTTTTTCTCTAAATATTTTTCCTAATCTACGAGCATTTTGAGATAAATTTTCATCATTTACAACTTCCAAAGCTGCAATTGCAACTGCGCCAGCAATAGGATTTCCACCAAAAGTAGAACCATGTTGTCCTGGTTTTATAACATTCATAATGTGATCGTTTGCCAAAACTGCCGAAACAGGATATGCACCACCAGAAAGTGCTTTTCCAAGAATTAAAATATCTGGAGCAACATAATTTGGTTGTTTTTCGCAAGCATTTTCACAAGTACAATTTCCGCAAACTGCTAATATTGAACCAGTTCTTGCAATTCCTGTTTGAACCTCATCGGCAATGAATAAAACATTATTGGCTTTGCAAAGTGCTTTAGCTTTCGCCAAATAATCCTCAGCCGGAACGTAAACTCCAGCTTCACCTTGAATTGGTTCTACAAGAAATCCTGCAACGTTTTTAGTAGATTTTATAACGTTTTCTAAAGCATTGATATCATCATAAGGAATTTTGATAAATCCTGCTGTATATGGTCCGAAATTTTTTCTAGCATTTTCATCATTAGAAAAAGAAATAATTGTAGTTGTTCTTCCATGAAAATTTCCATCGCAAACAATTATTTGTGCTTCATTTTCTGGAATTCCTTTTCTTTCGTAAGCCCATTTTCTACATAGTTTCACAGCCGTTTCTACAGCTTCTGCACCAGTATTCATTGGAAGAACTTTGTCAAAACCAAAATACTTAGTTACATATTCTTCATAAACTCCCAATTTATCATTATAAAATGCACGAGATGTTAAAGTTAAAGTTTGCGCTTGATTTACCATTGCTCCAATAATTTTTGGATGACAATGACCTTGATTTACAGCAGAATAAGCCGAAAGAAAATCGTAATATTTTTTACCTTCAACATCCCAAACATAAACACCTTCACCTCTACTCAATACCACTGGAAGTGGATGATAATTGTGTGCTCCGTATTTATTTTCTAACGAAATAAATTCTTCTGAGCTAATTTTTTCTAAAACTGACATACTAATAATTTTTACAAAATTAGTTAAATTGTTTAAATGTTTAATGGTTTAAGAGTTTAATCTTTTTAGTTAAACAACTTTAAACCCTTTTTAACTATTTTTTAAATGCACTAACTTTATCATTTATTTAAAAATTAACACCACCAAGATTAATAAGTTACGTAGATTAAAAAGTCAACTTAAAAAAGATCTCGACAAGTTAAAACTGATATTTTGTATTTCAAATTACACAAAAAATATTTTTGAAATACAATAACATGCTGAGATTATTTCAAATTTTTAAAAAAAAAATTTCGTCTCCACTTTTTACCTAGAGCATCAATCGTTTAGTATTAGTACATTTCTAGTAATTTAGTAACTGTATTCCAATTTCTAATAGTTGCTACAACATTCAATTTTTTCTCAATATATTTTTGGTCTAAACGTGTTTTTCCTGCGCCAATGTCATATTTAATAAATATTCTATTTCCATCAACTACGGCTTCGTCTGGTTTAAACTGACTTATTTTTAATTCATTAATTGCTGAACTTGCTAATTCTTTTGAAATAAATGCTACATATAATTTCTTAGTATCAACCTCTTTGTAATTTAAAAACAAATTGTTTTTAAAACACAATTCTAGATCGTTTTTACCAATAACAATAACAGGAACATCGTGGCCAAATACTTTAAATATTTCTTGTTTTATCTTGAAACCTACACCAAAAGCACTTTCTTCCTCACTTTCTATAAAGACATTACCACTTTGAATATAAGTTTCCACGTTAGTAAAACCAATGTTTTCTAAGGTAGTTTTTAACGCATCCATTTTTATCATGTTGTGTCCAGATACGTTTATGCCGCGAAGTAATGCTAGGTGTTTCATTGTGTAAAAGTAATTAAATTAAGTTTCTTAAATCAATATAATGTCAATCTCAACTATCTTAAATGCGGTGATTTATTTCAATTTTCACCGCAAAAATGCGGTGATTAAACAAAATAATCACTGCGAACTTAAAAATTGACAAGAATTTTATGTTATTTAATTGCTAAAGTTTAATCCAAAAAACAAACCAAAACCTTATTTTTGCGCTATGGGAAAAAAGAAAACCGACAAAATTATATTTGAAAACGTAACTGTTCTTGATGCTGGTGCCAAAGGTGTTTCTGTTGCAAAAGCGCCAGAAGGACAAGTAATATTTATACCAAATGTTGTTCCTGGTGATGTTGTAGATGTGCAAACATTAAAGAAAAGAAAGTCCTATTACGAAGGAAAAGCTATAAAATTTCACTCGTTTTCTGAAAATAGAATTGAACCAGTTTGTAAACATTTTGGCGCTTGTGGCGGTTGTAAATGGCAAAATATGAAATATGAACAACAATTGTTTTATAAAAATAATGAAGTTTATAATAATTTAAAACGCATAGGCAAAATAGAATTACCAGCTTTTGAACCCATTTTAGGTTCAGAAAAACAGTTTTTTTATAGAAATAAAATGGAATTCGGTTTTTCTGACACGCGTTGGTTAAACGAAACCGAAATTCTAAGTGAAGATTTATCACTAAGTAAAAATCCAGCATTGGGTTTTCATATTCCAAGAATGTGGGACAAAATTCTAGATATAGAAAAATGTCATTTGCAAGAAGATCCATCTAACGACATTCGAAATTCCATTAAAGAATTTGCTGTTGCAAACAATATGACTTTTTTCAATGCAAGAAATCACGAAGGTTTGTTGCGAACATTAATGATTAGAACTGCTTCTACTGGCGAATTGATGGTTTTGATTCAGTTTTTTGAGAACGACAAAGCCAATCGTGAGTTGCTGATGAATTTTATTTACGAGAAGTTTCCGCAAATTACTTCGTTGCAATATGTTATAAACAACAAGGCAAACGATACTTTGTACGATCAAGATATTAAATTATTTAAAGGAAGAGATTATATTCTTGAAGAAATGGAAGGTTTAAAATTTAGTATCAATGCTAAATCTTTTTATCAAACCAATTCTGACCAAGCATATGAATTATATAAAATTACAAGAGATTTTGCAGGTTTAACTGGCAACGAAATTGTGTACGATTTATATACTGGAACTGGAACTATTGCACAATTTGTATCTAAAAAAGCTAAAAAAGTTGTTGGTGTTGAAGCTGTTCCAGAAGCAATATTTGATGCTAAAGAAAATGCTAAACGTAATGAAATTACCAATTGTGAATTCTTTGTTGGCGATATGAAAAATGTTTTTAACGATGATTTTATCACTAAAAACGGAATGCCAGATGTAATTATTACCGATCCACCAAGAGATGGAATGCACAAAGATGTTGTAGAAATGTTATTGAAAACTAATGCTCAAAAAATTGTTTATGTAAGTTGTAATTCGGCTACACAAGCTAGAGATTTAGCATTAATGGACGAAAAATATAAAGTTACTCGTGTGCGACCAGTTGATATGTTTCCGCAAACGCATCATGTGGAAAATGTTGTACTTTTGGAACTTCGTTAGTAGTGGTCAGTTATCAGTGGTCAGTTATCAGTGGTCAGTAATCAGTGGTCAGTAATCAGTGGTCAGCTTAAATGTTGCAAGATTTGAAATTGATTTTTGAGATTGAAATTGATTTTTGAAATTGAAATTAATTTTTGAAATTGAAAAATAAAAAATATGAAAAAAATACTCCTTATAGTGTTAATTGCTTTCTCTTTTTTATCTTGTGAAAAAGATGATATTTGCGATGAAGCTACTTCTACAACTCCTAAAATTACTATTGAGTTTTTTAGTATTTCTGCTCCTTTAACTTCAATAAGTGTAGTTAATTTACGTGCTAAAGTAACTACCATTGCAGAAAGTGTAGTTTTTGATGCTTCATTACCTTCAACTAATCCACTCAGATTTTTAAGTAATGCAAAAAAAGTGAGTTTGCCTTTAAACACTTTTACAGACAATACTATTTATGAGTTAACTTTAAATTCAGGAAATATTGCAACTCAAAATACTGATGTTGTTACTTTTAATTACTCAAAAAACACAGTATTTGTTTCTAGAGCATGTGGTTACAAAATAACTTTTGATTTAACCAATACCAATTCTAATTTACTTACAACTGACACCAACAACTGGATAAAAGATATAACAATTACAAAACCAAATATTGAAAACGAAAATGAAACACATATTAAAATATACTTTTAGCGTTTTAATTTTACTGGTTTCATTCAATGTCAATTCTCAAGAAACTGGTGTAAAAGATTCAATAACTACCAAAAAAGATTCTGTTGTGCCTAAAAAAGAGCGTTTCGGAATTAGATTTGGTGTAGATTTATTTAAACTTACGCGTTCTTTTTATGAAAAAGAGTATCGTGGAATTGAACTTGTTGGAGATTTTAAACTAACAAGAAGACATTACATTGCAGTAGAATTGGGTAACGAAAATAAAACGGTTGACGATGATAGAATAAATTTTACAACACAAGGAACTTATATAAAAGCAGGTTTTGATTTTAACGCTTATGAAAATTGGCTTGGAATGGAAAACATGATTTATGTTGGCTTACGATATGGCGTGAGTTCGTTTTCGCAACAGCGCAATAGTTATGAAATTTATAATAGAGATAGTTATTTTGGTGTAGCTCCAGAAATTATAGATGGAAAGAAATTCTCAGGTTTGTCTGCACAATGGATTGAAGTTGTGGCTGGTTTTAAAGCAGAAGTCTACAAAAATATTTATCTTGGTATAAGCTTTAGAGTAAATCGATTAATGAGTAATAAAAAACCAGAAAACTTTGATAATTTATACATTCCAGGTTTTAATAGAACGTATAATGGCGATTTTGGTGTAGGTTTTAATTATACAGTT
>JAYVKR010000183.1:0-18195 GCA_043768185.1 Flavobacterium sp.
AAAAGTTATTTTGTATCAAGATGGAACATTAGATATAAACTTAGAAGAAAATAATAATGTTTTAGATGAAGTTGTTATAGATGGCAAGAAAAATGAAAAAGTAAAATCGGCAGTTTCTGGAGTAATTACAATAGATATTGAAGGCATAAAAAACATTCCTTTAATTCTTGGTGAAAGAGATATTTTTAAAGTCGCAGCAACTTTACCTGGAATAAAAACTACAGGAGAAGGTTCGGCAGGATATAATGTTCGTGGCGGAAAGGAAGATCAAAATTTAATACTTCTAGACGATGGTGTAATTTATAATCCAGCTCACTTTTTTGGGTTTTTCTCTGCGGTAAATCCATATACAACCAAAAGTGCAACTATTTATAAAGGAAGTATTCCTGCAGAATATGGCGGACGAATTTCATCTGTATTTGATATTACTTCTAAAAACGGAAATCCAACTAAATTTTCTGGCGAAGGCGGAATTGGTCCTGTTACAAGTAATTTAGCATTGAGCACTCCAATTATTAAAGACAAATCTAGCTTGTTAGTAGGCGCAAGAGGAACTTATTCTGGTTGGATTTTAAGATCTTTAAAAGAAGAAACATTAAAGAAAAGTAAAGCATCGTTTTATGACGGAATTATAAAATACAACCATAAATTTAATGCCAAAAATAATTTAGAAACAACTGCTTATTTAAGTAATGACCTTTTTAGTATTTCGTCAGATTCTGTTTATAATTACAGCAACAGAATGCTTTCTTTAAAATACGAACACACTTTTAATGAAAAAAATAAAGGTGCAATTGTATTTACAAACAGTGAATATAAATTTAATATTGATTATGATAATGATACCGATAATTTAAAATCGTTTGACTTTGGTTATAAAATTAATGAAACACATGCCATACTAAAATTGAATTATATTTATAGTGAAAAACATAAATTTACTTATGGAATTTCTAGTAAATTATACGGAATTAATCCAGGTTTTCTAGAAGCTAAAAATGCTATTTCATCAATAAAACCAGTTGACATTGAAAAAGAACGAGGATTAGAATCGGCAGTATTTATTTCAGATAATTTTAAAATAAATAAAAAATTATTATTAGATTTTGGTGTTAGATATTCTAATTTTTCGGCTCTAGGAAAATCAAGTCAGCGAATTTATCAAGAAAATGTTCCTTTAAATGACGCATCTGTAGTAGAAATTAAAAATTATAATAACAATGAAGTTATACAATCTTATGGCGGATTTGAACCAAGAATTGCTGCAAGATATTTTCTAGGAAAAGATTTTTCTGTTAAGTTGGGTTACGATAAAACCTATCAATACATTCATTTATTATCTAGCAATACAACACAAGCTCCAACAGACACTTGGAAATTGTCAGATTTGAATGTAAAACCACAATCAGGTCAACAATTTTCATTAGGATTCTTTAAAAATTTATTAGACAAAGATTTAGAATTTAGCATTGAAGGTTACTATAAAAAATCGAAAAATTTCTTAGATTATAAAGTGGCTGCACAATTATTATTAAACGAAAATATAGAAACAGAGTTGTTGCAAGGTGAAGGAAAAGCATACGGAATTGAGTTTTTGATTAAAAAAAATAGCGGTCGTTTAAATGGTTGGTTGGGTTACACCTATTCTAGAACTTTTATTAAATTGGATAGTGAATTTAGTGATGAAAAAGTGAATAACGGCAACTATTTTCCGTCTAATTTTGACAAACCGCACGATGTTAGTTTAGTTTTAAATTATAGATTTACAAAACGTTACAGCATGTCTAGCAATTTTATTTATCAAACAGGCAGACCAATTACTTATCCTATTGGAAGTTATCAATATGGCAATGCACAATACACTTTGTATAGCGACAGAAATCAATTTAGAATTCCAGATTATTACCGGTTAGATATAGGTTTTAATGTAGAAGGAAATCATAAATTAAAAAAATTAGCTCACGGTTTTTGGAATATTTCTATATATAATGTTTTGGGAAGAAATAATCCTTATTCTATATATTTTGTTACCGATGATGGAAAAATAAAAGCATTTAAAACATCTATTTTTTCTATTCCAGTACCTACAATCACTTACAATTTTAAATTTTAGATTATGAAAAAATCACTTCTAAATTCAATTTTATTATTAATATTATTTCCATTTTTAATTATCAGTTGTACAGATCCATTCGTACTGCGAACCGATAATTATGAAGAAGCAGTAGTTATTGAAGCCACAATTACTAACGAGTTAAAAAAACAAGAAATTAAAGTTTCTAAAACGTATAAATTTGAAGAAAACGGACCAACATTAATAGATGATGCAGTTGTAAACGTCACCGATTCTGACGGAACTGTTTTTGAATTTGAATATAATTCTGGTAAATATGTATCTGTAAATCCTTTTCAAGCAGAAACTGGAAAACAATATAAATTATTAGTTATAACAGATAATGGAAAATCGTATACTTCTACTAACGAAACACTTACAACAGTAAATCCAATACAAGATGTAGTGCCAACAGTTACATTTAAAGATGGTATTCGTGGCGTTGCAATGAATGTAAAAAGTTTTGACCCAACAAGTTCCTCTAAATATTATAGATTTGAATATGAAGAAACTTATAAAATTATTGCACCAAAATGGGTTTCAGTAAAAGCAGTTGTTACTTATACTCCACCAACTAATCCTATTGGAACAATAGATTTAATTCCTAGAACTACCGAAGCTAGAGTATGTTTTTCTTCTGATAAATCAAATAATTTACTTTTAACAAGTACCAATAATTTAAATGAAGACAGAGTAAATTTTCCTGTTAGATTTATTAAAAGTAATGATTATACAATTGCCAATAGGTACAGTATTTTGGTTAGACAGTATATTCAAAACTTGGCTTCATTTACTTTCTACACTACTTTAAAAGAAATTTCTGGATCTGGAAGTATATTATCACAAAACCAACCTGGCTTTTTTTCTGGAAATATAAAATGTGTAGAAAATACAAATGAAAAAGTTATAGGTTTTTTCGACGTAGCTTCTGTTTCAAGCAAAAGAATATTTTTTAATTATAATGAAGTTTTTCCTAACGAAGCACTTCCTAAATATCCATACAAATGTGATATTAATCCAGAAACTCCTCAAGAAAATGTTTTTAAATTTTGTTTTTCACCTTTTGATTTTACTTGTCAAGGATATACAGTTTTAAGTCTATTAGCATCAGAAACTTACGTTTATTACGATTTTTATAACGATAGTTATGAATTATATCCAACACCTTGCGGCGATTGCACTTCTTTTTCATCTAACATAATACCAACATTTTGGATAGATTAAAACACCTTTTTACAGCACTTTTTTTAGTGAGCTTTTCTTGTTCTTTTGGACAATTAAGAGCTGAAACAACAAATTCTGAAAATTTACTTTCTATAAACGAAACCTTATTTGTACATACTAATGCATCAACATTTGTAAGTGGCGAAACTTTGTTGTATAAAATGTATTGCATAAATACATCTAATTTTACAACTAGTGAAGTTAGTAAAATTGCGTATCTACAATTGATAGATTCTAATAAAAAAGTGGTTTTTAAACACAAGCTATTCTTAGAAAATGGTGTTGCAGAAAGCGATTTTTTTATTACTCCTAACCTCTCTTCTGGAAATTATAAACTTATTGCTTACACCAATTGGATGCTTAATCTTTCTACAAATTCTTTTCAAATGGATTTGATTATTATTAATCCTTTTCAAGTAGATTCTAAAAACAATAATAAGACGGAAACAATTTATGAAAACCCAAATAAAATTACATCAGAAGATAATGAAGTGATTCTTCGTTTAAACAAAAAATCATATGACAAAAGAGAAAAAGTAGTACTTAATTTAAAAGATAATTCTTTAGAGTTTTTAAATGGTAATTATTCAATTTCTGTTAGAAAAAAACAAGATTTACCTTCATCTGAATCATACAACGCAATTAATTTTTCTAAAACATTTGTAAAAAACACAACTGCTACGAAATCAGAATTAATTCTTCCCGAACTTCGTGGCGAATTAATTTCGGGTAAAATAATTGCTAAGAAATCATTAAATTCTGTTGCTAACAAATATGTTTCACTTTCTATTGCAGGCGAATCGTTTTTGTTTAAAACTGTAAAAACCAATTCTGATGGAATATTTATTTTCAACATCGACAAAAAATATAAGAACTCAGAATTCGTTTTTCAAATTCTTGATGATAATCGATTAGAATACTCCATTTCAATAGATGATAAATATGAATTTGACACTTCAAAAGTTTCATTTTTACCTAAGTTTTCTATCAACGAAAGTTTAAAAACAAGTTTGCAAGAACGTTCTGTTGCAAGCCAAGTTGAGAATGCATATTTCGAAAAAAAACAAGATAGTTTAGCAAAGTCGACTCCTATTTTACCATTTTACAATTCGGTTGGAAAGGAATATATTTTAGACAATTTTACAAGATTTTCTACTATAGAAGAAACTATAACCGAAATTTTAAAAGAAGTACATTTTGAGAAAAAAAGAAAAAAATATTCTATTTATTTGGTAGATTATGATCCAAATACCGATTTAAAAGAAAATTCACTTGTACTTATTGACGGATTAATTCTTCAAGATTTAAACGAATTATTCGAATATAAAACTTCCAATATTTATAAAGTTATTGTTTATAACAAAGGATATTTTTATCAAGGAAAATTATACAATGGCTTTGTAAGTTTTATTACTAAAAATTACGATTACGTTAATTCAATAAAAGGCGATTTTTTATTACAGACCAAAATTCAAATTCCGCAACCAAAAAAAGTTTATTTCAAACAAGTTTATGATGGAAATACTACCAATAACAGAATTCCAGATTATAGAAATCAATTGCTTTGGATTCCTGATTATTCTATTGCTACTAATGAAAATACCTTAAATTTTTTCACCTCAGATATTTCTGGAACTTTTGAAATTGTACTAGAAGGATTTTCTACAAACGGCAAACCTATTTCTGTGACAAAGAATTTTGAAGTAAAATAATTACCCATTAAACAATTTATTTCTAGTAATTGAAACTCCTTTTTTAATCAAATAAGCATGATAACAACTCGGTACATCATGTTCCCATTTTGGTAAAAAGTAAATAATTAAATATACATCAATATGACCAATTATTCCGAATACTATTGCTAGATAAAAACATATTCCGCCATATCCAAAACCAATAATTGATACAAAAGCCACGAGTAATGTTAAACCCCAAAATTTAGAAAGTAATGCATGTGTGCACGTTTCTTTGCCAAATTTTGCAATGCTAAAAACATAAGTCAAGACTTCCATAGCAATCAATAGTGATATAGAAAAAGTGTTATTTTTTATTATTTCTGGATTTAATAACCAAGCGCACCAACTTACGCAAATCCAAAAAACCAAATCGGTTTGACTGTCCATTCGTCTAAATTTTTCTGATGAGACATTCATTTTTCTGGCAATAATTCCGTCAAAAATATCAGATAATAATCCTAAAATTATTAAAATTATCAGTTCTGTTCTAATTGTGTTTCCGTATTTATAGGTTAATCCAATTAAAATTGGACCTAAAATTAATCTGAAAATAATTAATAATAAAGGTGTTTTTGCTTTCATAATAAAAAGTTCTAAAAGTAATAAAGATAGTTTCATGGTTTTTTAAATTCGTTTATAAATTCCATTATTAAGTGTTTTTCTAGCATCACCAAATAAAATTAAAAATGAACCATAAAAATAATGTGCTGAATTAATAACTAAATTATTTTCATTACTAACAGTCATTCTAATTCTATTTAATTCAAAACCACCAAACAAATATGGAACACCATTTATTTTGAAATTTTTATTTTTAATGTAGATGTAACCATTAGATTTTAATTTGTATTTAAGTAAAATACTATCCATTTTTTGATCATTATTATATTGAAAAATTAATATTTCATTTTTATTTATAACTTTGAGTTTTACAAGATAAGTTGAGTCTTGGAATTCATTTAAACTCCGAGAACTATTATTGAAAAAATTATATAAGTTAGTACGATTTAAATCACCTTTATCTGTGAAATAGCTTTTACCAGATCTTCCTTTATTTAGTTCAATACTTGGATTTACTGTGTAGCTACCATTAAGTAAGGAAATGGAATTCTCATTCAACTTAACTTCGTTTTTAAATGAATGATTTTTATTAAACGAAGCGCAACTCATTAATAAAAAAGGAACGATAATAACAAATAAATTTTTCATAATTAGATTTTTTAAATTATTTGACAAATCTCAAAAAAACTATAAAAACCAATGTCCTAAATAATAGAATTTAAATAAATCTGGACAAATTTTTAAAAATTTTTACTTTTATTATTTTTAAAATAGATTTACAATTTTAGTATTACAACTAATTTTTAAAGACTAAAAATTAACCAATTCATAAATTTTAGTAAAGTTTTTTAACTATTGTTATACTATAAAAACACTAAAAAAAATTAATTTTACAGACTATTTTTAACTATTAAAATGACTAAAACTGTAGGAATAATTGGCGCTGGAATTGGAGGTTTAGCTTTATCAATTCGACTTGCCAATTTAGGTTTTAAAGTAACTATTTTTGAAAAAAACAGTTATCCAGGAGGAAAATTAAGCGAACTTAATGTTGATGGATTTCGGTTTGATAAAGGTCCATCATTATTAACTATGCCTGGTTTAATAGACGAATTGACCAATTTAAAAGACAGTAAGCATACATTTGAATATCAAAAATTAGAAACCATAACCAATTATTTTTATGCTGATGGAACGCAATTAAAGGCGTCTGCTAATTTGGAAGAATTTGCAGAAGAAGTACACATTAAATTAAATGAAAAAAAAGAAACTGTTTTAAAACATATGAAGCGAAATGCGTTTTATTTTAAAATTACCGAAGATTTATTTTTAAAACAATCGCTGCATCAGTTAAAGAATTTTATTAATTTTAAAACTCTAAAAGGAATTTTATATTCACCGTTTTTAGGATTATTTAGTACCATGAATAATAAAAATGAAGCTACTTTTTCCAATCCTAAAACAGTACAATTATTTAATAGATTTGCAACATATAATGGTTCTAATCCATATAAAGCTCCTGCATTAATAAACATGATTTCTCATTTAGAATTTAACCTTGGCGCCTATTTACCAAAAAAAGGTATGCATCAAATTACTACACACTTGGTTCAACTAGCACAAGAATCTAATGTAACAATAAAATATAACGCACCAGTTGAAACCCTAGAACTTGCATCTAACAATAGTATAAGTTCAATTAAAAGTAATGGTATTAATTATCCTTTTGATATTGTTGCTAGTGATATAGATATTAATGCTCTTTATAACTATTTATTACCAAATTATTTAACGCCTAAAAGGTTAATACATCAAGAAAAATCAAGCAGTGCTTATGTTTTTTATTGGGGAATAAATAAAGAATATGATCAACTAGGATTGCATAATATTTTATTTAGTGAAGACTATAAAAAGGAATTTGATTATTTATTTACCAAACAATTTCCAAGTAACGATCCAACTGTTTATATTAATATTACTTCTAAATATTGTAAAGATGATGCACCAATTGGGTGCGAAAACTGGTTTGTAATGGTAAATGTGCCACACAATAAAAATGAAATAATTAAGTATTCAAAAACTATTAGAAAAAACGTAATAGATAAAATTAATACCATATTAAAAACAGATATTGAAAAAAATATTATATCAGAAACAATATTAAACCCAATAGATATAGAAACCCAAACTTCCTCTATTGGAGGTTCACTTTATGGTAATTCATCTAATAATAAATTTGCTGCTTTTTTAAGACATGCAAATTTTTCTACAAGTATAAAAAATTTATTTTTAGTTGGTGGAAGCGTTCATCCTGGAGGTGGAATTCCGTTGTGTTTACTTAGTGCCAAAATAGCAAGTCAATTAATAGTAGAAAAAGAAAATAAATGATAAAAACCTATAAATCATATTTTTTATATTTCTTAATTCTAGTATATTTTTCTGGATCAATTGGGTTTGTAGTAAACCCAAGTTTTTTTAGTCCTTTTACTCCTTTTACATTACTACTTACTTGTTTGGTATTTTTAATTTACAGTCCATTTGCTGATAAAAAATTTATATTTGCTTTTTTTTCTATAGCAATTTTAGGATTTATTATTGAAGTAATTGGTGTAAAAACTGGAAAGGTTTTTGGCGAATATTCTTATGGAAATGGATTAGGATATAAAGTACTAAATGTTCCATTAATTATTTCCATAAATTGGGCAATGCTTATTTGTGCTGGTGTAATAACAGTAAGTAGCATTTTTACAAACAAACTAGTAGTTTTAATTTTAACAGCTCTACTAGTCACAGCTATTGATTTTTTAATTGAGCAAGTGGCACCAAAATTAGATTTTTGGCAGTTTAAAACAGAATTTCCAACTTTACACAACTATCTAGGTTGGATTGGAGTTGCGTTTTTTACATCCTACTTATTTTATCCTATAATAATTAAAGGAAATCGAACCGTATCTTTAATAATTTTAATTTTACAAATTTTATTTTTCACCTCTTTATACTTATTTTTATAATATGGAAATACTAATTAATTGCAGCATTGTTTTAATCACTTTTATACTAACAGAATTTTCTGCTTGGGCAAATCATAAATATATTATGCATGGTTTTATGTGGTATTTTCATGAAGATCATCATAAAAAAGATCATAAAAGTTGGTTTGAAAGAAATGATTTATTTTTTATTATTTATGCTATACCAAGTTGGTTACTCATAATGTTTGGAATGATGAACCAATTTGCATGGTATACATGGGTTGGTTTTGGCATTTTACTTTACGGATTTGCCTATTTTTTTGTACATGATCTTATAATTCACCAACGCTTTAAAGTGTTTACAAAAACTAAAAACATATATGTTTTAGCATTGCGTCGTGCACATAAAATGCATCACAAAAATATAGGAAAAGAAGGTGGCGAAAGTTTTGGAATGTTAATTATTAAGAAAAAATATATCCAAAATGCTTCTAAGCAATCTAAAACTTTTATACATAAAACACTGTAGTAAAAAATATTTTATCTGATGTAAACAGATTTTATCGCTACGTAATTAATTTTCTTTATTTAATTTAGAAATACATAAAAACAACCTTACAAATGGAAAATACAAATAGTGTGAATTGCCCAATTTGTAAAAAAAATGAACATTCCTTTTACATTTCTACCAATGCATTAATGCATAAGCCAAATAAAGAAGTTTATAATTTTAATATTTGTAACAATTGCGAAACAGTTTTTTTAGTTAATCCAGTTCCTATTGAAAAATTGGAAGAGTATTATACAGAAAATTATTTACCCTACAAAGGTGCATCTGCATGGGGAAAATATAGTTCGTTTGTAGTTGCCAGTCAAAAAAGAATAGATTTAAATCGTATTAAATTTGTAAAAAAATATCTAAAAAAGAACGACTTTAATGAAAGTGTTTTAGATGTTGGTTGTGGCAATCCTAGTTTTTTGAATTTATTAAATCAAAACTCCAAAGTAAATTGTATTGGAATTGATTTTACTGACTCGGGCTGGAAAAATAAAAAATATTCCAACTTAGAGCTTATAAAAATTTCGATAGAAGATTATAATTCCAATAAACAACACGATGTAATAACATTATGGCATTATTTAGAGCACGATTATAATCCAAATCAAACAATTGAAAAGCTTTATAATTGTTTAAAACAAGGAGGAAAACTTATAATAGAAGTGCCAGATTACAAAAGTTTAAGTGCAAGAATTCAAAAATCGTTTTGGCAAGGTTGGCATAGTCCAAGACATATATCTTTAATAACTAAAAAAGGATTTACCATATTATTTAATAAAGATAAATGGCAAATTACCAAACATGTTAGGTACGGAACTCTAGATGCCTTTACATTATGGTGGCTTGGTAAAATGGAAAAAAAAGGGATTAATTGGGCAAATAATATGTCTAATAATTTTTGGATGCTAGTATTTTTAAAAGTAGTTACCTTTCCTGTTTTTGTATTTGAAAAACTATTTCCGTTAGGAATTCAAATTTTAGTTGTAGAAAAAAAATAATTATTCTTACACTATTTAATCAATTTAGAACATATAATGAGCCAGATAACAACATGTACTTTTTTTAAATTGGATACTTTTTCTAAAAAAATTTGGGCTTTTTCTCAAATGCAATTAGGACATGCACACATAAAAAATACCAAAGGTTTAGTATTTTATAAACTTTTAGGATCTGGTGCTGAAAATGGTTTTAGTTCTAAACCAAACTTTGGTACTTATGCATTATTGTGCATTTGGGAATCTGAAAATAACGCTACCAATTTTTTTGAAAAGAATTTGTTTTACAAAAAATATAAATCCAAGAGTTCAGAATCATTCACTATTTTTGCTCATGCAGCCGAAGCTCATGGAAAATGGAATGCAAAGCAACCTTTTATTTCAAATGCAACTTTAGCTTTAGATAAACCGGTAATGGTATTAACACGAGCAAGCATTCGAATTACTAAATTAATATCTTTTTGGAGAAAAGTTGGACAAGTAAGTAAAAGTTTAGAAGATTATAAAGGTTTAGCACTGTCAATTGGTGTTGGAGAATGGCCATTAATTCAACAAGCAACAATAAGCATTTGGAAAACTCAAGCCGAGATGATTGATTATGCCTACAAAAATGAAAAACATAAAGAAGTTGTTCGTTTAACTAGAAAACTTAAATGGTATAAAGAAGAACTTTTTGCAAGATTTATACCTTATAAATTTTTAGGTTTATGGAATGGTAAAAATGTAGCGAATTTTCTAAACGAATAATACTATTATAGTATTTCAATGTGTAATTAATAAAATTAGTGATTTTAAATAATTTAACTTTTTTTAATACTTTACAAAATTATTAAAAACTTATTTAAAAAATTAAATTTAACTTTTTTCAACTTTTTTGTAACTTTTTGTAACCTTATTACGTATAATAACTTGAACACTTTAATTAAAGGAGACACATAAAATGAGACAGCTCAAAATAACCAAGCAGGTAACTAATCGTGAAACTGCTTCCTTAGACAAATACTTACAAGAAATTGGTAAAGTAGATTTGATTACTGCCGATGAAGAAGTAGAATTAGCTCAAAAAATAAAAGCTGGTGACCAAAAAGCGTTAGAAAAATTGACGAAAGCCAATTTGCGTTTTGTGGTTTCTGTAGCTAAACAATACCAAAATCAAGGATTAACACTTCCAGATTTAATTAACGAAGGAAACTTAGGATTGATAAAAGCCGCACAACGATTTGATGAAACTCGTGGTTTTAAATTCATTTCTTATGCTGTTTGGTGGATTCGTCAATCAATTCTTCAAGCTTTGGCAGAGCAATCTCGTATTGTAAGATTACCATTAAATAAAATTGGTTCTATCAATAAAATTAACAAGATGTATGCCTTGTTAGAGCAATCTAACGAACGTCCGCCAAGTGCTGAGGAAATTGCCAAAGAACTAGACATGACAGTAAATGACGTAAAAGAATCTATGAAAAATTCTGGTCGTCACCTTTCAATGGATGCACCACTTGTAGAAGGAGAAGATTCTAATCTTTACGACGTTTTACGTTCTGGAGAATCGCCAAATCCTGATAGAGAATTAATTCACGAATCTTTACGTACAGAAATTGAGCGTTCACTAGAAACACTTACACCAAGAGAAGCAGATGTAGTTCGTTTGTATTTTGGTCTTGGCGATCAACACCCAATGACGCTAGAAGAAATTGGAGAAACTTTCGATTTAACTCGTGAGCGTGTTCGTCAAATAAAAGAAAAAGCAATTCGCAGATTAAAACATACTTCTAGAAGTAAAATTTTAAAAACCTATTTGGGATAACACTTCGATATTTCGGCAAGCTCAATATAAACTGAGCTCAGTGTGACACTACAAAAGCAAACAACAGTCTGATTAACTGTTCGTTTTTTGATTGATGATTGAAACTCCGGCTGATTACCGGAGTTTTATTTTTTTTTCCTCATTCTAAATCCTTATCCAAAGGAGAAGGACTTTTAAAAATGCATTCCAATTTATAAATTTATTTGGGCGTGACCTTTCGTAATCCCGATAGCTATCGGGAACAGGTCTGGCAGTCGCACTCACTTTTTTAAATTATTCCACTACGTTACACAATTTAAAAAGAGCTCAAACAATTGCTCCATCCTTCACGCAAACCAAGTTGAATCAAAAATATACTACTAATTCAACATTAAATTTTACCTTTGCTAAAACAACAACACAAACTAAATTAAGTATCAAAAGATACTGAAATAAATTCAGCATTTATGAAGAATACCCTAATTGCACCATCAATTCTAGCAGCAGATTTTGCCAACTTGCAACGCGATATCGAAATGATTAATAATTCTGATGCCGATTGGTTTCATATTGACATAATGGATGGTGTTTTTGTGCCAAATATTTCGTTTGGAATGCCAGTTTTAGAAGCAATTAGCAAACATGCTAAAAAAACTATAGACGTACATTTAATGATTGTTGAACCTGACAGATATATTAAAACTTTTGCCAATCTTGGCGCCAACATTTTAACTGTACATTACGAAGCTTGCACAAATCTTCATAGAACATTGCAAGCCATAAAAACCGAAGGCATGAAAGCTGGCGTTGCTTTGAATCCGCATACTAGCATAGATTTACTTGAAGATGTAATTAATGATATTGATATCGTTTGTATTATGAGTGTAAATCCAGGATTTGGCGGACAATCATTTATAGAAAATACCTATTCTAAAATTGAAAAACTAAAAAGTTTAATTACAAGAAAAAACGCATCCACAATTATAGAAATTGATGGTGGCGTAACCAATAAAAACGCAGTACAACTTGTAAATGCAGGCGCAGATGTTCTAGTTGCAGGAAATTATGTTTTTAAAGCAGAAAACCCAACACAAACTATTGCTGATTTGAAGAAAATGAGTTCCTTGTTAAGTTTATAAAGAATGAATTTAATGAATCCAATTTTATTATCATCACCTTTACAAGGATTTACCGATTTTAGATTTAGAAACGCTCAAAATAAATTTTTTGGTGGCATAGATACTTTTTATTCGCCATACATTCGTTTAAACGGAAAATTGATAGTGAAATCTTCGTATGAAAGAGATTTATTACCAGAAAACAATAATACATTAGAAGTTATTCCACAAATAATTACCAATGATGCAGACGAATTTTTATTTGTAGCAAAATATGTTCAAGAACTTGGCTATAAAGAACTAAACTGGAATTTAGGTTGTCCTTACCCAATGGTTACAAAGTGCGGAATGGGTTCTGGATTAATTAGCGATTCTGAAAAAATTAGAACAATTTTAGACAAAGTACATTCTCAATCTAATATAATTGTTTCTATGAAAATGCGACTAGGTTATGATATCAATACAGAAATTCTTGATGTCTTACCCATTTTAGATACATTTCCTATTAAAAATATTGCTATTCATGCACGCCTAGGCAAACAACTTTATAAAGGTGGCGTTCATCTTGAAGCTTTTCAAAAATGTATAGATGTTGCCAAACATAAATTATATTACAATGGCGATATTACAACAGTTGCAAAGTTTAAAGAAATGCAAGTACTTTTTCCAACAATTAATCATTGGATGATAGGAAGAGGTTTAATTAGTGACCCTTTTTTACCAAATATGATTAAAAATAACACTAGTGATTATCCTAAAAATAAAATGGAATTATTTAGTGATTTTCACGACACATTATATGAAGGTTACAGTCAATCATTATCTGGTGCAACTCATATTCTTTTAAAAATGCATCATTTATGGGAATATTTTTCAACCACGTTTGAAAATGCACACAAAGTGGAAAAAAATATTAGAAAGTCTAAAAGTATTAAAAATTATGAAGAAACTGTAAAAGCTGTTTTTAAAGCTGGGTAATTTAAAATATAAATTTGTATTAATTTTGTTGTGTTTGAATCTTACATTAGACTTATTTTAATAATTCTTGCGAATAATTTTATAACAATTTAAATTATTAGACTTACAATTAATTAATTTATTAGAAAAAAATACAAATAATTATCAATTTCGAAAAATTAAACTTAAAAAAATCCTGAAATAAAAAATTTCAGGATTTTCAAGTTTAATACATTCCGTTTTTCATTTTTTCAAGTACAACTTCATATTCGCCTTTTTGGATGTATTCATCTTCAGTTAAGTTGTTAATAGCTTTTTGTTCTGTAATTATGGCTTTTTCTTTCTCACCATTTTTATAGTATAATTGTGCTAAAGTATCTAAATAATAATGATCATCTTTCTGGATAATTAAACTAGTTTCACTCCAAACAATTGCTTTTTTTACAGCATTAATGTCTTTTACTTTTTCTACAACATACCAAGCTGCTGAGTTGGCTTGGTTAGCAAAACTATATTTATATTGTACCCAATTGGCACTGTAATCATCTTTTTGTTTTACTACAAAATCAGTGTCAAGTTGTTCTATTACACTAGAATTATCTTTTATAATTGAACTAAAATAATCTTGATAAGCTACTAAAAATTCTGTTTGATAATCGTTATTTTTTAAGGCTTCCATGTAAACAGAAACTACTGCTGGATCATTTTTAGTTAAAGCAACAAAACTTTTTAATCTGTTCATTCCTTTAATTAAATCGTCTTTATTTTTACAATTTTCTTTTACAACATTTTGATTTAATAAATTTAAAAAAGTTTCTTTAAAATTATACGTACTGTAATAATCACCATCGTAAGCAGTTTCTTCACTTATGTTATTAAAATTAGAAATAGTATCATAATGTTTTAAAATGTAATCCATATTAATATGATTAATTTTAGAATTAAGTATTTGATTCTTGTTAAATAAAATTCTATTAAATCCTTTATTGTTTAATTCTTTTATAATAGTAAGTGCCAGTTTTCTGTTAATAACTTTGTCTTGCTGGTGACTTTCTAAAATTTTAATCCATGCATTGTTAACTTGAGCTTCATTAGATTTAAACTTGTATTTATTTTCTTTTATTTTAAGCATGCTGTAATCATAATTGTAAGCGCTATCAACAACTGCTGTAGAATCTACAGGATAATCTTGAATAATTTCTGTTGTTTTTATCTCATCAACTTTTTGTACATCTTGAATTGTATCTTCTTTTATTTCTTCTTTTACAACAATTGGAGGAACAAGATCTTGTATATCAACAGCAACTGGCAATGCTTCTGTTTCAACATAAGTATAAGGAACTTCTTGTTTGGTAATTTCATAAAATGCATCTAAAACTTCTTGATTACTGCTTTTTTTATTGCTAAATGTAGCATCAAGCTTGGCATTGTAATCTAGTATTTGTAATTCACTAAAAACAGTACTCATATTGTAATATGAAAAATTATCATCGGTTATTTTTTCATTACTAAAATACAATTTGGTTCCGTTGGTATTAAAATAACTTATTGATGGATTATCTGTAATACCATATTTTTTTAATGCTGCTTTGTCTTTGTCACTTGCTAAATAAAAATCAAAATGATCTAACTCTTTATTATAACCTTCATACATAGAATAACTTAAATTTTCTTCATACGATTTTATAAAATCGTTAAATTCTGTTTCTATATTTTTATTTTTAGAATCATTTATTATAACTAAAAATCTAGATTTATCTTTGCTATTTTTAAAAGTTTGAAATGCCTCTTTTACTGATTTTTCAATTTTGAGTTTAAAAGTATATGCTGGTGTTGCTGGTTCTATATCATAAGCCGCAACTGCTGCAGAATCTACTGCTTCACCATAACTGTATTCTTCTATGGCTTTTTTACCTTGGTAGGTCCACTTTTTTTCTCTTTTATTTTCTGATGGTTTTACGTAAATTGATGTTTGATTTACGCTTTTATTAATTTCAAAATCTAAAACATTTTTACCATTAGAACCAACAGATAAAACTTTGGTTTTTGGATTATAATTTCCGGTAAGATTAACTTGATTGTAATTAGATTTATTATAATTAACTTTTATAGAAGTTACATCTTTGGGTAAAATGAATTTCTCAATTATAGCTTCTAAATCTACAAGTTCTTTTACAAAATACATGGCATAGCAATGATCAACTTCTATTTCATATTTAATTTTTTCATCATAATCTAATGCTTTGAAATTAGTAAATTCTTGAACTGTTTTATACACTATTTCGGATGATGCAGTTTCTTGAACTCCTACATACTTATCATCACCATAATAAAGAAACATATTATCAAAATTTATAGTGATTTTTTTAGATTTAGGATTTTCATAACCAAATTCTAAGTTAAATGTTGGTTCATTATATTCATCAGATTTAAAAAAAATGGAATCATTTTTTTGTTCGTAAACACCAGAAAATACAGATACAGAGTAGCGTTTATTTTCTTGCATTAAAATAGTTACTTTTTCTTGTTGCGAATCTGTAGACTTATATTCTCCAGCCGGAATAGTATTTTCTTGTGAAAATGAAACCGAAAATGTTACAATTGCAATGAAATAGAGTAGATTTTTCATCTTTAAAATAAGTTTAATTTAGAGTATAAATGTAGTAATTTACATAATACATAACGTTGCTAAAAGAATTTTATTATTAACACTTTTTAAAATTGAAATTTATAGTTAGCCCAGAGTAAAATGGAAAGCAATTGATAAAAAAACCTGCAAATTTTGTTGAAGAAAAAAAGCGACCAAAGAAGCTCTTTTTTATTTTACAAAATTGCTGTTTTTTTATTAATTCTTGTAATGGAAAGCTGGAAGTTGCTACAAATTATATTTTAAAGAAAGTATAATATATCGAGGTTGCACAGCATATTGCGACGTTCTGGTAGAGAATTGACTAAAACTATCGTCGTTTAAAGAGGTTGTATTTAGCAAGTTGGTTGCGCTAATTTTATATTCCCATTTGGCATCTTTTTTTTGATAAATTAAACTTGCAGATAAAAAATCGTATTCGTTATTGACCGTTTTGTCTTTGCTGTAATAGTGATAAAATTCGTATTCACTTTCTAACGAAAAACTCTTTAAAAAATAGTAATCTAAACGAGCAAATGGTTTTTGGGTAAAAAATTTAGAAACTACATTATTGTTGTTATATTCGTTAATAATATAGTTGAAACCTAGCTCTAAATTGGGCATATTTTTATAATTGGTAGATGCTTTTACCGTATAATTTTGAATGAAACTTTTGGATGTATTTAATGCTGCATTTTGAATATTATTGAATTTATTCCAGTTTAAAGTGATGCCAGCATTGGCTTTATAATTCTTTAAAAACGAACGACCATAATTACCCGAACCATTTAAAGATTCGTCTGCAAAGTTAGAATTAAATGGTGTAGAAGTTTGATTAAAATCGTTGAAATTGGCATTAGTTTTTACTGCATCAATGCGACGAGAATAGTTTATAAAAGCAAAAATATTTTCGAAATTAAACATATTGTATTTAAAATATCGTAACGAATGTGCTTGAGAAGTTGCATTTTCTAGAGTTGGATTTCCTCTAAATAAACTGGTGTAACTTGAAAAAATTGTTCCTTGAGCTAATTGATTTATATCGGTAAAATCGTTGGTGTAAGTAAAATTATAAGTTAATGTTTCTGCTTTTTTCATTTGATACAAGACATAAAAATCTGGCAAAATTCTAGTGAAATTTTGTTTAAAATTTACACCCAATTGCGAGTTTGTCATTACATAATTATGAAAAGTTACACCTGGAGTAAATGTGAATTTTTTATATAAAAACTTGTAATGCAATCCTAAAAAGACATCATTAAAATTATAATTTACGCTGTTGGTATTGCTTGCATCTGAAAGATTATTTAGATTGGAATTGTCTAATGTCTGAAAAATTGAGGAATTAAAATTTTGATATGAAAAGGTGTTTCCAAGCGTTATATTAATATTGCTTTTGGGCGTAACCATATAGTAATAATCTAGTTTAGTGTCTAGTTTATTGGTTTTTACAAATCGGTTTTGGGATATACTGTTTCTGTTTTGTCCAGTTTGATAACCTATTAAATTAAAAGGTTGCGATTGTAAATTGGCATTATAAAACGGATCTTC
>JAYVKR010000184.1:0-3578 GCA_043768185.1 Flavobacterium sp.
TAATCTCACCTTGAAGAATATCTACCAAATCGTTCTGTAAAACACTTCCTATTTTTTTCTGTCTGTTCGTTTCCATTTTGCAAAAATACAATTTTTTTAGAGCCATAAAGTCGCAAATTAACAAAGATTACTATTTTAAATATTTTGTTAGTATTTAATTTCAAATACTTATAGATTTCGTAATTTTACAAAGCATTAAAGACTAAACGTCTTTTTGGTTGAAAAATGAGAAAAATAGAACACATAGGTATAGCAGTAAAAAACATAGAAGAGTCTAATATTTTATTCGAAAAATTATTTGGCAATCCACCATACAAACAAGAAGAAGTTGTTAGTGAAGGAGTAAAAACTTCATTTTTTATGAATGGACCAAATAAAATAGAATTATTAGAAGCCACAACACCAGAAAGTCCAATTGCTAAGTTTTTAGAAAAAAAAGGTGAAGGAATTCACCACATAGCATTTGATGTAAAAGACATATTAACAGAGATAGAACGACTTAAAAATGAAGGTTTTATAGTTTTAAATGAAATTCCAAAAAAAGGAGCAGACAATAAACTAGTAGTTTTTTTACATCCCAAATCTACAAATGGAGTTTTGATAGAATTGTGTCAAGAAATAGAATAAATTATATTATTTTAAAATTTTATACAAATCCAATATAAAAATAGTTGCAAAAAACTAAATATAGTAGTAGTTTTGCAAACTGAAAAAAGGTCCTATAGCTCATTCGGTTAGAGCAACTGACTCATAATCAGTAGGTGCTTGGTTCGATTCCAAGTGGGACCACTTTAAAAGACTTCATTTGAAGTCTTTTTTTTATTAAAAACAAACTATTATTGACTTTTTTACGTTAATGTGATAATGTAATGTAGTAAATGTTAATAAATTGTCATTTATTTACTACGTTTTAAATTTTATGACATAAAATATTTTGATAAATAGAATTTTTTTTTACTTTTACGCCGTATGAAAGTTGTCCCAAATAAAATACTAGTAATTATCGTTGGATTATTAGCGAGCAATTTAACTTTTGCAGCGCCAAATCCACCAGAGCCAGTTCCGCCTGATAACGTTCCACCACCACCAGGTTTAGATATAAATGCTAACTTAGTAGTGTTGTTTATAGTAGTAACAATTTATGCATTTTACAAACTTAGAAATATAAAAAAAGCTTCAATTTAAATTGAAGCTTTTTTTATAAATTACTTTTTAGAAAATAATTTGGAAACATATTTTCCTACAACATCAAATTCTAAATTTATTTTTGTTCCAACAATAAAATTCTTAAAGTTAGTATGCTCATAAGTATACGGAATAATAGCCACGCTAAATGTATTATCTTTAGAGTTCACAACAGTTAAACTAACACCATTAACTGTTATTGATCCTTTTTCTATAGTAATATTATTTAAATTTTCGTCATATTGAAAAGTATAATACCAACTTCCGTTAGCTTCTGTAATTTCTTTACAAATTCCAACTTGATCTACGTGACCTTGAACTATATGACCATCAAGTCTATCGCCAAGTTTCATGGCGCGTTCTAGATTTATTAAATCATTCATTTGCCAATCTCCTAAATTGGTTTTATCAATAGTTTCTTTAATTGCTGTAACAGTATATAAGTCGTCTTTAATATTAATTACCGTAAGACAAACACCGTTATGTGCAACACTTTGATCGATTTTAAGTTCATTTGTAAAATCAGATTGTACTGTTACATGAACATTATTATTTTCTTTTTTAATCTCTTTAATTAATCCTAGGGTTTCAATTATTCCTGTAAACATTTCTCGTTTTATTTTACTAAATTTGCACTTCAAAATTAGCAATAAATACCCATAAAGCGAAATGAAAAAAGCAGAAAATATAATCGTAGGAATTTCAATAGGAGATTTAAACGGTATTGGAAGCGAAGTAATCCTTAAAACATTCGAAGATTCTAGAATGTTAGAACTTTGTACGCCAGTAATTTTTGCAAACGTTAAAATTCTTTCATTTATAAAGAAAAATTTAAATTCAGAAACGCCACTTCATGGTATTGATAAACTAGAACAATTAGTTAAAGGAAAAATTAATGTATTAAATGTATGGCGTGAAAGTGTTGATGTTAATTTTGGACAGAATGATGAAACCGTTGGAAAATACGCAATTAAATCTTTTATAGCTGCAACAAATGCTTTAAAAGATGGAGCAATTGATGTTTTGGTAACTGCGCCAATTAATAAATACAATATTCAATCTGATGATTTTAAATTTCCTGGTCACACAGATTATCTAGATAAAGAATTGGAAGGCAATGCATTAATGTTAATGGTTCAAGATAATTTAAGAGTAGGACTTTTAACAGATCATATTCCAGTTAACGAAGTGGCATCTCATATAACAGAAAAATTAATAATTCAAAAAATTGAAACTATAAATAAATCTTTAAAACAAGATTTTGGAATTACTAAACCTAAAATTGCACTTTTAGGATTAAATCCACATTCTGGCGATAATGGAGTTATTGGTAAAGAAGATGACGAAATTATTAAACCAACAATAAAAAAATTATTTGAAAAAGGAACATTAGTTTTTGGACCCTATTCTGCCGATGGTTTTTTTGGAAGCAATCAATATGATAAGTTTGACGCAGTAATTGCTTGTTATCACGATCAAGGATTAATTCCTTTTAAAACCTTGTCATTTGGTAAAGGAGTTAACTATACTGCAGGATTAAACAAAATTAGAACTTCGCCAGATCATGGAACTGCTTATGAAATTGCTGGAAAAGGATTAGCGGAATACACTTCGTTTGCAGAAGCTGTTTATCTTGCCATAGACATCTATAACTCAAGAAATGAGTATTTAGAATTGGTAAAAAATCCGTTAAAAACTAAAGAAAAACAGTTGTAAACAAAAAAATGTTTATAACACTTTTTAAATAACAATAATTTTATATCTTTGCACACCCAAACTCGAACCTTCGATTTTGGATAAAATGAAAATGATGAAAGCAACAAATGAATTTTTAATTCCGTTTATTGGATTAAAATTAGGAAAACATCAATTTGATTTTCAAATAAATAAAGCGTTCTTTGATAACTTTGACTATCACGAATACGACAATTGTGATATTAAAGTAACTGTAGTTTTAGATAAAAAAAGCACCATATTAGAGCTTTCTTTTAAACATAAAGGCACTATTTATGTACCTTGTGATTTAACTAATGAAATGTTTAATTTACCAATAAAAGGTAAAATAAAGCTAGTAGTTCAGTTTGGAGAAAATTTTAACAACGATAATGAAGAGTTATTGATTTTGCCTCATGGTGAATTTCAAATAGACGTTTCACAGTACATTTATGAAATGATAGTGCTTTCTGTACCTTTAAAAAGAATTCATCCAGGTATAAAAAATGGAACTTTAAAAACAGAAACTTTAGATAAACTAACAGAATTATCAGTAAAAAAAGCTAAAAAAGAAGTACAACAAGAAGAAAATATTGACCCACGTTGGGACAAATTAAAACAACTATTAACGGATAAATAATATAGTAAAATGGCACATCCTAAGAGAAAAATCTCCAAAA
>JAYVKR010000185.1:0-2284 GCA_043768185.1 Flavobacterium sp.
GAATTTGATAATTATAAGCCAAAACCAAAAAAGAAACCAGAAGTTAAAATAGAATCTGGAATTATGTCTGTAATTGAAAGTAATTATTCTATTGATGGAGAAGATTATGCCTTAACCAAAGACCCAAATAAGAAAAAATCTTCTATAGTTTATGGCGATTTTAATAATGATTCCCACAAAGATTTAGCTGTTGTTTTAGAAAATGCAGATGCTACCTACTCTATGGTTTACATTTATTTAAACAATCCCGAAGAAAATAATTATAAGTTGGCTTATCATAAAAAATATGAAAATTTATTAAAAATTAGAGCCGTTAAAAAAGAAGAAGGTGTTATGGTAAATTCAGAAATTACTAAATTTCCAATAGATGGTGTTTTAATAACAAACATTCATTTTAATTCTTTTTATCATGTTTTTAATGAAGATAACAAGACTTTTTTAGTAATGCCAAATTAAGTTTATAATAAACTTTTTTCCAAATTTTAATCAATATTCCCAACATCTTACTATTGCAAATTATTCAATTATACCTATATTTGCAACCTTAAAAAAGTAGATAAATGCGAATTTCTTACAATTGGTTAAAACAATTTTTAAAAATAGATTCAAGCTCAGAAGACGTTGCAACAATTTTAACCGATTTAGGTCTAGAAGTTGAAGTTGTAGAAAAATACCAATCTATAAAAGGTGGATTAGAAGGTGTTGTTGTTGGTCATGTTTTAACTTGTACAAAACATCCAGATGCTGATAGATTAAATATTACAACTGTAGATTTGGGCAATGGAATTCCTTTACAAATAGTTTGTGGCGCAAGTAATGTTGCTGCAGGTTTAAAAGTTCCTGTAGCTACTATTGGAACAAAATTAATAGACAAAGACGGAAACGAATTTGAAATAAAAAAAGGAAAAATAAGAGGTCAAGAAAGTCACGGAATGATTTGTGCCGAAGACGAACTAGGTTTGGGAACTTCTCACGATGGTATTATGATTCTTGATGCTAACTTAAAACCTGGAACTTTAGCTTCAAAAGTTTTTAATATAGAAAACGATGAAGTTTTCGAAATAGGTTTAACACCTAATCGTGCAGATGCAATGTCTCACATGGGTGTTGCAAGAGATTTACGCGCCGGATTAATTCAAAAAAATGCTTCTTTAGAATTAATTACACCATCTGTTTCTAAATTTAAAGTAGATAAACGAATTTTAAAAATAGATATTGATGTTCAAGATATAAAATTGGCTCCAAGATATTGTGGCGTAACCATTTCTGGAATATCGGTAAAACCTTCGCCAAGTTGGTTGCAAAACCGTTTAAAAGCTATTGGATTAACTCCTAAAAATAATATTGTTGACGTTACTAATTATGTTCTTCACGAGTTAGGTCAACCACTTCACGCATTTGATGCTGCAAAAATTAACGGAAAAGTTACTATAAAAACAGTAGTTTCTGGAACTAAATTTACAACTCTTGATGATGTAGAAAGAACATTAAGCGATGAAGATTTAGTAATTTGCGATGATAAAGGCGTTATGTGTTTGGCAGGAGTTTTTGGAGGAAAAAATTCTGGTGTTACTGAAAATACAACTTCAATATTTTTAGAAAGTGCCTATTTTAATCCAGTTTCTATTAGAAAAACTGCTAAACGTCATGGTTTAAGTACTGATGCTTCTTTTAGATTTGAAAGAGGAATTGATCCTACAATTACAGAATATGCCTTGAAACGTGCTGCACTTTTAATTCAAGAAGTTGCTGGTGGCGAAATTACATCCGATATTATTGATATTTATCAAAAGAAAATTGAAGATTTTGCTGTATTTTTAAATTATGAAAAAGCATTCAAATTAATTGGGCAAGAATTACCAAAAGATACAATAAAAAAAATTATTGCATCGTTAGATATTAAAGTCAACAGTTCCTCTGATGCTGGTTTGGGATTAATAATTCCTGCTTACAGAGTTGATGTACAAAGAGAAGTTGATGTAATTGAAGAAATTTTAAGAGTATATGGTTACAACAATATTAATTTTTCTAAAAAATTAAACGCAACCATTGCAAAATCATCTCGTACAGAAGATTATAAAATTCAGAATATTGTTGCCAATCAATTAAATTCAGTTGGTTTTCACGAAATGATGGCCAATTCTTTAACATCGCCAGAGTATATTAAATTATCTGAAATGTTAAAAGAAGAATATAATGTTACTATTTTAAATCCGTTGAGTAGCGATTTATCTACAATGCGTCAATCGTTGTTGTTTTCTGGATTGGAAGCTATTTCTTTCAA
>JAYVKR010000186.1:0-10163 GCA_043768185.1 Flavobacterium sp.
TTTATGGACATCAGGTTGTGGTGGAACATTTTCTAATACATCAATTGCAAGTCCAATTTATACAGCTCCAACACTTTCACCTGGTGGAGCAGACGTTAGATGTTTAATTTCACTAACCGTAACTGATCCTTGTGGTAGAAAATCTTTCAAATCTTTTTCTGTATTAATTTTAGCTCCACCAGCACCACCAGTAGCGACCAATGATGTTTATGGAACTTATAATTCTAATACAGTTTTAATATCACCTCTACTAAACGATACCGATTTAGATAATGATATAAATCCTGCTTCGCTTACAAATACTTCACCATTGTCAGTTGCAGGAGGAACATTTGTACCTAATAATAATGGTACGTATTCTTTTATTCCAAATCCTGGTTTTGTAGGTACAGCTACTTTAAATTATCAAATTTGCGATTTTACTCCACCAGGAAGTCCGTACAATGGACCATTGTGTAGCAATGCAGTTATTACTGTAAATGTTGCTGCAAGTCCTTGTGCTTCTAATCAAACTGTTTCTTCTGTTGTAGATTATGGTTTTGCAGTAACTTCATCAGCAACTTGGCTTACTCCTTTAAATGCACTTGGAGCACCAAATGCTACTGGTTCTAGTTCAACCGCAGCAACAGGTTCAATAGTTATTGATTTAGGTGCAGGAAATAGTCCATTAATTGGAAGTCAAATTCAATTTAGAATTTATAGTACAAATGCTACTAATGTTACCGGAACGATAGATGCATCAACAACTACAACATTTCCGCAAGCTCCAGTAGCAGTTTCTACTTTGGCAGCATTAGCAACGCCAAGTGTAGTTGTATTTAATGTATCGCAAGCCAACACAAGATATGTTAGAATAACAGGAATTAATAGATTTGGATTAGAATCTATAACATATAATAAATTAGTTTGTATAAATTCTAATGCTGATGTTAAAATAGTTAAAACGGCAAGTACATTATCTCCTAATTTTGGTTCGTCTATTACTTTTACTCTTACAGCAAGTAATCTTGGTCCAGATACAGCTACTAATGTTAATGTTACAGATCTTTTACCATCTGGTTACACTTTTACAAGTGCAACACCTTCTATAGGAACTTACAATCCTGTAACAGGTTTATGGAATGTTGGTGGTTTACTTAATGGTGGTTCAGCGACTTTAGATATAGTTGCTTTAGTAAATGCTACTGGAAATTTCAGTAATTCAGCCACGATTTCATCCAATCAAAATGATCCAAATACAACAAACAATAGTAGTACAAGTACACCAATTCCTGTAGCTAGAGCAAATGTTGGCGTTTTAAAAACATCTAATAATGCAACTCCAAATGTAGGAAGTAGTATTACATTTACTATAGTTGCAACAAATTTTGGACCAGATAGTGCAACTAATGTAACTGTTACAGACTTGTTACCAACTGGTTATACTTATTTAAGTTCTACTGTTACAAAAGGAAGTTATGCTGTTGCAACTGGACTTTGGACTATAGGAAATTTACCTAATGGTACAAGTGAAACACTAACAATAACGGCAACTGTAAATGCAACTGGTAATTATGCCAATACTGCATCAATAACTGCAACTGAAACTGATAGTACTCCTGGAAACAACATTTCAACCAATACACCAGCTCCTATTGATGTAACAGATTTACAAGTTGTTAAAACTGTTAGTAACTTAACACCTTATGTTGGTGACACAATTACTTTTACTATTGTAGCATCTAATTTTGGCCCTAGTAATGCAACAGGTGTAATTGTTTCAGATGTTTTGAGCGATCATTATACTTATGTAAGTAGTTTAGCTTCACTAGGAACTTATAATAATTTAACAGGAATTTGGACAATAGGAAATATAAATAATGGAGCATCACAAACATTAACAATTACGGTTATTGTAAATCCGTTATAAATTATTTAAACGGATTTCGTTCTTGCCATATAGTGTTGGGTTCTAAATAGGGAAAAATTTTATACATATATTTGTTTAAAATTCTATTAGAATGTTTTATATATCCATACATTTTTAATGGTTTTGCACCTACAGAACTTTTAATTTCTAATGCAGTTCTTGCAAATATAATTGATGAAAATTGTTTTTTTATTGCATAACCAATCATGTCGTAAAGCATGTTTAAATACAACATTTTTTCTTTTTGAACATCTTCATCATAACCAAGAAAATAGGTGTCTAACGCATTTCCATTTTTTATTATTGTATTAAAGCCAACAAGTTTTTCATCTAGAAAATAGCCATAAATTAAAAATTTATCTTGAAGGTTTTTTTTAAATGTTTCGATATGATTTTCTGATAAAAAAAAGGTATTAAAAGGAGCATTTTTTGCTACATAAAAATACAAATTGTAAAGTTCTTTTTCGTACTTTTTTAACTCTTCAAATTGAATTTTTCGCTTTACTATTCCATCCATTTTTTTGTAAGAACGTTTGTATTGATCGCGATATTTTTTAGATAAAGAATCAATATAATCTTGTTGTATTTTCCAATTTTTATTTACAGTAAAAACCATGTTGGGTTGAGTAGAAAATTGAAAAAAATCTTTAAAATTTGCTTTTTCAAAATGTTGAATTTCTTCTTCTTCAAAGTCCTTAAAAAGAGTAATATGAACTTTTTTATTTAGTTTTTTAAATTTATTTTCAAGTGTTATTGATGCTAATTTTAAAGATTTTATGGCTTCCATTTTATTGCAATTATTGGCAAGACAAAATGCGTTTTGACCTGTTAACATATTGTTTCCAATAACTAAAACGTGTGAAGAAAATGTTTTAAAAATAAAATTTCTAATGTATTTTTTAAGGCATTTGTCTCTTTCGCCAAACGATTCTAGTTGGTTTAAATCTATAAATTGAGAAATTGCAATACCAACAAGTTCGTATTGATTATAAATTCCTAAAAAATTACAAGTCATATTATTAGGTGAAGATTTCTCTAAAACTGTAAGATAATCTGTAGTTAAAAAAATATTTTTTTTAGCCAAATCATTCCAATTTAAAGGAAGTGAAGCTATTGAGTTGTAAATTTTATAAGAATATATAGATGTCAATTTGGTGCAATATTTTTGTCAAATTTAATCAAAAAAGTTAAAGTTGTTGGGAAGTATTTTATAATTAGTAATTTTATAAAAATCTACTACTATTATGAAAGTATATACTAAAATAGAAGCCAAGCCAGAATTGGAAAAACTAATGGGTTGGAAATTTGAAAACAGCGGAATTGAAAAGAAATTTGTATTTAATGATTTTAAAGAATCATTAGTATTTATAAACAAAGTTGGTGCTTTGGCAGAAGATCATAATCATCATCCTGAATTATTTAATGTGTATAATAAAGTTAACATTAGATTATCAACTCATGATTATAATGGTGTTACCAATAAAGATTTTAATTTGGCGAAAGCCATAGATTTAATATAAATAGTATCCAATTTAAAAATCTTAAATTAGATACTATTTTAAAAATATAATTTATTTCATTCCACAAATTATTGCACCCATAATTGTACAAGTTACAACCCAATAACCGCCAGAAATTAAAACATATTTCCAACTTCTTCTTTCATATAATGAATTAACGCCAATTGTTGGAAGAGAAAAAAACAAACCTGTCATAAAACCATGTAATGCACCATGTTGAAAAGTTCTAAAGGTTTCACCGTAAGCATCCAAATAGTTATTTAAAACCGATGGATCTACATTTTTTACATCAGCTGTAGCTGATAAAGCACCCATTTGATGTATTACCAAAAATTGTAAAGTAAAAGCAATAAAAAAAGCATAAAGTAATGACATAGAAAAAATTACTATTATATTACTTCCTCTCATTTTTTCTTCTGTCATACCAGATTCTCGCATCCAAATGTTTCCAAAAACTTTTGGATTATACCAAATAAATCCTACTATAAGTGTAGAAAATGCAGCTATTAAAAGTGCTAAAAAGTTGAAATTCATAATTTTATTTTATTGGTTAGTATTTCAAATGTACAATTATTTTAAAAGTGTTAAATAAATCCAGCAATAATTTTACTTCGTATATAAATAAACTTTAACAAAACTAAATTTTAATATGATTTACCCACAAGTGCCTAAAAATGAGAAAGAACGACAAGATGCAGTAAATAAATATAAAAATTTAAAAGAATTATCATCAGAAAGTTATGACAATATAACAAGTTTAATTGCCACTATTTGTGATGCTCCAATTGCTTTAATATCTATAATTGACAATGATAGAAATTTTTTTAAATCTAATTATGGTTTAGACATAAAAGAAAATACTAGAAGTATGTCTTTTTGTGGACATTCTATAAATTCTGATTTAGATATTTTTATTGTAGAAGATAGTAGAATTGACCAAAGATTTTGCGATAATCCATTTGTTTTAAACGGAATGGCAATTTTTTATGCAGGAGTTACACTTATTACATCAGATGGTTATAAACTAGGAACACTTTGCGTTTATGACAGCAAACCAAGAATATTAAACGATAACCAAAAAACGGCACTTAAAATTCTTGCCAAACAAGTAATTATATTGTTTGAAAAAGAATATCAAAACACCTATTTAAACAACTTAAAAGAAAGTTTAAAAAATAGAAATGATGAACTTGAAAAATTTGCAGGTATAATTTCTCACGATTTAAAATCGCCTTTGGCAAATATTATTTCTTTAACTCAGTTAATAGAAGAAGAAAATAAAAATTTATTAAGTCAAGATTCGCAATTGTATTTAAAATATTTAAAATCATCATCTTTTTCTTTAAGAAACTACATTGATGGACTTTTAAGTTTTTATAAAAGTGATTCTTTTATGACAAAAAATAATGAGGTTGTAAACTTAAATCTTTTAATTGAAGAAGTTAAAAAAATGCTTCCGCTTAATGATAAAATTTCAATAAAAATAAATTTTGAAACACCATTTGCAACAACAGATAAAGCTGCACTACAACAAATTATATTGAATTTAGTTTCTAATGCTATTAGATATAATAGTAAAGAAAATATTAACATACAGATTTCGTTTCATCAAGATGAAAAGTTTTTATTTTTTAAAGTAAAAGATAATGGTAACGGAATTACTCAAGAAAATTATGTTAAAATTTTCGAGCTATTTCAAGTTTTAGAATTAGAAGATTATAGTGGTGAAAAAGGTAGCGGAATAGGATTAGCAACTGTAAAAAAAGTAGTAGAAAATCTTGGCGGAACAATAGAATTAAATTCAGAAGTTAATGTAGGAAGTGAATTTATCTTTACTATATCTAAATAAATAAGTAAGAATTTATACATAAAATAAGTTAATTAAATTAAAATATATGCCGTTAATCGATTTTATTTGCTTTTAAACTTACATTACCTGTATTTTTACTCCAACAAATAGAAAGATTATGAAATCAATTTTTACTTTATTACTTGTAACTTTATTTTCGGTATTTAGTTTTGCAGAAGTTTCTGTTTTAGAAAAAGAAGCATTAATACAATTTTATAAATCTACCAATGGAGAAAATTGGACTATTAAATGGAATTTATCTCAATCAATTGCTACTTGGAAAGGTGTAACTTTATTAAATGACAAAGTAGTTGCTATAAATTTATTAGACAATAATCTTTCTGGAACATTACCTAGTGAAATTTCAAATCTAGAATTTCTTAAAACATTAAATTTATTTAAAAATAATATTTCAGGTTCAATTCCTGCATCTATAGGTAATTTAAAATCTCTAGAAGTTTTAAATATATCTTTCAATAAATTATCTGGAAACATTCCTTCAGAAATTTCAAATGCAACCTCGTTAAATACAATTGAACTTTATATGAATATGATTACTGGAGAATTGCCAAACTCAATTGGAAATCTTTCAAGTTTAAAAATTTTATCATTATACAACAATTTAATTACTGGAGAAATTCCTGTTTCATTATATACTTTAAATTCACTTCAAGTTTTACAATTAAATAGTAATAAACTTTCGGGAAAATTAAATCCTTCAATTGCCAATCTTTCATCTTTAGAAAGTTTAAGTTTATTTGACAATAATTTTAAAGGACAAGTACCATTTAGTTTAGAAAAATTAAATAATTTAAAAGAAATGAACATATCCTATAATAATTTTGACGGATTAGTTTCTAAAAAATTAGCTAAAAAAGATATTTTAAACATGACTATGATAAATGAATTTGGAGTAGCAACAACATTAAAAGTTGAACTTGAAAAAAATTCTGCAATAGCATCAGAAGAGTAGTAAAATAACAATTTAATAAAAAAAACCTTATAATTTGTAAGGTTTTTTTTGATGTTAAAAAAAATACTTTATATTTGGTGGTTTTTAAATTACAATAAAACCTACTAATTTTTTTCAAATATGACAATTCAATCAAATATACTTTTGATAGACGACCACTTGGTGGTTAGAAAAGGTATTGAAATTATTTTAAATGATAATTTTAATAATTGCACTGTTTTTAATTCTGAGGATTATAACAATGCATTAAAAATTTTGCAAACTGTTGCAGTAGATTTAATAATTTTAGACATTAATATAAATGGATTTGAAGATATTAAAATTGTAAAAACAATGAAAGAAATTCAGCCAAATATTAAGATTCTTGTTTTTACGTCACATCAAGAAAACCAATATGGTATAAGATATATTCAACAAGGTGCCAATGGTTTTTTAAATAAATTTTGTACAGAAGAGGTATTAATAAATGCAATAAAATCTATTTTAGAAAAAGGACATTATTACAGCAAAGAATTACAAGATAAATTAGAACAAAAAATTAATAAAAAAAATTTAGTTTATACAATTGATAATTTATCTAATAGAGAATATGAAATATCTAAACTTTTAGTTAATGGATACGGAAATCTTGAAATTGCAAATTTATTAAATATTCAAATGTCAACAGTAAGCACATATAAGAATAGAGTTTTTGAAAAATTAAATATAAATAATATAGTTGCCCTTTCAGAAATTCTTAAAGAAGAAAATTAACACATAAGTAGTATTAATTCTACATTTTTTAATGATGATTTTATGTACATTTGTACAATTATACCTATATAATAAATTAACCTAACATTACGGTTTATGCATAACTCTACTTACCGATTATTAAGGATTAAAACTTTAATCCTTTCTTTTATTGTTGCACTATTTTCTTTTGCTTCTTTTGCCGAAGGAACACCAACAGTATCTCCCAATGCTACAGCTATTACTGCACTTGGATGTTTGCCAGATTTAGGGTCGGGATCTAATTTAAATTCTCCAGACGATAATAGAATTTATTTTGAAATAAATAATAATGCTACAGAAAATCTGTACTTTGGATTTGACTGGAGAACTTACAATGCTGGTTCTCCTGCACGAGCAAATAATTTGTGGTATAAAATTTACAGTCCAGCTGGTGCAGTTTTAGTTACTGCGCAATGGAGTGTTGTTACAACTTCTGCCGGAAGTATAAATACTTATGCACAAGCAATCGCTGGTCCAAATATTGGAGGAGTAACAACAGGTTATTCTCCTTTAACATTTGATCCATTACCTGCAAACGGAAATGGAGCATATTGGATAGAATTTTACAGAAGTAACGATTCTGGTGTAACTCAAGATTTATCTGGAACAACTGGTAGAGCAGTTGCGCCATATTTTGATTTAACTGTTGCAAACAATTCTGGAACATTCACTAAAAGAAATGGTAGAGTAAGAAGCGATAAATGGAGTTTTGTAGCAGTTGACCCAAACGCTGCAACTTTTTCTGGAATTATTACAACTGCGTCTGCAGAACCTATATTATATGCATACACTACCGATCAAACTTTAGTTAAAGTAGATTTTGAAGCAGGTTTTCAGCCAATTGCATTTAATGTTGCTGTAAATAGTTATGGAGTTTCGTCTTCTGGTGCGTTTGCAACTACAAGAAGATCTATAAATAGTGCTACTGCACCAACATTGGCTGGTGGATACAAAGTATTTTTAAATATTCCAGATGTAGTAAATTATCCAATTGGTCCAGTTCCAGCTAATCCAGTATTCGTCTCTCCTGTTGTTACAGGTTGTGGTCCATATACTGTAAATTTTAATAATTCAGTTGTAGGAGATGTTAGATTGTTATTAGATTTAAATGGAACAGCAGGATTTCAATCCAATACATCTGATAGAATTTTAGAAGCGTTCGATTTAGTTGCAGGAAATAATTCTATAGTATGGAATGGTTTAGATGGATTAGGCGCAAATGTTGCTTCTGGTTCAAGTTTTAATTTAGCAATTACTTTTGCTAAAGGAAGATTCAATTTACCTTTATATGATGCCGAAATAAATAAAAATGGATTAAAAGTATCCATAGTTGCGCCAATTCCAATAGCCAATGCACAAATGTATTGGGATGATTCACAACTTGTAAGCATTCCTGTTACGCCGGCAGCTACAGATTGTGATGCAGCCGCAGATAATCAAAATAATGTAACAGGAGCTGGGACATTTAATGGTTTAGTAGGAGCTTTATCGCCATCTCATGCATGGAATGGCAATGGAAATCCAGCAAATGTTATACCAGCACCGGCAGTCAGTTCAAATGATACTAATGCATTGCAATGTGATGATTTTGGTAACGTAAGAATTATAAATACTTGGGGTTGGGGCTATACATCTGCAACTACAACATTAAATTTAGTTTTTGGTTGTGCAGATTTAGCAATAAATAAAGTAGTAAATGTTTCTAATCCTCCAATAGGTAGTGATGTGGTATTTACAATTAATGTTCAAAACAATGGAGCATCTTTAAGTCCTAACACAATTGTTAATGATTTATTGCCATCAGGATATACATTTGTAAGTGCAACTACAGCCACAGGAACTTATACAGATGGAACTGGTGTATGGAACATTGGAACTTTAGCAAATGCTGCAACAGCATCATTAGCAATAACTGCAACAGTTAAATCTAGTGGTTCTTATGCTAATACTGCTACAATTTCAGGTAATCAAGTAGATTCAGCACTACCTAACAATACAAGTATTTCAACACCAACTCCAGTACCATCTGCTAATGTTGGTATTATAAAGACTGTTGATATTTCAACTCCAACCGTTGGAAGTAATGTTGTATTTACATTAGTGGCTAATAATTCTGGACCTAGTAATGCTACAGGAGTTAATGTTACAGATTTATTACCTTCTGGTTATACTTATGTAAGTTCAACATTGACTTCAGGTACATATACTACTGGTACTGGAGTTTGGGCAATAGGAAATTTAGCTAGTGGAACAAATCAAACTTTAACTATAACTGCAACAGTTAATGCTACAGGTAATTTTACAAATAATGCTTCTGTAACAGCAGCTGAATTTGATCCAACTACAGCAAATAACACAAGCAATGTAACTACAACGCCTGTTCCAGTTGCAAATTTAAATATTAATAAAACAGCAAATAATGCAACGCCAATTGTTGGAAGCAATATTGTTTTTACTTTAGTTGCTAATAATACTGGTCCAAGCAATGCTACTAGTGTTAGTGTAACTGATTTATTACCTACTGGATATACATATGTTAGTTCTTCTACAACTTTTGGATCATATAATAATGTTTCTGGAATTTGGAATATTGGAAATATATTAAATGGTGGTAATGCCAGTTTAACTATTACTGCAACAGTAAATGCTACCGGAAATTACAAAAATTCTGCGTCTATTTCTGGAACAGAAAATGATCCCACTTTAGGAGATAATGTAAGTGATGTAACTCCTAATCCTATAAATGTTATTGATGCCATCAATGATGGACCAACAACATTGGCTACAGCAGCTACACCAACAATAGTTCAGAATGTAACAGCAAATGATTTATTTAATGGATCACCAGCTACAGCGGCCAATACCGATGTAACACCACTTACAACAGGACCATTAAGTGTAGATTCAGAAGGCGTATTAACACTAGCTGCAAATACACCATCAGGAACATACACTATTAGTTACCAATTATGTGAAGCAGGTACAACACCAGTTCGTTCAAACTGTTATACAGCAACAGCAACAGTAATAGTTGCCAACCCAATCGATGCAATAAACGATCCATCATACAATGTACCAGCATCAACAACAGTAACAACAGTTGGAGATGTAACAGACAATGATACGTTAAACGGAGTT
>JAYVKR010000187.1:0-2013 GCA_043768185.1 Flavobacterium sp.
AATTTTCTATCAATTTCTAATAATTCCGATTTTTCACGAATTAGTTTCAGCATTTCATTAGCTGGCATATCTTCTTTTCCGTTGGCTTTTCTGGTTTCGTTTATGGCTGTTTTTATAAAATTAGTTACCGAAACTCCGGGAATTTCTACAGGATATTGAAACGACAAGAAAACGCCTTTGTGAGCACGTTCTTCTGTTGCTAATTCTGATATGTCTTCGCCTTCTAAAAGTATTTGACCGTCAGTTACGCTGTAATTTTCGTTTCCTGCAACAATTGATGCTAATGTGCTTTTTCCTGCGCCATTTGGACCCATAATTGCGTGCACTTCGCCAGCTTTTATTTCAAGATTGATGCCTTTTAATATTTCTTTGTCTTCTATTGAAGCGTGTAAATTTTTTATTGATAACATTTTATAAATTGGATTTTTTCAAACTAAATAATTGTGATAATTTATTTTCTATAATTTCTATATTTAAATCAGAAATAATGCTTAATTTTCTTTTAATTAATATTTTAGGAATTGTAACTAATTTATGAAGTTTAATAACTGAATCTACTTGTAAACCACTTTTTAAATCTTCTTTTAATTTAATGATTAAGTCAGATTCTAGAAGCTCATCATTAATTTTACTTGAAATAAAAGCTATAATAATATGATTATAATTTCCTATTTCATTTGTTAAACATAACGCAGGTCGTACTTTTAAAGTTGAAAAAACATCAAAAGGAAACGGAACTAAAACAATACTATTTTTCATCTTCAATAGAATTTCCGTCATTTAATGTATAAATATCTTCTTCATCTTTAAGAAAATCAAAAGCTGGATTGTTAGATACACTTTTCATCCATAATTCCTCTTCATTTTCTTCATCAAGCAGAATTAAAACTCTAACATTTTGGTTTTTTTTCATTAATGAATAATTTATTTCTAAATTTCCAAATTGATTTGCATGTGTTTTTATTTCTATTGCTTTCATTTTTTTTGGTAACCGTTAAAAAAATTATATTTTTTTATTGATAACATTGTTTGTTTTGTCTATTCGTAATGTTTTTTTAAAGATAAATTATCCAACTCTTCCATTGAAATTTTGACGTAATTTCCTTCTTTAACTTCTTTAGCGGCTTCTAAAATTTATTTTACAAATACAGGATTATATGTCTTCTCCTCTTACAAAAATTCAAAACCAACCAATTTTACCAATGATTTTAACACTGGAAAATCTTTATCTTTACATTTTTTAAAACTATATCCATAATTTTTAACTTTTATTGTCTCTTCAAAAATTAACTTATTGCGATTTCTCGACCTGTGGTTTTAATAATTTCTATAAATGGATCATCATTTTCATTAGAATTATATAACTTAGGTTGAATTGGATAATATTTTGATATAATTGATACAATTTTTTCTGAATTATTTGAATATTCATCAAATTCATCTGCCCAAATGGCTAAATCTATATCACTATTTTCGTGAACTTTACCATTAGCATACGAGCCAAATAAAATAGCTTTTTTTACATGAAAATTTCGTTCTTTTAATTCAAAAAGAAAGTTATTGATATGAGAATTTAGCTTTTTTACAGTAAACATTTTATAAATTAGTTTTAATTAAATTAATTAATACTTCTATTTTTTTCGAATTTTCTACCACATAATCAGTTGTTGCACGATTATATACTTTTAATTTATAATCAGGATATCTTCCTTCAATATTCCACTCATTAATTACTACTAAAAAATCATACCAAGTGTTTTCTAAACTTAAATCGGTTTCATTATAAAGTTTTGTCAAATCATGTGTTCTTGGTGGAAAATTATCAACGTTTTCCTTTATCCAAACTGCTTTTAACAGTTTTTCTACACACAAATGAAAAGCAAAAAGAGAGAAAACATTTTGTCCACCATCTCTATTAAAAATAGCAGTTTGCCAATTTCTATCAGATTCATCAATCCACCATTTTATGTGTTCTTCTTTAGTCATTTTTTATTTAATTCTTAACTTTTAACC
>JAYVKR010000188.1:0-23124 GCA_043768185.1 Flavobacterium sp.
CGAAGTTCCATCTGAAAAAATAGAACCTAAAAATTCTAATGTAAATCCTATTAAAGAAGTTATTGTTGTAACAAGAAGCGAAGCAACAACCAAAAAAGCAGATAAATTTGGAAAAGTCACACTGTCTGACGTAAAAGCTGCGGCATATATTTCTAAATCGGCAACTAAAAAAGTTGAAACTAACGACGCAAGCAGAGCCAATTTAATTAAAATTTCTTTCACTCTAGATGAAAATATGAATGCAAAAGCTGGAGAAAAGTTATATTATTTTCAGATAATAAATAATAAAAATAACGTAATGGGAAAACGCGTAACCGAGTTTTTTGACAATGAATCGCTTACTTACAGTTTTGCTAAAACCTTTAATTATGAGAATCAACGATTGGAAGTTTCGCAAGAATTTCTATCCAATAGCTTTGAAAAAGGATATTATTTTGTAAATATATTTGATAGAGATGAACTTGTTGGCACTTCAAGTTTTTTACTTAAATAACAATTTTTCCATTTATAATTACGGTATCAATTAAATTACTTCCAAACGCATAAGGCAATTCGTAAAAAGAGTTAACTTGCTTACTTATAATTAAATTAGCTTTTTTACCTAAAGTTATACTTCCATATTTATTTTCAATTCCCATAGCATAAGCACCATTTAGTGTCGCTGCATTTATGGCTTCTTCTGGAGTCATTTTCATTTTTATGCATGCTGTTGCAATTACGAAATTCATATTTCCTGATGGAGTTGAACCAGGATTAAAATCTGATGCCAATGCCAATGGCAAACCTGCATCAATAATTTTTCTTGCTGGTGTGTATGGAATACTTAAAAAATAGGAACAACTTGGCAATGCAACTGGCATTGTGTCACAATTTTTTAAAACTTCAATATCATCATCAGATAGAATTTCTAAATGATCTACAGAAAGTGCTTTATTAGTTACAGCAGATTTAATTCCGCCAATAATAGTAAACTGATTTACATGAACTTTAGGAATTAAATTATATTTTTTTCCTGCTTTTACAATTTCTTCCATTTCCTCTACAGAAAAATATCCAGTTTCACAAAAAACATCTATATATTCTGCCAAATTTTCTATTGCAATTTTTGGCAACATTTCATTAATTATTAAATCTATATATCCTTTGTGATTGTTTTTATATTCTAATGGAAAAGCGTGCGCACCAAGAAAAGTTGCTTTTATTTTTACAGCATAATTTTGAGATAATTTTTTAATTACTTGCAACATTTTTAATTCGCCTTCAACCGTTAAACCATAACCTGATTTTATTTCTACAGCGCCAGTGCCAAGTTGCATAACTTCTTCCAATCTTTTTTTAGATTGATTATATAATTCTTCTTCGCTGGTTTCATTAAGTTTCTTGGCAGAATTTAAAATTCCGCCACCACGATTTGCAATTTCTTCATAACTCAATCCGTTTATTCTATCAACAAATTCTTGCTCTCGATTTCCAGCATACACAATATGAGTATGACTGTCGCACCAAGCAGGAAGAACAACTTTTCCTTTAGCATCAATTGTTTTATCAAATGTGTTTTTGGGACAATTTTCCATCAAACCAAAATCGATTATTATATCATTTTCAAATACTAAATAGGCATTTTTTAAACTTGGAAGAACTGCCATTTCTCTACCAGAAACCTTTTTTACGGAAGCATCTCTTATTTGTAATAATTCTTTAATATTTAAAATAATGGTTTTCATAGATAGATTTTTAGTAAAATTAGTATGAAAATAATAAATATTCCTAAATTTATAAAAAATTTGAGTTTAGTGAGAAAAATTAAATATAAAAAAGTTAAAAAGGTAGTTCCAAATCTTTTAGAATATACAGGAGTTCATAAAAATGTTTCATCAGAAATGCAATTGTTTGTATACGATAATGAAACTTTAGAAGAGATTAAACAATTTACTACTAGCGAGTTACATAAATGTTTAGATTATGAAAAGGTAAATTGGTTAAACATTCACGGATTAAATGATAATGTATTAATTAAAGAAATTGGAAGTCATTTTAATGTTGATCATTTTATTTTAGGCGATATATTAAATACTACCAAACGAACAAAACTTGATGAATATAAAGAAGTTTTGTTTTTTAGTGTTAAATCTATTTTACCAGTAGAAGATTCTAATACTATTACTGTAGAACAAATAAGTTTTCTATTAAAAAAAGGTGTTTTAATATCATTTCAAGAAAAAAGAAGCGATTTTTTTACTCATTTAAGAGAAAGGATAAGAACACATTCTGGAATTGTAAGAACAAAAAATGCCGATTATTTATTGTATTTATTATTAGATGCAGTAATGGAAAATTTTTATATAACTATTGAAAGTGAAGAAGATAAGGTTGAAGAATTAATAAATTTATCTAAAATAAACAGTAGTCCAATAATTTTAGAGCAAGTTGAAAAGCACAGAGACAATTATAATTTTTTAAAGCGTTCTATAATTCCGTTGCGCGATTCGTTGTATGCGATAAAAAACATAAAAGATGATGATATTTTTAATGAAATTGAAGATAAAAATTTCACTTTCTTTGATAGATTACATCAAAAAGCATTAGAACTTTTAGAACAAATAGAGTATGATTTAACAACGCTTGATAGTGTTTCTAGCTTTTATTTTTCTACACAAAGTCACAAAATGAACGAAGTAATGAAAACGCTAACAGTAGTTTCTGTTTTCTTTATGCCATTAACTTTTATTGTTGGAGTTTACGGAATGAACTTTGATAATATGCCCGAATTGCATTGGAAATATGGTTATTTTATGATAATTGGGTTTATGGTTTTACTACTTGCTGGAATGGCCTATTATTTTAAAAAGAAGAAATGGTATTGAAAGTAAGTTTACACGAATTTCACGAATTTTCACTAATTTTAATTTTCACTAATTTCTTGACTTAGTCAAAAGATTTGATTTAATAATTCGTGAAATTTGTGTGAAATCAATTTGATATTGTAAGGGTTTTACTTTTCGATTTCATCAACACAATCATTTCTCAAAACAAATTTTAAATAAATAAAACCTATAATTCCGGCAATTAAAGACGATATTAAAATCATGATTTTAGAATTATCAATATGTTCTGCATCAGAAAAGGCGAGAAGTGTAATAAAAATAGACATTGTAAATCCTATTCCGCCAAGAAAACCTACACCAATAATTGTTTTCCAATTAATGTCCTCTGGAAGTTTGCAAATTTTTAATTTTACAGATAAATAACTAAATAGAAAAATTCCTAAAGGTTTTCCAACAATTAACCCTAATGCAATTCCTATTGTATAATTGTGTGAAAGTGCATAATGCCAATTAGAATTTAAAATTAAAGCTGTATTGGCCAATGCAAAAACTGGAAGTATAAAAAAGGCAACTGGAAAATGCAGAAAGTTTTGCAATAGTATAGAACCCGATTTTTTATCGCCACGACTAAACGGAATTGCAAATGCCAATAAAACTCCAGTTACAGTGGCATGAACACCAGAATTTAGCATAAAATACCACATTAAAACGCCACCAATTAAGTATGGAATTAAGTTATGAACTTTTAATCTGTTAAGAAGTAACAATAATCCAAAAATGGATAATGATATTAATAAATTCATCCAAATTAATGTTTTAGTGTAGAAAATGGCAATAATTAATATTGCTCCCAAATCGTCAATAACGGCTAAAGCTGTTAAAAAAACCTTTAACGACGTTGGCACTTTTTTTCCTAATAAGGACAAAATTCCTAATGCAAATGCAATGTCTGTAGCAGTTGGAATTCCAATTCCAGATTGTGTTGATGTACCAGAATTTAAAAGTAAAAATAGTGCAGCTGGAAGTAACATTCCGCCAAGTGCAGCGCAAATTGGTAACAAAGCCGTTTTAAAATCGGATAGTTCGCCATTGTAAATTTCTCGTTCTAATTCTAAACCAATTAATAGAAAGAAAATAGTCATTAATCCATCATTTATCCAATGAATTAAGTTATGACCTTGAAATTGTGTTTGCCAAAAGGATAAATAATTTTCACTAAAAACAGAATTAGCAAGAAATAATGATAAAATTGTGCAAAAAATTAAAGTTAAACCACCAGCTTTTTCGCTATGAAAGAAGTTATTGAATATTCTGGTGACTTTCATTTTTTATAATTTGGTATAATTACAAAGATAAATATTTTAAATTCAATTCTTGTTTCAATAGTATTTTTAAAAATGAATTAAAAAAAACCTGTAAAAATTTTTACAGGTTTATTATTATTTTTTTTGAGATTATTTTAAACTACCAACCATTTCTTCTGGTTTTACCCAAGCATCAAAATCTTCTGCTGTAACATAACCTAAACGAACAGATTCTTCTTTAAGAGTAGTGCCATTTTTGTGTGCAGTTTGTGCTATTTCTGCCGATTTGTAATATCCAATTTTGGTATTTAAAGCGGTAACCAACATTAATGAATTGTCTACTAATTCTTTTATTCGTTTGTAATTTGGTTCAATTCCGCTTGCGCAATGTTCTTCAAATGAAAGACAAGCATCGCCAAGTAATCGTGCAGATTGAAGAAAATTGGCAGCCATAACTGGTTTAAAAACATTTAATTCATAATGTCCTTGCATGCCGCCAACTGTAATTGCAACGTCGTTTCCTATAACTTGTGCACAAACCATTGTTAATGCTTCGCATTGTGTTGGATTTACTTTTCCTGGCATTATTGACGATCCTGGTTCGTTTTCTGGAATAATTATTTCTCCAATTCCAGATCTTGGTCCAGATGCTAACATTCTAACATCATTGGCAATTTTATTTAAAGAAACTGCAAGTTGTTTTAATGCGCCATGAGATTCTACAATGGCATCGTGTGATGCTAATGCTTCAAATTTATTTGGTGCTGTTACAAATGGATGTCCAGTAAATTGTGCAATATAATGCGCCACTTTTACATCATAACCGTCTGGAGTATTTAAACCTGTTCCAACTGCTGTTCCGCCAAGTGCCACTTCACTAAGATGTGATAATGTGTTTTTTAATGCTTTTATTCCGTAGTTTAATTGTGCAACATAACCAGAAATTTCTTGACCAAGAGTAAGTGGCGTTGCATCCATTAAATGCGTACGACCAATTTTTACAACAGTATTAAATTCTACAGCTTTTGCATGCAAAGTGTCACGAAGTTTTTCTACACCTGGAATTGTAATTTCTACAACACATTTATATGCTGCAATGTGCATTCCTGTTGGAAAAGTATCGTTAGACGATTGCGATTTATTTACATCGTCATTGGCTTTTACAACTGGTTCGCCTTCGCCAATTTTAAATCCTGCAAGAACTTGTGCGCGGTTGGCAACAACTTCGTTTACATTCATATTACTTTGTGTTCCTGAACCTGTTTGCCAAATTACTAATGGAAATTGATCGTCTAGTTTTCCGTCAAGAATTTCTTGGCATACTGTGGCTATTGCGTCGCGTTTTTTTATTGATAAAACTCCTAGATCGCAATTGGCAAATGCTGCTGCTTTTTTTAAATAGGCAAATCCTTGTATTATTTCTTTGGGCATTGATGCTGATGGACCAATTTTAAAATTATTTCTAGAACGTTCTGTTTGTGCGCCCCAATATTTATCTGATGGAACTTGTACTTCGCCCATGGTGTCTTTTTCTATTCTGTATTCCATTTTATGAGTTTTATGTTTTTAAGGTTTAATGTTGTTTAAAAGTTTAAAATTGTATTAAAATTTTGTTATTTCTACGAACTAGCCCAGACAGAAGTGGAAAGCTTTGCGCCAGGAAAATACTATTTTTTCTTTACTGAAAACTGCGACCAAAGGAAGCACGTTTTTAGTGATAGAAAAAAAGTATTTTACTAGCAAACTTGAAACGTATGGCTGGAAATAGCTTCACAAAAATAGTTGTAAAATGTGTTTTAAAAAAATATATTATAATTATTTATTGGTTTGTTACATTATATATTTTACTTTTGTTGGGAATTCAAAATTTTCCGGAAATTATGTTTGATTTTTCACAGTATTTGGGCTTTTTAGCGTTTTTATCAATTTTAACTTTAGGGTTTTGGTTGATGATTTTTTTAATTCATTTTGTTTTCTACTGGATTGGTGGAGCATTGTTTGAATTATACAAAGAGAAAAAAGCTGAAAAAGCTTTGAAACAAGCTTAATAGTAGTTTGTTACAAAATAAAAAAGGTTCAACTGAAATATGTTGAACCTTTTTTTATGAATTGTTGTGAGAGATTATCCTTGAAAATCGCCACCTTCGCCATCTTGATTGCGTTTTGGTTGTTTTTCTTTTTCGTTTTTAGCTTTGTTAAAACGATAGGTAAATGAAAGTGTAAATTGTCTTTCGCGCCATTGCATTTCGGTGTAAGATTCTACCAAACCTGAAATAAATGTTTCCATAATTCTTTTTCTAGAGTTAAAAACATCGCTTATATTAAACGAAATTGTTGCTTTGTCTTTTAAAATATCTTTGCTAAATGCCAAATTGGCTGCAAAAATACCTAATGATTTTCCTTGTGCGTTATTTTGTGGTCCGTTGTAGGTTAAGTTAGTTTGCCAATCTATTTTAGATGGTAAATTAATTTTAGAGGTTAAACGTGTTGACCAAGTGTTGGCAATATTATCGAAATTTTGAGTAATTAGAGTTCCAACAAAATTAGTGTAACTATAATTGCCTTGCGTTTCTACTCTAAAAAAGTTGAAGTTACTGTTTAGTTTCCACCACTTGTATGGATTGTAATTTAGTGTAAATTCAAATCCTGCGCGAAATTCTGTAGCCAAATTTATTGGTGAACTTTTAATTATTGGAACTCCGTTTATAAATGTACCTGTTTCTCCACGCACAAATTGAAATGCATCGGTAGTTTTGTTAACATATAACGATGTACTTAGTGTAACTTTAGTAAATCTTTTAAGATAACCAAAGTCTAATGCATCTGTAAAAGCTGGGTTTAAACTTGGGTTTCCAACAAATATATTGGTGTTGCTTGATAAATTATTGAAAGGATTTATTTGTCTTCCTCTTGGACGTTGAATTCGTTTACTGTAACTTATAGAAGCACTACTTTTATCTGAAATTTCATAGGTTAAAAAGGCACTTGGAAATAAATTATTGTATTTTCTGTTATTAAAATCGGATGTTGCTAGTTGATTGATATCGATATTAGAATCTTCAAATCGTAAACCTAAAAGTACAGAAAGTTTATTAAATTTTGTACCCAATTGTGTATAAAGTGCGTTAACTTTTTCTTTGTATTGAAGCGTATTTGTAAAATTATTATTTAACACACCATCATTAAGTACTTGATAATTAGTTACCAATTCTGAAAAGTCGCCTCGATAACCAGCTTCAAATTGTGAGTTTTTACCAATTGGTAGCACGTAATCTGAGAAAATTAAATTTCTACTTTGCTTTTGATTGTTTAGTGTATTGTCAATTTTAGTTAGTGAAGAATTGGTAGCAGTATCATTAATTAATGCTGTATTTAAATCTGAATTGGATGAAAACGAACCATCTACAGTTAATTTATGACCTTCCTTTTTAAATTTCTTGGTTAAATTGGTTGTAAATTCTATGTTTTCACTTTTTCCATCTTCATTGTTAATTCTATTTCTGGTGTAATCGTAAACAAAATTTTGATTAAAATTATCTTGCATGATAGCATCAACATTGTCGCCAGTACTTTTTCTATAATTTACAATGTTTGTCCACGAAGTAGATTTGTTTAAATTCCATTCCATACCAAAATTACCATTATAACCTCTATTTAAACGTGAATTATCTCTGCTTTCATTAACATAGTTCTTGGTTGAATTGTCTAGATTTAAATATCTAGAATTAAATAGTGCATTTCCAGGATTGCTTTTATAGTTATAACCTTGAGTTGTAAAAAGGTTAAATTCTTCCGATTTGTAATTTACAGTTGCGCTTAACCCGTGATTGTCTGGATAACCAGTTGTTGCTAAAAGTGTTCCGTTTAATCCGTTGGTTTTTCCTTTTTTAAGAATAATATTTAAAATTCCGCCTCCACCTTCGGCATCATAACGTGCAGATGGATTGGTAATTACTTCTACTTTATCAATTGCATCGGCAGGAATAAGACGTAACGCTTCGGTAATATTAATTGCATTGGAAGGTTTTCCATCTATTAAAATTCTAACATTTTCGTTTCCACGAAGACTAACATTTCCTTCTACATCTACTGCAACAGATGGAATATTATCTAAAACATCGCTTACAGTTCCACCTTTTACCATTAAATCGGTTCCTACATTGTAAACTTTTTTGTCTAACTTAATTTCTACAGTAGTTTTTTCGGCTCTAATTACTACTTCATTTAACTGAGTTGCGTCTTCTAGAAGCATAAATGTTCCTAAATTAGTATTTTCATTCAAGATTTTTTGAGAAATTTCTTGTGATTTAAACGACATAAATTCAACCTTAATATTGTAAACACCAGCATTGGCAACTAAGTTAAATTCGCCTTTAGCATTTGTAATTTCGCCAGTAGTTGCTTTTGGATTTTTTAAATTTAGTAATGTTATTGTGGCATATTCTAATGGTTGATTGGTATTTTTATCTACAATTTTACCTGTAATATTAATTTTTTTAATTTCTGGTTTTTCTTGAGAATAGTTTAAAAACGAAACCAATAATAAACTAATAAGTATTAATCTTTTAATCTTTTTCATAAATAGAATCCTAATTGTGTGCTTTTATTTGACCACAAAACTAGACAAACGTTTAATTTACGAATCACAAAGGTTTGTTAAATCATTTTTGCAAATTTTTTATAACTTATAAAATTGTTTTAATTCTTTCTAATGGTCTTGCAACTACTGCTTTACTACCGTTTACAACAATTGGTCTTTCAATTAAAACTGGATGTAAAACCATTGCAGTTATAATTTGATCATTTGTAAGCGTTTCGTTTTTAAAATTTTCTATCCAAATTTTCTCTTTTACTCTTACTAATTCTATTGGGTTAATGTTTAGAAGATTAATTAAATTGGATAATGTTTCAAATGTAAAAGGAACATCTAAATATTTTATTACTTCAAATTCTTTTTCTGTATTTTTTAAAAATGCCAAACATTCTCTAGATTTTCCACATCTTGGATTGTGATATATTGTTATCATAATTTTTTTACAAAGGAACTAAATATTGCAATAAATACTGTATTTTAGTCGAAATTAAAAATCAGAATAATGTTTATAGAACAAGGCATAAAACCAGAAAATAAATTTTGGAAGTATTTATTAGGATCGTTACTTATTTTTATTGCCTCACAAATAGGTTCATTACCACTTGTTATTGCAGTAGGAATAAAATCGTTTAAAAATGGTGAAATGCCAACAAATACTGATGATATAATTAAAATGTTAGATCCAAATTTATCTTTATTTTTAATGTTACTGATGTTTGTATTTGGGTTGATAGCATTATATTTTGTTGTAAAAAAACTTCATAATCAAACTATTTTATCTGTTACAACTTCTAGAAAAAAAGTAGATTGGAGCAGAATATTTTTTTCGTTTAGTTTGTGGGCAATCATTACAATTGTATCTACTTTAATTGCATTTTATTATGGTGATGGAAAATTAATTTTAGATTTTAATCCAGAAAAGTTTGCCGTTTTAGCTCTAATTGCAATTGTTTTATTACCAATTCAAACAACTACAGAAGAATATATTTTTAGAGGATATTTAATGCAAGGATTTGCAAACTTAGAAAGAAACAGATGGTTTCCTTTGCTTATGACTTCGGTAATTTTTGGAACAATGCACATTTTAAATCCAGAAGTTTCTGAGTTGGGAAATATTGTTCTTGTTTATTATATAGGTACAGGATTGTTTTTAGGAATAATGACATTAATGGATGAAGGAATGGAATTGGCTCTTGGTTTTCACGCTGCTAATAATTTAATTGGAGCACTTTTAGTTAGTACAGATTGGACTGTTTTAAAAACCTATGCCATTTTTAAAGACACAGCAGAGCCAAACGCAGGATTTGAAACTATTTTTTTACCAGTTTTTATAATGTTTCCAATTATATTATTTATCTTTAGTAAAAAATACAATTGGAACAACTGGAAAGATAAACTTACCGGAAATTTAAATACATTTACTTTAAAAAAAGCATATAAAAATGATTAATCCAACTTACGAAAACGTACATAACTTGTTTAAATTAAATGGTTTTCATCTAGATAGAGAAGATTTATGTCGCGTTGCCTATAGTTTTATAAAAGAAGGCGAAGAGTTTGAAAAGCCAGTTGGCGATTTTATTTTAGATTGGTTTGATGGCAAACCATATATAGAAATGCAAACTTCTGGATCTACAGGAATTCCTAAAACTATAAAAGTTGATAAGCAAGCTATGGTAAATTCTGCTTTGGCAACTGGTGATTTTTTCGATATTCACGCTGGTAACAAAGCATTACATTGTTTACCAGTAAAATATGTAGCAGGAAAAATGATGTTGGTTCGAGCTATGATTTTGGGATTGGATTTAGAATTTGTTGCTCCAAGTTCTAATCCTTTAAAAAACTTAGAGGAGACTTTTGATTTTGCAGCAATGGTTCCAATGCAAGCACAAAACTCTATATCTGATTTAAAAAAGGTAAAAAAACTTATTGTTGGTGGAGCAAAAATTAGCGCAACATTAGAAAAACAATTGGTAAAATTACCGACACAAATTTTTGAAACTTACGGAATGACAGAAACCATTTCGCACATTGCAGCCAAGAAAGTAGGCGAGAAGGCATTTACGGTTTTGCCAAATGTTACAATATCTTATGATGAAGAGAATTGCATGGTAATTCACGCGCCAAGAATTAGCGAAGAAGTGATTGCAACCAATGATATTGTTGAATTGGTAAACGAAAATCAGTTTGTTTTTTTAGGCAGAATTGACAACGTAATAAATAGTGGCGGAATTAAAATATTGCCAGAACAAGTTGAAGAAAAACTTTCGGGCAAAATTACACAACGTTATTTTATATCATCCAAAGAAGACAAAGAATTGGGTGAAAAAGTAATTTTGGTTATAGAAGGAGAACCGTTTGAAGTTGATAAAACAATTTTCGATGGCTTAGATAAATATGAAAAACCTAAAGAAATTATTTTTGTTTCTAAGTTTAAAGAAACTGGAAATGGAAAGATTATTCGTAAGGATAGTTTGAGTTAATATTATTTTATATATTTGACTAGTTTTTAATTACATACATTTTATTTATGAAAAAAATTGTACTTTTAATTGTAGTTATCGTTTCGTTTAGTTGTTCTAAAAGTGAAGATGAAGTAATTAATTATACACCAAGAGAATTAATTGGTAGTTGGAAATTGGTTGGTACTTTTGATTGTATTGAGAATCCAAATACAAGTGACGGTTTTGATCCAGTTATAGATGGATCTGTGACTACTTTTTTATCTGATAATAATTTCAATACGTTATATTTAAACAATAATTATTCTGGAATTTATACTGTTTTTCAAGATTCAACAATTAGATTTATACATAACAATACCCAAGATAATATAAAAAATAAATTTTTAATTGTATCAGATTCTATATTAATGCTTGGACCACCAGAAGAATATGCTTTAGGAACTGTTTCTAAATTTAAAAAAGTTTCAGAATAAAATTCCATACTTTTTTACTCCTTAACCACTTTTACATAAAACTCATTTTTTAAAACTTCAACATCTTCTAGAGATTTAATTTTAAATTTAGATTTTTGAAATTCATTGGTTGGATTAATTCTCATTTCTTTACCGTTAATTTTTACATCAATTGGCATAGTAAAATTGGCTTCCATTGTTTTCCAACGAAATTCTAACTTCTTTTTAGTTTGTTTTATAACCAATTCTGGAATTCCAGGAAAACGTAAATATTGATTAAAAACTGATGTTAAATTTATACTACTTTCTGTATTAAAAAAGTTTATAACAGTTTCTGTATCAATAATTTTATGACGATAAGTTTCTGAGTAGTTTAAAATCATTTTCCACCATTTCTCATCATCGTTTACAATGTTTCTAATAGTGTTTAAAAGCAAAGCTCCTTTTGGATACATATCTCCAGAACCTTCATTGTTTACACCATAATTACCAATAATTGGTTTGCTATTTCTAACATTGCTTCGTAAACCATTTACATATTTATCTGCTTTTTCTTTTCCGTACAAGCATTCAACATACACAACTTCTGTATATTGTGTAAAACCTTCGTGAATCCACATATCGGCAATATCAGATGAAGTTATACTGTTTCCAAACCATTCGTGACCACTTTCGTGAATGATGATGTAATCAAATAAAAGTCCAATTCCTGTTCCAGATAAGTCAGAACCTAAATATCCTTTTTTATATTTATTTCCGTAAGCGACAGCGCTTTGGTGTTCCATACCTAAATAAAAAGTTTCAACCAATTTATAACCATCATTTGCAAATGGATATGTTCCAAATTTAGATTGAAAACAAGTTAACATAGGTTTTACTTCTTCAAAATGTTTTTTAGCTTTTTCTTCATTTTCTTTTAAAACATAATAATCTAAATCCAAACCGTTTAGTGAATCGTGAATGTGAGCATAATCGGCAATGTTTACAGTAATATCATAAGTATTTATAGGATTTTTTACTTCCCAATCCCAACGAGTGTAACCGTTTTTTAAATCTTCGCTTCCTAATAATCTTCCATTAGAAACATTCATTAATCCGTTTGGAACTGCTACTTTTATTGTTGCACCATTGTCTGGCTCATCACTTTGCGAATCTTTTACAGGATACCATAAACTTGCGCCAGTACCTTGAACTGCAACGCCTACGAATGGTTTATCGTTTTTATCTTTTTTAAAGACAAAGCCGCCATCCCAAGGTGCATTTTTTGCAATTTTAGGTTTTCCTGAATAATAAAAAGTTATTTTTTCGTTAGCTCCAGTTTGTAATTCTGATGGAAAATTTATAAAAACAGCATTAAAATCTCTTTTATATTCTAGCTTTTTAGAATTATAAATAATAGAATCTACACTCATATTATCAAATAAATCAATCTGAATTTTGGAAGTATTTGAAACTACTTTAAAAGAAATATCATTAAATCCAACAATTGATTTTTCATCAATATTGATTTTGATATTTAAATCATATCGCAACACATTAAAACAGGTTCGCTCTATTCTTAATCCACCTTGAAGCGAATCTTTTCTTGTAAAGGTTTGTGAAGAGACGAATTGAAATGTGATGATGAAAATTAGTATAAATATTTTTTTCATGATGATACTATTTTTATAAAAATTGGTATGTTAATTTTATAATTTATTGCATTTTGTGTTATTAAAATTAAATTTTCTTTTTTTTTATTTAATTTATGATTTTGAATTTCTAGGTTTAATTTTCCTATAAAATTTTCAACATTATCTGCATTAATTGGTAATAATATTTTTGAATTATCTAAACTATTTTTTGAAAAAATACTTTTTTCAATAATAACTTTATTTTCAAAGATAAATACAATACTTTCATTAGTTTTTTCAATTCTATTCAAAATTTTATTCCATTTATTCACACTTTTATTTTTTAATGTAATTTCAATAATTTTAAAATCACTATTTTTTGTGCTTTCAAATTTTTTTGAAGATACTTTAACATTACTAAAATCATTAGAAGTGATAATTGGAGTTCTTTCTATTGCATAAACTATATCAGAATCACTTTCAGAAACTAATTCACTATTCTCTTCCGATTCAGATAAATAATAAAAACCTGTTTCTAATTGATTTTCACTTTTATTTATAAATGAAACTGTTATAAAAATAGATACTGAGATTATTAATATTTTTATTAATTTTTTCATGATTTTATAAGTAGATATTTCGTTTATTTTTTTGCAATGCATTATTCTTTTATCTGATTTATAATTACTTTAATATTAAGGAATTCTAAACCTGAATAACTCCTAAATTAAATTTTTTTTCAATAGGTGAGTGGTTCGCTGCTTCAATTCCCATAGAAATCCAAGTTCTGGTTTCTAACGGATCAATAATTGCATCTGTCCATAATCTTGAAGCTGCGTAATAAGGAGAAACTTGCTCGTCGTATCTTGCTTTTATTTTGTCAAATAATTCTTTTTCTTTTACTTCATCAATAATTTCGCCTTTAGCTTTTAATGATGACGCTTCAATTTGTGCTAAAACTTTTGCAGCTTGTGTTCCACCCATAACTGCAAGTTCTGCACTTGGCCAAGCAACTATTAATCTTGGATCGTATGCTTTTCCGCACATAGCATAATTTCCTGCGCCATAAGAATTTCCAATAATAATAGTAAATTTTGGCACAACACTATTGGCTACTGCATTTACCATTTTGGCACCATCTTTTATAATTCCGCCATGCTCACTTTTAGAACCAACCATAAACCCAGTAACGTCTTGAAGAAACACTAACGGAATTTTCTTTTGGTTACAATTGGCTATAAATCGTGTTGCTTTATCTGCCGAACTTGAATAAATTACGCCACCAAATTCAATTTCTCCTTTTTTAGTTTTAGAAACAATTCGTTGATTGGCAACAATTCCAACTGCCCAACCATCAATTCTGGCATAACAAGTAATTATCGATTTTCCATAATCTTCTTTATACATATCCATTTCAGAATTATCAACCAATCGTTTAATAATTTCCAACATATCATATTGATCTGTTCTTGCTTTTGGAATAATTCCGTAAATATCTTTTTCGTCCAAAGCTGGTTTTACCGATTTTTCTCTGTTAAATCCTGCTTTATCATAGTCGCCAATTTTTCCAACTATACTTTTAATTCGGTCAAGCGCATCTTTATCATCTTTGGCTTTATAATCTGTTACGCCAGAAATTTCGCAATGAGTTGTTGCTCCACCAAGAGTTTCATTGTCAATATTTTCGCCAATTGCAGCTTTTACCAAATAACTTCCTGCCAAGAAAATACTTCCTGTTTTATCTACAATCATAGCTTCGTCACTCATAATTGGAAGATAAGCTCCACCAGCAACGCAACTTCCCATAACTGCCGAAATTTGAGTAATTCCCATACTTGACATTAAAGCGTTGTTTCTAAAAATTCGTCCAAAATGTTCTTTATCTGGAAAAATTTCATCTTGCATTGGCAAATAAACTCCAGCAGAATCTACAAGATATATAATAGGAAGACGATTTTCCATAGCAATTTCTTGCGCACGAAGATTCTTTTTTCCAGTAATTGGAAACCACGCACCAGCTTTTACTGTAGCATCGTTGGCAACAACAATACATTGTTTTCCTTTTATGTATCCCATTTTTATAACAACGCCACCAGAAGGACAACCGCCATGTTCTTTATACATTCCATCGCCAACAAAAGCACCAATTTCTACAGAATTTAATTTTTCATCTAGCAGATAATCAATGCGTTCTCTTGCTGTCATCTTGCCTTCGGCGTGCAGTTTTTCTATACGTTTTTCGCCACCACCAAGTTTTACTTTGGCAAATCGCTGCTTTAAATCAGATAATAAAAGTTTATTGTGATCTTCGTTTTTATTGAAGTTTATGTCCATATTAGTTAAAATTGTTTATTTTTGATAAAGAATTGCTAAAGTACGAAAACGTTTTCAAACCCAATAATTCTTACATTATTTATAATTATTTTTTTAAATTTACTGAATAAGTTAATATTCACTTAACATTAGAAGAATACATTTGCAACTTGAAATTAAATAAAATCTAATGACATTAAACAGTATTTTTCAGTTTTTAGTACCAAAAGATAAAAAGTTTTTCCCACTATTTGAACAAGCATCGGCCAATTTAATTGTACTTGCAGAAACGTTACACGAAGCAGTAAATGCACCTAAAATTGAACGTGAAGAGTATTTTCAAAAAATTGAAGAATTAGAAGCCATAATTGAAGAAATTACTCACAGAACTCATTTAGAATTAAGTAGAAATTTCATCACACCATTTGATAGAGAAGACATTCATTCACTTATAAAAGCTATAGATAACGTTGCCGATTATATGCATGGCGCAGCCAGTAGAATGCGATTGTATCAAGTAGAAAAAATTACAAAATCTATTAGAAAATTAACCGAAATTAACCTTGAAGCTTGTCAATTAATTGGTTTAGCAATTGGCGAATTAAAAGATATGAATAATTTGAAAGCCATTTCAGATTATTGCAAAAGAATAAATAAACTAGAAAGTAAAGCCGATGTGGTTTTTGATAAAGCTGTAGCTGATATTTTTGAAAACGAAACCGATGCTAAAAATATTATTAAGTATAAAGAAGTTCTTTCGGCATTAGAATCGGCATCAGATAAATGTAAAAGTGTAGCCAATGTTTTAGAACAAATTTCAGTAAAACATTCCTAAATAATAACGTAATAGATAAAAGATGACATTACTAATTGTTATTATTGTTCTGGCTTTAGTTTTTGATTACATAAATGGTTTTCACGATGCTGCAAATTCTATAGCAACGATTGTAGCAACCAAGGTTTTATCTCCATTTCAAGCTGTAATGTGGGCAGCATTTTTTAATTTTTTGGCCTATTGGGTTTTTGGTTTTGGCGTTGCAGATACTGTTGCTAAAACCGCCAATACTATGGAAATTAGTTTGTTAGTAATACTTTCTGGTGTAATTGCAGCCATTATTTGGAATTTATTAACTTGGGCATTAGGAATTCCTTCCTCATCATCACACACACTTATTGGCGGATTTGCAGGCGCAGCACTTGCTCATGCTATTTCAGTTCATGGATTTTCAGATTATACTTTGGTTCAATCTGGAGAAACTGTAACCAGACATTGGTATCAAATAGTTAATTGGTACACAGCAGGAAAAGATGGCGGCATGCCAAGTGGCGTTTTAATAATTATTTTATTTATTGTTTTGGCACCATTAATAGGAATGATTATTTCTTATTTTATGTCTTTGTGGTTACTTTATTCCTCTAAAAAAAGTATTCTTCCTAAATTATTTACTGTCGCTTTATTAGTGATAGTTTATTGGTTTATTAATGCTGAATTGTTAGGTTACGATGAAATAAAAAAACATCGGTTTGATTCTCATTTTTTAAGTGTAATTGCAGAACCAGCAAATATTAAATGGCTTTTAGTTGCTTCAATAATAACGAGTATCGCAATTTTTAATTTAATTTTTAGTAGTTTATCTACTGCAAAATCTGAAGCAATTTTAAAGAAAATGCAACTTTTATCATCGGCATCTTTTAGTTTAGGTCACGGTGGAAACGATTCTCAAAAAGTTATGGGAATTATTGCAGCAGCTGTTGCTGTATATATTAATACAAATCCGAATGTTGATTTATCTTTAGGTTGGTTAGATTTGAATGTAAAATTACCATCTAAAGACGCATTAGGAAATGAAGTTTCAGGACAAATGCCAGGTTGGATTCCGCTTGCTTGTTATTCTGCGATAGCATTAGGAACTTTAAGTGGTGGATGGAAAATTGTAAAAACAATGGGTTCTAAAATTACAAAAGTTACTGCATTTGAAGGAGTTGTTGCAGAATCTGCTGGTGCATTAACCTTGTTTATGACAGAACATTTTAAAATTCCGGTATCTACAACACATACAATAACTGGTTCTATTATTGGTGTTGGAGTTACCAAAAGACTTTCTGCTGTACGTTGGGGTGTAACTATTAATTTACTTTGGGCTTGGGTTTTAACCATTCCAGTATCAGCAATACTTGCAGCATTAATTTATTATTTTCTAAAAATATTTATATAAAATAAAAGATATTATTTGTAAAGCGTTCAACTAAAAATTGGACGCTTTTTTATTATCTAATTAACACTTGTTAGAAAATTTTATTTTTAAATTTACCAAAAATCTAAATTATGAAAACTAAATTTATTTTATTGTTTTGTTCCGTTTTAGTGAGTTCAAATTCAATTATGGCTCAATTAAAATCTGTTGAGTATAATGATGGAGAACAAAAACTAAGTGGATTAGTTACTAAACCATTAAAAGCTTTAAAATCTAAAGCTGGAATATTAATACTTCCTGCTTGGATGGGAATTGATGACCATTCTAAAGAAGTAGCCGCAGAATTATCAAATTTAGGATATTATGCCTTTGTTGCTGATATTTATGGAGTTGGAAATAAACCAACTAATACAAGTGAAGCCGGAAAGCAAGCTGGATTTTACAAAAAAAATGTTTTAGATTACCAACGAAGAATTCAACTAGCATTAGATCAATTAATTAAAAATGGAGCAAATGCTGATAATATTGTTGTAATTGGTTACTGTTTTGGTGGAACTGGTGCGATTGAAGCAGCGAGAAGTAATTTAAAAGTAAAAGGAGTAGTTTCTTTTCATGGTGGATTAGGAAAGGATGAAGCAAGAACAACAGAAACAATAAATGCTAAAGTATTGGTATTACACGGCGCAGATGATAATTATGTACCAGAAACTGAAGTTAAAGCTTTTCAAAATGAAATGAAAACAGCCAAAGCCGATTGGCAAATGATTTATTACGCCAATGCTGTTCATGCATTTACAGAAAAAAAAGCTGGCAACGATACTAGTAAAGGTGTTGCTTACAATGAAAAAGCAGATAAACGATCTTGGAAAGCTATGTTACAGTTTTTGAAAGAGGTATTGTAAGATATAGTGTTTTTTTTTAAAAATCCTAAAATAATGTAAAAACTATTTTAGGATTTTCTATTAAATACAAAAGCCACTCTGGAGCGAGTGGCTATTGTGGTGAGGTGTAACTTCCTTTCGGAATCCTCGATGCAAAGATAGGTTTAAATTATGAATTACAAATTATGAAATGTAAATAATTAAAAAAAATGATTTAATATTTATAAATAGTTAATTTTTAACAATGAACACTGAACACTGAAAAACTATTCTTCTTTTTGTCCCATCATCATTAAATATGCTTTTAAAAATTCGTCAATATTTCCATTCATAACGCCATCTACATCGCTAGTTTCTTTTCCTGTACGAACATCTTTTACTAATTTATATGGTTGCATTACGTAGTTTCTTATTTGTGAACCCCATTCTATTTTCATTTTTCCTGCTTCAATGTCGGCTCGTTGTGCTAATTGTTTTTTTAGTTCAATTTCATATAACTGCGATTTTAACATTTGCATAGCTCGTTGGCGATTGTCTTGTTGTGAACGTGTTTCTGAACACTGAATTTGAATTCCAGTTGGCTTGTGAAATAATTGTACTTTGGTTTCTACTTTGTTTACATTTTGTCCTCCAGCGCCACTGGAACGTGAGGTTACAATTTCTATATCGGCAGGATTTATGTCTATTTCTATGGTATCATCAACCAATGGGTAAACATAAACAGATGCAAAAGAAGTGTGACGTTTTGCATTACTATCAAATGGTGAAATGCGCACTAAACGATGCACGCCGTTTTCGCCTTTAAGATAACCAAAAGCAAAATCGCCTTCTATTTCTAAAGTCACGGTTTTTATGCCTGCAACTTCGCCTTCTTGAAAGTTTAATTCTTTTATTTTATATTTTTGCTTTTCTGCCCACATCATGTACATTCGCATAAGCATTGCTGCCCAATCGCAACTTTCTGTTCCGCCAGCGCCAGCCGTTATTTGAATTACAGCGCTTAGATTATCGCCTTCGTCTGAAAGCATATTTCTAAATTCTATGTCTTCAATATGTGTGTTGGTTAGTTGATATTGTGTATCCAATTCTTCTTCTGTAACGTCTCCTTCTTTATAAAAATCGTACGTTATTTGAAGTTCTTCAGCCATTTCGTTGCCTTTTTCAAAATCTTCTACCCATTTTTTCTTGGATCTTAAATTTTTTACAATTACTTCGGCTTCTTTGGCATTGTTCCAAAAATTGGGTGCAAATGTTTTTTCTTCTTCGTTGGTTATTTCGATAAGCTTGGCATCTATGTCAAAGATACCTCCTTAACGCACCAAGACGCTCTACAATACCTTTAATTTGTTCGGTATTTGTCATAAATTGTGTTATTTTTGCAGTAAATGTAATTAGTTGCACTGGTTTTTAGCCCTGATGGAAGTGGAAATCCTTTTTTAAAAAATTGCTATTTTTTCTTGTTTAAAAAAAGCGACCAAAGGAAGCTCTTTTTTAAAGATAGAAAAAAAGGAATTTTTAAAAAAGATTGGAACGTACAGCAGGATTGGCTTCTAAATTATTTTACAAATTATTTTACAAAAATAAGATTAGTTTTGAGATTATGGAAATAAATTTAATAAGCGATACGGTTACTAAACCGAATGCTGAAATGTTGCAGGCAATGTTTAGTGCCAATGTGGGTGATGATGTTTTTAAGCAAGATCCGACGGTGAATGAATTTGAAAGAATTGTTGCTGATTTATTTGGTATGGAAGCGGCACTTTTTTTCCCAACTGGAACTATGGCTAATCAAACTGCAATTAAAGTTAATACGAAACCTGGCGATCAAATTATTTGTGATAAATGGACGCATATTCACTTGTATGAATCTGGTGGAGCATCGTCTAATAGTGGTGTGAATTTTAATTTACTTGATGGAAATAGAGGAATGATAACGGCTGAACAGGTGAAAAGCGGAATTAATAATCCTGATTTTTATCATACACCTTTTACTAAAATGGTGGCTGTAGAAAATACTACTAATAAAGGTGGTGGTGCTTGTTATGATCTTGAGGAATTAAAAAAAATTAAACAAGTTTGTGTTGATAATAACTTGACTTTTCATCTTGATGGCGCACGATTGTGGAATGCTCTTGTGGCAAAAAAGCAACATCCTAAGCAATTTGGTGAATTGTTTGATACTATATCGGTTTGTTTTTCTAAAGGTTTGGGTTGTCCAATTGGTTCTGTTTTAGTTTCTAATGCTAAAACTATTAACGAAGCAATTAGAGTTAGAAAAATATTTGGTGGTAATATGCGTCAGTCTGGTTATTTAGCCGCTGCCGGAATTTATGCTTTGCAAAATAATATAAAAAGACTTGAAGAAGATCATATTCGAGCAAAAGAATTAGGTAAAAAATTAGCTGAGTGTTCTTGGATAAAAATGGTTGAACCAATTGAAACTAATATTGTAATTTTTACACCAATTGATGGTATTGCCGATGAAGTGGTGATTGAAAAGTTAAAACAAAAAAGTATTTCTATTAGTTTACTTGGTAAAGGTAAATTGCGAATTGTAACACATTTAGATTATAAACAAGTAATGCATACATATGTTTTAGAGACTTTGGAGAAAATGGTTTTTTAGAATAAAAGTTTCACACGAATTTCACGAATTTTCACTAATTAATTCTGTTGAATTATTTCACGAATTGTTATAAAAGATACTAATTTATAATTTTTATTAACAATATAAAATTTCATACGAATTTCAAAAATAAATTTTATTGAATTAGTTTGCTAATTTTTATATATAATAGTTTTTTTTATAATTTCTAATTAGTGAAAATTTGTGAAATTCGTGTGAAAGATTTCCATTTAAAATTATAAATAAAGTTTCATAATAGGCATAAATCTATTTTTTATTGAAGTTTCAAAGCTACCAACTTTTTTAAATCCTAGTTTTAGATAAAAGTTTTCTGCGTTTGGATCTGAATGAAGTTGGACTTTTTTAGTTTCAGATTTTTTAATTCTTTTTAAAAAATCATTCATTAAAAGCTTTCCAAATCCTTTACCTATAAAATCTGGAAGAATAAATAAATTATCAAGTTTTATAGTATCTTTTTCTATATTGAAATAAGAATAATAACCAATAATTGTATCTTCGGTTATAAGTTTGAAGACAGTATTATTTTCAATATATTCTTTAGAAACGGTTAAAGAATTGTTCCATATTAAAATTTGCTCCTCAGAATAACCCCAAAATGCTTTAGATTTTTTGGTTATAAAAGTTAAAACTTCATCATCTTTACTTGTAGCATTTACTATTTTCATAAATAAAGATGTTGCAATTTAAAAGTTTTAATTTTACTTAAACATATCTTCCATACCTGGAATCATTGGCATATCCATTTTTGCCACAGCATCAAGTTCGGCTTTATTTATGGCTTCTGCTTTTTCAATTGCTTTGTTAATTACTAGAATTAAATAATCTTCAAGTTGCTCTTTATCTTCTAGTAAAGCATCATCAATTGCAATAGTTTTTAATTTATTATTGGCAGTAAAAGTTACTTTCAATAATCCATCAGCGCTTTGTTCGTCTATTAAAACGGTATCTAATCTTTTCTTAGTTTCTTCAATTTTATTTTGAGTATCTCTTAGTTTACCCATCATTCCCATTAAGTCCATAATTTCTTTTTTACAAATGTAAACAATTTCGATTTCAATTTCAAAAATCAATTACAATTTCAATATCAATATCAATTTCAAAAATCAATTACAATATCAACTTCAAAAATCAATTACAATATCAATATCAAAAATCAATTACAATATCAACTTCAAAAATCAATTTCAATATCAACTTCAAAAATCAATTACAATATCAACTTCAATTTCAATTTCAAAAATCAATTTCAATATCTGTATCTATATCAAAATTTAATTATAAATTTTGAAGTTATAAACAGAAACTCAAAACTCATAACTCAAAACTAAACTGTTAATTTCTATTGTATAATTATTTCATAAAAACTTTCTTGCAACGACTAGATGCTTTATTTTTGTTTAAATACAAAAGTAGTACATTACAATTATGATTAAAGATTTACAACCGCCAATAGCAAATAGTATTCCACACACATTAGAAAAAGACGGTCATACTAGAACGGACAATTATTATTGGCTAAACGATAGAGAAAACCCAGAAGTAATTGATTATCTAAATAAAGAGAACGACTTTTACAATCAATCGACAGCACATACTAAAGATTTTCAGAAGGAATTGTTTGAAGAAATGAAAGCCAGAATAAAAGAAGATGACGAATCTGTTCCTTATTTTTATAACGGATATTTTTATATTACTCGATTTGAAAAAGGTAAAGATTACCCAATTCATTCTCGAAAAAAAGAAAGTTTAGAATCTAAAGAAGAAATTTTATTTGATTGTAACGAAATGGCAAAAGGTTTTAGTTATTTTCAACTTTCTGGAATTAGTATTTCTGA
>JAYVKR010000189.1:0-11282 GCA_043768185.1 Flavobacterium sp.
TTAAAATCGTATTCCGATTATAAAGCTCAAATTCTAGAAAATCAACTATCTGGATTGTTGTTAAAAATTAATGACAACGAAGTTTGGGTTAGATTAATAGGAACATTTAATGCTTATAATTTATTGGCAATTTATGGAACTGCTGTCGAATTAGGATTAGAAAAACTAGAAGTTTTAAGATTATTATCAGAATTAGAAAGTGTTTCTGGTAGATTTCAATTTATAGTTTCTACAGAAAAAATAACTGCAATTGTAGATTATGCACACACACCAGATGCATTAGAAAATGTATTAAAAACCATAAACGACATCAGAACTAAAAACGAACAATTAATAACAATTGTAGGTTGTGGTGGCGATAGAGACAAGACTAAAAGACCAATAATGGCGAATATTGCGTCAACATTGAGCGATAAAATAATTATTACTTCTGATAATCCTAGAACAGAAAATCCTAAAACTATTATTGAAGAAATGGAAGCTGGTGTTGAAGCTCAAAATTATAAAAAATACCTATCAATTGAAGATAGAAAACAAGCTATAAAAACAGCATGTCAATTGGCAAATGCTAACGATATAATATTAATTGCAGGAAAAGGACACGAAACATATCAAGAAATTCAAGGAATAAAATATGATTTTGATGATATGAAAATGGTAAAAGAAATTTTAGAACAATTAAACAAGTAAAATAGATTCAACGGCATTTTTGTCATTCTGACGAAGGAAGAATCTCATTATATAAACAAATTAACAAAATAGATAGAGTAGTAAAGATTTTTGATTTTTGAAATAGTAACAATTTTAAAATCTTAAATCTTTTAATCTTAAATCATAAATCAAAAAATATGTTATACTACTTATTTGAATATTTAGACAAAACATTAGACGTTCCTGGAACTGGAGTGTTTCAATACATAACGTTTCGATCTGCATTAGCATTGATTTTATCATTAATGATTTCCACTATTTATGGAAAAAAAATAATCAATTTTTTAAAAAATCAACAAGTTGGAGAAACCGTTCGTGAACTTGGTTTAGCAGGTCAAACTCAAAAAGCAGGAACACCAACAATGGGTGGATTAATTATAATTGTAGCAACATTAATTCCTGTAATTCTTTTAACAAAACTTAATAATATTTACATAATTCTATTAATAATTACTACACTTTGGATGGGAATTATAGGTTTTGTAGACGATTATATTAAAATTTTTAAAAAAGACAAGCAAGGATTAAAAGGAATTTTTAAAGTTATTGGTCAAGTTGGTTTGGGTTTAATAGTAGGTTCGGTATTATATTTTAGTCCAAATGTTACAATTAGAGAAAAATCTAAAACGCCTTTACGATTTAATCAAACAGAAAACAGCATCAATAATAGAAATCAAAAAGAAATAAAATCAACCGTTACAACTATTCCTTTTACTAAAAATAATGAGTTGGAATATGCTAAAATTTTAGAACCTTTTACAGATGATTATCAAAAATGGGCTTGGTTAGTTTTTATTCCAATAGTAATTTTTATCATCACAGCAGTTTCTAATGGTGCCAATTTAACCGATGGAATTGATGGTTTAGCCGCAGGAACATCTGCAATATCTGTACTCGCAATAGGAATTTTTACATTCATCTCTGGTAATATTATTTTGTCCAATTATTTAAACGTAATGTACATTCCTAATTCTGGAGAAATGACTGTTTTTATAGCAGCATTTGTTGGAGCATTAATAGGTTTTCTTTGGTATAATTCTTATCCAGCATCAGTATTTATGGGCGATACAGGAAGTTTAACCATTGGTGGAATTATAGCAGTTTTAGCAATTTCTGTTAGAAAAGAAATGTTAATTGTTCTGTTTTGCGGAATTTTCTTTGCAGAAAGTGCTTCGGTAATTATTCAAGTTGCCTATTTCAAATACACTAAAAAACGCTTTGGCGAAGGAAAACGAATTTTCTTAATGTCGCCATTACATCATCATTATCAAAAAAAAGGATACCACGAAAGCAAGATTGTAACTCGTTTTTGGATTGTTGCAATACTGCTTACAATACTTTCAATAGTAACCTTGAAATTACGATAAAAAATCTTAATTAACTTAATTTTCTTAATGATTTAAAAAGAAGAAAAATGAAAAGATTAGTGGTTTTAGGCGGTGGAGAAAGTGGCGTAGGAACTGCAATTCTAGGAAAGAAAAAAGGATACGATGTTTTTGTATCTGATTTTGGAAAAATAAAAAATAGTTACAAGCAAGTTCTTGCAGATTATGAAATAAAATGGGAAGACGAAAAGCACACAGAAGATTTAATTCTGAATGCCGATGTGGTAATGAAAAGTCCAGGAATTCCAGATAAAGCGCCAATAGTAAAAAAACTTTTGGAAAAAGGAATTTTAGTAATCTCTGAAATTGAATTTGCAGCACAATATACAAACGCTGTAACAATAGGAATTACAGGAAGCAATGGCAAGACAACAACAACAATGCTTTGCTATCATTTATTAAAAGAAGGTGGATTAAATGTTGGTTTGGGCGGAAACATAGGAAAAAGTTTTGCTTGGCAAGTTGCCCAAGAAAATTATGATTATTACGTCTTAGAATTAAGCAGTTTTCAGTTGGACGGAATTATAAATTACAAGCCACACATTGCCATAATTACCAACATAAGTCCAGATCATTTAGACCGATACGATTATAAATATGAAAATTATATCGCAGCTAAATTTAGAATAACAATGAATCAAACCAATGCCGATTATCTAATTTATGATAACGACGATGAAGCAATTTCTAATTGGTTTAAAAACAATAAAACTAACGCACAATTACTACCTTTTTCACTATCGAAAAAATTAGAAAAAGGAGCATTTTTAAATAACCTAACTATGGAAATTAACATCAACGAAGAAGAGTTTTTAATGGAAACAACTCAAATAGCACTTGAGGGAAAACACAATTTAAAAAACGCAATGGCAGCAACTTCTGTGGCAAATATTTTGCGCATAAGAAAGCAAACTATTCGTGAGAGTTTATCCAATTTTCAAGGTGTAGAACATCGTTTAGAAAAAGTATTAAAAATTCAGAATGTACAATATATTAATGACTCTAAGGCAACTAATGTAAATGCTGCTTTTTTCGCTCTTGATAGTATTTCAACGCCAACAGTTTGGATAGTTGGTGGCGTAGATAAAGGAAATGATTACACTGAATTATTTTCTTTAGTTCATGAAAAAGTGAAAGCAATAATATGCCTTGGAGTAGATAATAAAAAAATAATCGATTGCTTTGGAAACGTAGTAGACATGATGGTAGAAGTAGACAACATGCACGATGCTGTAAATACTGCTAGACACATTGCCGAAAAAGGCGACACCGTTTTACTATCTCCAGCTTGCGCAAGTTTCGATTTATTTGAAAACTACGAAGACAGAGGAAATCAATTTAAAAGAGAAGTTAGGAACTTGTGAAAAAAAATGTTGTGAGTTATGGGTTTTGAGTCACCCACAACTTACAACTGATAACCCACAACTGATAACTCACAACTCACAACAACAATATGAAAGAATTAATAAACAGTTTAAAAGGAGATAAAGTCATTTGGGCATTCATTGCACTTTTGGCATTGTTTTCGTTTATGCCTGTTTTTAGTGCAAGTAGCAATTTGGCTTACATGCGTCACGGATCAGGAAATGCGTTAACTTATTTAGTTAAACACGCAGTTCACATCTTCATTGGGTTTTTTATTATTTATCAAATTCATAAAATTCAGTATCATAAATTCCGTGCACTTTCTATGTTATTTCTTCCAGTAGTTTGGATTTTATTAATCTATACTTTACTAAAAGGAACAATGATAGATGGTGCAAACGCAAGCCGATGGATAAAAATTCCTTTCATCGGAATAACATTTCAAACTTCTACATTTGCTGCCATTGTACTGTATATTTATGTTGCCAAATATTTATCTAAAAAAAGAGAAATAGAACACAATTTTAAACAATCGGTAATCGAATTGTGGTTGCCAGTTTTTGCAACTTTAATTCTAATACTTCCAGCCAATTTTTCTACTGCAGCATTAATATTTGCTATGATAATTATGCTAACGTTTATTGGAAAATATCCTTTAAAATACATCGGAATTATTATCGGAATGGGATTAATTTCAGTAACATTTTTTATTTTAGTTGTAAAAGCTTTTCCAGATGCATTTCCCAATCGTGTTCAAACTTGGGAAAAACGTTTTGATAGTTTCTTTAAAAAAGGTGATGCTGTGAAAGATGCCGATGATTATTATCAAATAGAAAGAGCTAAAACTGCCATTGCAACTGGTGGAATATATGGACTTGGACCTGGAAAAAGTGTTCAGAAAAATTTTCTTCCACAATCATCATCCGATTTTATTTTTGCCATAATTGTAGAAGAATATGGATTAATTGGAGCTTTAGGAATTTTAGCAATTTACCTGTTATTGTTATTTAGATTTATTGTTGCAGCGCATAAATCCACAACTATTTTCGGTAAATTAATTGTCGTCGGATTAGGATTTCCAATAATTTTTCAAGCATTAATAAATATGGGAGTTGCAGTAGAATTACTTCCAGTAACTGGTCAAACTTTACCGTTAATAAGTTCTGGTGGAAGTTCTATTTGGATGACTTGTATTGCTATAGGAATTATATTGAGTGTAACCAAAAAAGAAGAAGAAATTGCTGAGGAAATTGCAGATAAAGAAAAACGAGACGAAGCTTTACAAAAATTGATTGACAAGCAATTGCAAGAAGACGAAGCATTAGAAAATGAAATTGAAGATGAAAATAAAGTAAAGATAAATCAAATGAAAGCATCGATAAAAAATAAAATTATCGAAGATGATTATTCAATAGAAGAAAATCCAATGCTTGCCATAAACGGAATGCGAAAAAAATAAATTAAATTAAATAACTCCAGCGGAGTTATATGTTTATAGAATGAAAAAAAACAAATTTATATTAAGTGGTGGTGGAACAGGAGGACATATTTATCCTGCAATTGCTATTGCCAATGAATTAAAAGTTCGTTTTCCAGATTGCGAAATTCTATTTGTAGGTGCGCAAGACAAAATGGAAATGCAAAAAGTACCACAAGCAGGTTATAAAATAGAAGGTTTGTGGATTGCTGGTTTACAACGAAAGTTAACATTTACCAATGCTTTATTTCCAATAAAATTATTAAGTAGTTTATGGAAGTCTAGAAAAATAATTAAAAACTTTAAGCCAGATGTTGTAATTGGAACTGGAGGTTTTGCAAGCGGACCATTATTGCAAGTTGCCAACAGTATGAATATTCCAACGGTAATTCAAGAGCAAAATTCCTATCCAGGAATTACAAATAAACTGTTGAGTAAAAAAGCAAATGCTATTTGTGTTGCTTACGAAAATTTGGAACGATTTTTTCCAAAAAATAAAATGGTGTTTACAGGAAATCCGGTTCGCCAAGATGTTTTGGATATAGATTCTAAAAGAAGTGAAGCACTATCTTATTTCAATTTAGATGATAATAAAAAAACACTTTTAGTTCTTGGAGGAAGTTTAGGATCTAGAAGAATTAACCAATTAATTGCAAAAGAATTAGATTTTTTAATTGCTAATGATGTTCAAGTTTTTTGGCAATGTGGAAAGTTTTATTATGAAGAATATAAGCATTTTTCAGAGAAAGAAAATGTACAAGTTGTATCGTTTATTGATAGAATAGATTTGATTTATGCAGCAGCCGATTTTGTAATTTCTCGTGCAGGAGCATCATCGGTTTCTGAATTGTGTTTGGTAGGAAAACCAACAATTTTTATTCCATCACCAAATGTTGCCGAAGATCATCAAACTAAAAATGCCAAAGCAATTGTAGATAAAAACGGAGCATTATTAATTAAAGAAACTGAGTTGGACGAAAAATTTGAAACTGTTTTTAATCTATTGTTTCAGGATGAAAATTTGCAAAAAAATTTAAGTCAAAACATAAAAAAATTAGCCAAACCAAACGCAACTAAAGATATTGTTGAACAGATAGTAAAATTGATAAAGTGATTTTATTTTATGTATAATAAAGATGAAATAAAACAATATAATTATAAAACGAAAGCTAAAAAACTGAAGGGTTTTATTGCTGATAAAATTGAGATTAATGATGTCTATTATTTAAAAGTGTTTAATGAGAATGAGAGTCAATCACTTTTAAATAGGTTAATTCGGATGATTAAAAAGCGCAAATTTTTAATGCTTTTTTATATCCAAATAATAAGCAGGTAAGTTTTGATAAATTGGATGAACATGGGATTATTGAGGTTGTAAATATATATTATGAATTATATTTCATTACTGATAAAAAAAAGAAATCTTATTTTTTAATAATAAAAGAAAATGCTTTTTTTCATACTAATCCTGAAAATGAAATTGTTTATTTTGAAGCAACAAAATATAAAAACAATTTGTTTTGGTTTTTTAATCGGGCAAAAATAGTGTAAAGTAAAATGAGTTGGACGAAAAGTTTGAAACCGTTTTTAACCAGTTAATTCATGATGAAAATTTGCAAAAAAATTTAAGTGAAAACATTAAAAAATTGGCGAAGCCAAATGCGACAAAAGATATAGTTGAAGAAATAATAAAATTAATAAAATAAAGATTCAATATCAATGTCAAAAATCAACTTCAAAATTCAATAAAAGAAATTGAAAGTTGAAATATTAATTTAAAAATTGATTTTTGATATTGCCATTGTCATTGAAATTGAAATATGAATCTAAACCAAATACATAACGTCTATTTTATAGGAATTGGAGGCATCGGAATGAGTGCTTTGGCTCGTTATTTCCAAAACATTGGTAAAAATGTTTCGGGTTATGATAAAACACCAACAACACTTACTGATGAACTTATTGCTGGCGGAATGAACATTCATTTTGAAGACAATATAAATGCAATTCCAACCAGTTTTTATGTAGAAAATACGTTGGTAATTGTAACTCCAGCAGTTCCAGTTTATCATTCAGAATGGAATTATTTTGTTGAAAGAGAATTTAAAATAAAAAAACGTGCCGAAGTTTTAGGAATTATTACCAAAGACACTTTTTGTTTTGCAGTTGCAGGAACACATGGAAAAACTACAACATCTAGTATTCTTGGGCATATTTTGTATCAAAGTGGCGAAGATGTTACCGCTTTTCTTGGCGGAATTGTAGAGAATTATAATTCTAATTTAATAGGAAGCGGAAAAACAATTACAGTTGTAGAAGCAGACGAATTTGACAGATCATTTCTTCATTTACATCCAAATATTGCTTGTGTAACATCAATGGATGCAGATCATTTAGATATTTATGGCGATGCATCTGCAATTGAAGATTCGTTTAGAGAATTTGCCAATAAAATTTCAGATAAAAGTAAATTATTTGTTCCTAAAGGTGTTCAACTAGAAGCTTTAACAATTTCAATTGATGAAGAATCAACTTTTAAAGCATTTAATGTTAGAATAGAAAACAGCAGTTATATTTTTGATGTACAAACACCATTAGAAATTGTAAAAAATATAAAATTTAATTTACCAGGAAGACATAATTTAATGAATGCTTTAATGGCATTTGCTATGGCAAAAACTTTCGGAATTCAAAATCATTTAATTGCAAATGCACTAGAAAGTTTTAAAGGAATTCAACGTAGATTTTCATATCAAATAAAATCAGATAAATTAGTTTATATTGATGATTATGCTCATCATCCAACAGAAATAAATGCAGTACATAATGCAGTTCGAGAATTGTATCCCAATCAAAAAGTTTTGGCCATTTTTCAACCGCATTTATTTAGTAGAACTAAAGATTTTGCAAATGATTTTGCCAAAAGTTTATCCCAATTTGATGAAGTATTATTATTAGATATTTATCCAGCAAGAGAATTACCAATGGAAGGAATAACATCAAGTTGGTTACTTTCTAAAATGGATAATAATCATAAAAAATTGGTTACTAAAAACGATTTAATTCCTTCAATTTTAAAATCTAATGCAACCATAATTGTTACCATTGGCGCAGGTGATATTGGCGAATTGGTTCCATCAATTAAAATAGCTTTAAATGAAAAATCTTAATTGGAAAAATATTTGGATAAATACAAGATTGATACTCATTTTTGGATTGATACTTTTTTTGTATGCCTTTACATCAAATAGAAATTCGCATAGAAAATTAATCAAATCTGAAGTTATTTTTGTTGGAGATAACAACAATTTTGTTAAACAAGAAACGGTTAATAAATTGTTAATAGAAAATAAATTGGATGTAAAAACCATTGAAAAACTTGAAGTAGATTTGAATACGTTAGAAAAAACCATAAATCAACAAGAAATGATTCATAAATCTGAAGTATTTCTTAGCATTGATGGTGTTCTAAAAGCTCAGGTAGTTCAAAAAACACCTATTGCAAGATGCTTTAGCGAGCAAGGTTCCTTTTATGTTGATTATGAAGGAAATAGAATGCCATTATCAGAAAATTATACCGCTCGAGTTCTAATAGTTTCAGGTGAAATTAACAAAAAAAATAAAACAAAATTATCAGAATTATTTAAGATAATTTACAACGATGAGTTTTTAAAAAAAAACATCATTGGCATTCAAATTTTGCCTAATGACGACTTGATAATGACAAATAGAAATTTTAATTATCAAATAGAATTTGGAAAAAACATAAACGGCGAGAAAAAATTTAAAAATTACAAGGCGTTTTTTCAAAAAGCAATTTTAGACAGTACGCTTGCAAAGTATAAAAATATAAATCTGAAATTTACGCAACAAGTAGTTTGCACTAAATAAAAAGATGACAATGGAAAGAGAAAATATTGCAGTAGGATTAGACATAGGAACTACGAAAATCGTAGCCATGATTGGTAAGAAAAACGAATACGGAAAACTAGAAATCCTTGGCGTTGGTAAAGCTAAAAGTCTTGGTGTTGCTCGTGGCGTAGTAAATAATATTACACAAACCATTCAGTCAATACAACAAGCTGTAATTGAGGCAGAAGAAAATTCTGGATACAAAATAAATGATTGTGTAGTTGGTATTGCTGGTCAACACATTCGAAGCATTCAACATACAGATTATATCAGTAGAAGCAATCCAGAAGAAGTTATTTCTGGAAAAGACATTCAAATATTAATTGATCAAGTTAATAAATTAGCAATGCTACCTGGAGAAGAAATTATTCACGTGTTGCCACAAGAATTTAAAATTGATGGTCAATCGGAAATAAAAGAACCAATTGGAATGTTTGGTGCACGACTTGAAGCTAGTTTTCACGTAGTAGTTGGTCAAGCATCATCCATAAGAAATGTGGGAAGATGTATACAAAGTTCTGGAATTGAATTGTCTGGATTAACATTAGAACCATTAGCTTCTGCAGATGCAGTGTTGAGTCAAGAAGAAAAAGAAGCTGGAGTTGCATTAATAGATATTGGTGGAGGAACAACAGATTTGGCCATTTTTAAAGATGGAATTATTCGACACACTGCAGTAATTCCTTTTGGTGGAAATGTAATTACAGATGATATTAAAGAAGGTTGTTCAATTATAGAAAAACAAGCCGATTTATTAAAAGTAAAATTCGGTTCTGCTTGGCCAGGAGAAAATAAAGACAATGAAATAGTTTCAATTCCGGGTTTAAGAGGAAGAGAACCAAAAGAGATTTCATTAAAGAATTTGTCTAAAATTATTCACGCCAGAGTAGTTGAAATTATAGAACAAGTTTTTACAGAAATAAAATTATACGGACACGAAGATCCAAGAAAAAAATTAATTGCAGGTATTGTATTAACTGGTGGTGGTGCACAATTAAAGCACATTAAACAATTAGTAGAATATATTACAGGAATGGATACTAGAATTGGCTATCCAAATGAGCATTTGGCAGGAAATTCTAGTGAAGAAATTTCAAGTCCATTATATGCAACTGCTGTTGGATTAGTAATGAATAGCATTGCTAATAATACACAAAGTGCCTACAAATTAGAAATGACTCAAGCAGGAGCAATGCCAAAATATGTTGCTCCAGTTGTAGAACAAAAACAAGAAATTGTAGAAGAAAAAGCAATAGAAAACACTATTGAAGAAGAAGAAACGACAGAAAAGAAAATTAGAAAGTCATTTTTTGATAAATATGTAGATAAAATTAAAGATTTTTTAGACAACGCTGAGTAATTAGTTTTCAGTTTAGAGTGTTCAGTATTCAGTTTACAGTGTTCAGTATTCAGTTTACAGTATTCAGTATTCAGTTTACAGTGTTCAGTAAATCGAGTAAATTTTAAAATCTGACTAAAAACGAATCCAGCGGATTCAAACGTTTATAGAAGATTCAAACGTTTATAGAAGATTCAAACGTTTTTAAGATAAAACAAAAACAATGCATAAATAACGAATCCAGCGGATTCAAACGTTTATAGAATCAAACGTTTATAAAAACAAACAAAGTATAAAAACGAATCCAGCGGATTCAAACCTTTAAAATTATGATAAGCAACTCAGAATTTGGAAGCATCTCATTTGATTTACCCAAAAATCAATCCAACGTAATTAAAGTAATTGGTGTTGGTGGTGGCGGAAGCAATGCCATTAATCACATGTTCAAGCAAGGTATAAAAGGTGTAGATTTCATCGTTTGTAATACTGATTCTCAGGCATTGCAAAACAGTCCTGTGCCAAACAAAATTCAATTAGGCGTAAGTTTAACAGAAGGACTTGGTGCTGGAGCAAATCCAGAAGTTGGACAGCAATCTGCAATAGAAAGCATTGCCGATATTGAAAAAATGTTAGACAGCAATACAAAAATGATTTTCATCACCGCAGGAATGGGTGGCGGAACAGGTACTGGTGCTGCGCCAGTAATTGCACAACTTGCCAAAGAACGCGATATTTTAACTGTCGGAATTGTAACTATACCATTTCAGTTTGAAGGAAAAGTTAGAATAGAACAAGCATTAGCAGGTGTTGAAAGATTACGTAAACAAGTAGATTCATTAATTGTTATCAATAATAATAAATTAAGAGAAGTATACGGAAACTTAGGTTTCAAAGCTGGATTTTCTAAAGCTGACGAAGTTTTAGCAACTGCATCTCGCGGAATTGCCGAAGTAATAACACACCATTACACACAAAACATCGATTTAAAAGATGCCAAAACGGTATTAGCAAATAGCGGAACTGCAATCATGGGTTCAGCAATTGCTAGTGGCGATAATAGAGCAAAAGAAGCAATTGTTTCGGCTTTAGATTC
>JAYVKR010000190.1:0-6002 GCA_043768185.1 Flavobacterium sp.
TGTAATAGTTGGCGAAAATGCACACGTTCAAATTATAGAAAGACATCAAGCATTAAACGAAAATCCTGTGTTAACCAATTCAGTTACAGAGATTTTTGCACAAAAACGTGCTATTGTAGATTATTATAAAATTCAAAACGATTTACTAACTGCCAATCTTATAGACAATACCTATATTGCTCAAAAAGATGATAGTTTTGTATCCGTTCATACCTTCACTTTTGGTGGAAACATCACTCGCAACAACCTAAATTTCTATCACCAAGGCGAACATATCGATTCTACGTTAAAAGGAATAACCATTATTGGCGACAAGCAACACGTAGATCATTACACTTTGGTACAACACGCAACACCCAATTGCGAAAGCCATCAAAACTACAAAACCATACTTTCAGACAGCGCAACAGGCGTTTTTAACGGAAAGATTTTTGTAGAAAAAGAAGCCCAAAAAACCGATGCTTTTCAGCAAAATAACAACATCTTGTTAAGCGACAAAGCCACAATAAATGCCAAGCCACAACTAGAAATTTTTGCCGACGATGTAAAATGTTCACACGGTTGCACCATTGGTCAACTAGACGAAAACGCCATGTTTTACATGCAACAACGCGGCATTCCCAAGAAAGAAGCCAAAGCATTATTGATGTACGCCTTCTCAAACGAAGTTATAGAAAGCATCAAAATTCCAGAGCTAAAACAACGAATTACAAAAATTATTGCCACAAAATTGGGCGTAAATTTAGGATTTGATTTGTAATTTTTAAAAGCCAATCCAGCCATACATTTCAAGTTTACTACTATTGTAACTATTTTTCTAAAACAATAAACGTGCTTCCTTTGGTCGCAGTTTATTGTCAAGAAAAATTAGTCACAATAGTAGTAAAGCTTTCCATTTCTGTCTGGGCTAAACCATCTACAAAGTTCAGTAACAATTTTAAGTATTGGCTAACCAATAAAAAATCGCTATTTTTGAGCAATCAAACCATATAGTAATGACAGAATATCCAAAATTTGCAGTAATTGGTGGCGGAAGTTGGGCAACAGCAATAGCCAAAATGTTATGTGTAAATCTACCAGAAATTTCGTGGTACATGCGAAACGAATCAGCCATAGAACATTTACAAACACACCATCACAACCCAAATTATTTAAGCTCAGTAGAGTTTGATATTAAAAAACTAAAACTTACAAGCAACATCAACGAAGCAGTTGCTTACGCCGATTATATAATCTTTGCAATTCCATCAGCATTTCTTGGTAGTGAATTAAAAAAACTAACCCAAAGTTTAGAAGGAAAAGTAATATTTTCTGCCATAAAAGGAATTGTTCCTGAGACTAGTTTAATAGTTGGCGAACATTTTAATAAAACCTACAACATACCATTTGAAGACATTGGTGTAATAACAGGACCATGTCATGCCGAAGAAGTTGCATTAGAACGCCTTTCCTATTTAACAATTGCTTGTGGCGATGCCAATAAAGCAAGAATTGTAGCGAAATGTTTATCTGGAAATTACATAAAAGCCAAAATAACAGATGATATTATTGGAACAGAATATGCAGCAATGCTAAAAAATATTTATGCAATTGCAGCAGGAATGGCTCACGGATTGGGTTATGGCGATAATTTTCAATCGGTTTTAATGAGTAACGGAATTCGAGAAATGAAGAAATTCATTAGAAAAGTACACAAAATGAAACGTAACATTAATAACTCTGCCTACTTGGGCGATTTATTAGTAACAGGATATTCTGTTTTTTCAAGAAACAGAATGTTTGGTAACATGATAGGAAAAGGTTACACTGTAAAAAGCGCAATGATGGAAATGAGTATGGTTGCCGAAGGTTATTATGCCACAAAAAGTGCTTGGGAATTAAACCAAAATTATGGTGCAAAAACACCAATTATTGATGCTGTTTACGAAATTCTTTATGAAAATAAAAATGCTAAAGCAGTGTTTAAAAAATTAACTGATAAATTGGATTGATTTTTAATTTGTCATTTTTGTAGATGTTACATATTTTTGTAACAAAATTAACTTTGATACATTTTGTAACTATTCTAATCAACAGTCTTCATTTAACATTAGAAAGAAACTATTTAGAGATATATTTTTTATTATAAAAGAGCACGAACAAGTAATAAATAAATCACTTCATAATTAACTATTATTAATAAAGACTTAAATTGTTTCAATTCTAGCAATGACATGGCAGAACACAACGACTTAGGAAAACTAGGAGAAGAACTAGCAATAGCATTTTTAGAAAAAAATGGCTACACTATTCGCGAAGCCAATTGGGTTTTTCAAAAAGCTGAGATTGATATTATTGCCCAAAAAGAAAATATACTTGCCATTGTAGAAGTTAAAACGCGTTCAACAATAGATTTTGGCTTGCCACAAGACTTTGTAAAACCTGCAAAAATCCAACTTTTAGTAAAAGCCGTAAATGAATACGTAATTGTAAACGATTTAGATTTAGAGATTAGATTCGACATAATTGCAATCAATAAAGAAGGAAAACAATTTGTAATTGAACATCTTGAAGATGCTTTTTATCATTTTTAAACTTTAATAAAAGATAAAATTATATTTAATTACATTATTACAAACTATTTACATTATTTTTACTTCCAAATTATATTAAATAACTATGAAAAAACTACTAACAATTGCCTCATTGTTTAGTTTCTTTTTACTTTTTTCGCAAAATGAAGTAGCCAAAAAAGTTCAAGAATTGCAAAAACTAAGAACTACTTTTAAAACAATTTCTGTTTTAGACATTAATCAAAATGTACAAAATTTTGATAATGAAAGAATTGTATCTAATGCAACTTTTGCTACAATAAAAATAGAATCAGTTAACGATATTTATTCTAATAAATACGAAAATATCGAATTAACAATTCCTTACAATGGTAATGATGTTATTATGCAATTGTATAAAGTAGACGTTTTTTCTGAAGGATTTCATGTAGATTCTGACAAACAAAAAAATATTCTTTATCAAAAAGGTGTTTTTTATAGAGGAATTGTAAAAGGAGACTTTACATCTGTAGTTTCATTTAACTTTTTTAATAATGAATTTAACGGAATTGCATCTGGAAATGGATTTTCAAATTTGGTAATTGGTAAGTTAAACAAGATAAATAATACACAAGATTATGTAGTTTATGATGATGCAAATTTAAAAGTTTCTAGCGAATTTGGTTGTGATGTTAAAGAAGACGAATCATTACATTCTAACGAAAATTCTCAAGAAAATAAAAATACTGCAAGCGCAAGATGTGTAACGGTATATTTTGAATTGGATTATAATTTGTACCAACAAAATGGAAATAATACTACAACCACTACCAATTGGATGACTTCGTTATTTAATCATGTGCAAACGTTATATAATAATGATGGAATTACAGTTTCTATAAAATCAATATTTATTTGGACAACACCAGATCCATACGAAGGAATTGGAACCTCATCATCTGCATATTTATATAAATTTAACGAAGTAAGACCTGTTTTTGATGGAGATGTTGGACAACTTGTTGGTACTGATCCTGGAGGTTTAGGTGGAGTTGCCGTTGGTATAAATGCCTTGTGTACTCAAAGTAATTTTAGTTATTCTGATGTTACCTTTTCGTATGCAGCTTTTCCAGCATATTCTTTTACCGTTATGGTAATTACACATGAGTTAGGTCATTTATTTGGTTCTAGACACACACATTCTTGTGTTTGGAATGCTAATAACAACACATCGATTGATGGTTGCGGACAACAAGCAGGTTTTAATGAAGGAAGTTGCGCTCAAGGTCCAATTCCGTCAACAACTACCAAAGGTACAATAATGAGTTATTGTCATTTAATAAATGGAGTAGGAATAAAATTTAGTAATGGTTTTGGTCCTCAACCAACTGCAAAAATACTAAACGCAGTAAATAACGGACAATGTTTAAGTACCGATTGCGTTAATACTTGTATTAATACTGTTGGATTAATTGAAGTTAATAATATTAGTACAAATTCGGCTTTAATAACTTGGGCAGATTCTGGAACATTTACCAATTGGCAAGTTGCTGTATATCCTTTTGGAAGCACAGCAATAGTTTACAATTCAGTTGCTACAAATAGTTATACTGCAACTGGATTATTACCAAATACATATTATGTAATTGAAGTTAAACCAACTTGTACTACAGGATTAGTTTCTTCCTCTAGAGAAGTAATTTTTGCGACGTCAACTGCATATTGTTCTGGAGTTTCTATTACAGATACTGGTGGCGCATTTGATGTTTACACTAATATGGAAAACATTGTAAGAGTTATGATTCCAGAATTACCAAATAATATAATCACTTTAACCATAAATGATTTTTCGTTAGAACTAGATTATGACTACTTATATATTTATGATGGAAACTCAACAAGTGCAACATCAATTGATCCTGCTGGATTTACAGGAACAACAATTCCAACATCATTTACATCTACAGCAGCTGATGGTTCTCTAACAATGCGTTTTTATTCAGATCAAGGTGTTGTAGATTCTGGCTGGGTTGCAACAACTTCTTGTACTCCAAATTTAGGAATTAGTGGTTTTGAAGGAATTGATTTTACATATTATCCAAATCCAACAAACGGAATTGTAAATATAAATTCTAAAACGAATATTACAGCAATTTCTGTTTATAATGTTGCAGGACAATTGTTGTATGATTCTAAAATAAATGATTTAAAATCTAATGTAGATATTTCTGCTTTTGCAAACGGAACATACTTTTTTAAATTAAAATTTGATGAAAAAGAAGTAAATTTTAAAGTATTAAAAATGTAATTTTTAGTTTTATATAAAAATGAAACATCCCAAAGTCTTTTAGATTTTGGGATGTTTTTTATAATAAATATTTAGATTTTAAAGAATCTAGAAATTCAAATGGATGAACACCAGAATTTGGATTTTTTTTGAATTCTAAAACTCTTTTATCTAACTCGTGTAATTTAACATCAAACTCATATTGATAAAATTCTGGAAATTCAGTTTGTTCAATAAATTTAAACTTCAGTTTTTCTACAAGTTTAATAGATGGAATGTTTTCTTTTTTAATTAATCCTATAATAATTTTATACTGTAAGTTTTGTAAATAATTTATCATAATTGACATAACTTCAAATCCATAACCTAATCTCCAATATTTCTTTCCAAAGGAACAACCAATTTTACAAATGGTTTTTGATACTGGAGTTATAAGGAAAGTTCCAATTAGGTCATTAGATGATTTTTCTATTATTCCGTATCTAAATTCAGTTTTAGTTTTACTATTTTCAATTACGTTTTTAATCATAATTGATGCTTCTTCAATATTTTCAAAACTTTTACTTCCTCTAAATTTCATTGCTTCTTTGTCTGAATAAAGTGCAAAAACTACAGCTACATCATCATTTGATAATTCACGTATATACAATCTTTCAGTTTCTGCAATCATTAGTATTTTAAGTTATAAGTTAATCAAAACATCATTAATTTAAATCAAACTAATCATTTCCAATGCTTTATTAATGCTTTTTACATTTTCAAAAGTTATCAATAATCGCAAGCCATTTGGTGTTTGTTTTTCTTTCATTTTAACCAAACTAGATTGTTTTTGTACAAACTGCAGCACTTTTTGAAACTGTTTAGAAGCATAATAATCACTTTGTTGATCAGACACAAAATAACAAATCAACTTGCCTTGTTTCATAATTAATTTTTCAACTCCAAGTTTGGTTGCCATCCATTTTATTCTTACACTGTTTAAAAGTGAAATGGCTTGTTTGGGCAAAGCACCAAATCTATCAATAAGTTTTTGTACGTATTTTAATAACGTTTCTTCGTCTTTTATCAAACTCAATTCGTTGTATAAATTCAGTCTTTCTGTTATGCTATTAATGTATTCGTCTGGAAAAAGCAACTCGAAGTCGGTATCAATTTGTAAATCTTTTACATATTCTTTGGTTTCA
>JAYVKR010000191.1:0-9346 GCA_043768185.1 Flavobacterium sp.
CCTCCTTGCCCTAAATTATTTTGCACTATTTTTCTTTTATTTGCATTTTTTAATATTATTGTTTAATATTGTAAGATTATACTTTTACTGAAAAATACAATTAAATATGGCAATAAACTTACAAAAAGGACAAAAAATAGATATTGGCTTGTCTAAAATAACTGTTGGATTGGGTTGGGATCCTAACGAAGGTACAGGTCACGATTTTGATTTGGATGCGTCTGCAATAATGATTAATTCAGAACGTAAACTTCTTGGTGAAAATTATTTTATTTTTTATAACAATCTGAACTCGCCAGATGGTGCTTTGGAGCATACTGGAGATGATCCTACTGGAGGTAACAGTGACGGCGCTGATGATGAAGCTATAAAAGTCGATTTGAACAAAATTGACACCAATGTTCAAGAAATACTTTTTGTAGTTACAATTGAAGATTTTGAAAAAAGAAAACAAAATTTCGGACAAGTTAGAAATTCATATATTAGAATTGTTGATGATGCTAGTAGTCAAGAAATTGCAAAATATGAATTGGACGAGGATTTTTCAATAGAAACAGGGGTAGAATTTGGTAGATTATACCGCAGAAATGGACAATGGAAATTTGAAGCATCAGGAATTGGATACAAGGCAGATTTGGGTTTCTTTTTAGAAAAATATTATTCAGGACAAATAATAAAATAAAAAAGATATGGCAATAAATCTTCAAAAAGGCCAAACGATTGACTTGCGAAAGAATGACAAAGGAGAATCTTTTGATTTGTCTCAAGTAACAATTGGTTTAGGTTGGGATGTAATACAAAAAGAAAGTGGTTTGTTCGGAAAGATTTTTGGTGCTGCCAAAGAAGAAGCGTTTGATTTGGATGTAATTGCTTTTTTGCTTGACTCAAATGGAAAAGTTGCAAATCTTGGTCGAGATCTAATTTTTTCAAATGGAAATAAAGTAGGATTACACGGTGGTGATATTGTTTTTTTTAATAGTATGACTTATCCGTCTGGTACTGGGACTTCAAGTATGCTCTTTCCAGAGGGCACTCCGAAAAATAATATGCGACAAAAAATTAATCAACTTTTGGATAACGGCGAACTTATAGTTCATACAGGAGATAATTTAACTGGCGAAGGCGATGGTGATGACGAACAAATTATTATAAAATTAGACGCGCTACCAGCGAAAATTGAAAAAATAATCTTTTTAGTGTGCATCTATCAGGGAATTAGTAAAAACCAACAGTTTGGCAAAGTAGAAAATGCCTTTATAAGAGCTTGCGATAAAAACAATAAAGAAATCGCTAAATATACACTTTCAAGTAGTCCAGATATAGAAAACAAACATTCTTTAGTATTTGGAGAAACCTATCGCCATAACGAGGGTTGGAAATTTAAAGCCCTTGGAGAATCTATTTACACAGATAATTTTGTTGAAATTCTGAAAAATTACTTGAACTAAAAAATTGAAATTGAAATTAGAATATTCCGAATACAAACATATTTCTTTCGATTTGTGGTTAACATTAATTAAATCAAATCAAGAATTTAAGAAAAACAGAAATTTATTGTTTAAAGATTTTTTTGAAGTAGATTGTACAATTGAGAAAGTAACAGAAGTTGTAAGATATTATGATGTTTTGTGTAACAATATAAACGAGAAAACAGGATTGAACATTGATACGTTTGAGATTTATTATTTAATCCTAAATGCTTTAAATGTTAAGATTAATGATGTTGAAATTGAGAAATTAAGTGCCTTTTATAACGAAACAGAATCGTTATTCATGAAATTTAAACCGGACTTAATTTATCCAAAAATTCAATTACTGTTTAAGGAAATTGTTGAACAAGGAAAAACAATTAGCATATTAAGTAACACAGCATTTATAAAAGGAGTTACTTTGATGAAATTAATGTCGTATTACGAATTGGAGAATTATTTTTCATTTCAAATTTATTCTGATCAAACAGGATTCTCAAAGCCTAATTATGAAATATTTCAGTTGGTTTATAATGAAATTAAATGTTTTAAATCGTTAGAGAAAAAGGAAGTCCTACACATAGGAGATAACAAAATAGCAGATTATAATGGAGCTGTAAATTTTGGTTTTGATGCATTATTAATAAAAATATAAAAAGTGAATAATAGTTACAGTTTACATAAAATTATCGATGAAAAGCAATGTCCATTTGATGAAAATGAGTACAGTTGGTTTAAATTTGGGGATAAGCAATATGCCGAAAAATTTGCGTCAGAGTTGTTTGATGGATTTATAGAAAAATATAGCGATTTACTCTTATCTAAGACAGAAATCATTATTCTTCCAAGCCCTTATTTGTCGATTCCTACCGCTTCAAATTTTTTATGTTTTTATTTTAAAAAGTGTTTAAACAGTTTTCTTTTTAAGAACAATAGAAAAGCAAGTCTCGAATCTAAAATTTATAGAAATCAAACATATGTAACTGATTACGGTAATTTAAGCTTTGACGAAAGGGTTAGACTGATTGCGAATGACACTTATTACATCGACAGAAATTTCATTAATAATAAGTTGTGTATTTTTGTTGATGACATAAAAATCACTGGTAGTCACGAACATACTATCAATAAAATTTTAGATCAATATAATGTAAATGGTGATTTTGTTTTTGTCTATTTCGCTGAATTAGTAAACAAAGAGATTCATCCAAAAATAGAAAACTATTATAATTATTTTGCAGTAAAGGGTGTTAATGATATTGTTGATGTAGTTAACAGAACGAATTTTCAATTCAATACAAGGATAATAAAGTTTATTTTAAATCTTGATGAAGAACAATTTGGTTTTTTAATAAACAATATTTCAATTGAAAAACGAAACGACTTATTCCATTTAGCAATAAGCAACAATTATCATCAAATTTTTGAATATCAGAACAATATTGAAACAATTAAAATAAAATAAAATTATGGCAATCAACTTACAAAAGGGGCAAAGGGAAAATATCAATGCTCCAAAATTCACAATTGGCTTAGGCTGGGATACTAATAGCAGTTCCACAGGATCAGGTTTCGATTTAGATGCATCAGTTTTTATTTTGGGAGAAAATAAAAAAGTTATTTCAGATGCTCATTTTATTTTTTACAATAATTTAAAATCCCCAGACGATTCAGTAATTCATACTGGCGATAATCTAACTGGCGACGGTGATGGTGACGATGAGCAAATTAAAATTGACTTAACAAAAATAAAGGCAGATGTAAAAGAGATTTGCATAGTGGTAACAATTCACGATGCAGAAAACAGAAAGCAAAATTTTGGACAAGTTCGTAATTCATTTGTTAGAATTGTTGATGATAGCAATAATACCGAATTAGTAAAATATGAATTAGAAGAAGATTTTTCGATTGAAACCGCAGTAGAATTTGGAAGAATATATAATAAAGACGGACAATGGAAATTTGAAGCTATTGGAGTTGGAATGAAAGGCGGATTGGAAGAGTATTTAAATAAATATAACTAAGATATGGCAATTAATTTAGAAAAAGGACAACGCATTAATCTCGAAAAAAATAACGGTACAAAATTATTAAATATTTGTGTTGGAGTGAATTGGGGAGCAATCGAGAAAAAAGGAATTTTTGGAACCAAAAAAGAAGCAGTTGATTTAGATGCAAGTTGTGTTGTTTTTGATGACAATAAAAATAAAATTGACTCTGTAAATTTTAGAAAATTAAATTCTAATGACGGAGCAATAAAACATAGTGGCGATGATTTAACCGGTGATTTAAATGGCGATGATGGACTTGACAATGAAGTAATTACTCTTGATTTTTCAAGAATCTCTGTAAATGCAAGTTATGTAGCATTTTTTGTCAATAGCTTTCAAGGGCAAGATTTCAAAGATATTCCGTTTGCATCTATTAGAATTTATGAAGGAACTCCAACTAAAGTTTCCGAGGAATTTGCTCGCTATGATATATCCAATGACTCCACTTTTGCAGGAAATGTAACTATGGTTTTAGGAGTTTTTTACAAACGTAATGGAGAATGGAAATTCAATGCAATTGGTGTTCCAACAAAGGACAAAGTAATCGAACAAACAGAAATTACAATCCAACAGAATCACTTATAAATTATGTTAGAAAATAAATTAGTAACTCAAGAAAATAATTCGTTGATTGACAAAGATGGAAACGTAAATTTGGCAATTATTTCGGAGACAGAAATAGACAATTTTAAATCCATTTCTAATCAATTGAACGAAAACGATACCAATTCAATTTTGAATTTTGGTGCCGAAATTCAAAATTCTATTGCCAAACAAAGTGATACATTTTTGACCAATGTTAGAACTTATAATTCTGGCGAAGTGGGTTCATTAATAAACGATTTGTTAACTGAATTAAATTATATCGATATTGACCAACTGGACCAAAGTCCGTTTAAAAGGTTTTTATCTAAAATCCCATTAGTGAACAAATTAGTTGTTGATGTAAAAAAGTTGTTTCAACAATATGATTTAATTACAGTAAATATTGACAAAATAAGCAATAAGGTTAAAGCTGGAATGATTAATTCAGTAAAAGACAACAGTGCATTACAAACAATGTTTGATGGTAATGTTAGTCTTATCAAAGAAATGGAAAAACACATTATTGGAGGGCAAATTCGGTTCAAAGAATTAGGTGGAGAACTGGTCTTGATGGAAACCAACAGCGGTCAATATGAAGATTATCAAATTTCGGATAAACGAAATTTTATTAATCGATTAGACAAGCGTTTAGCCGATATGAAAATTGTACGTTTCATTATGTTGCAATCATTGGCTCAAATTCGAGTTGTTCAAAACAACAATACTTCTATTGCCGAGAAAGCACAATCCATTTTGACCACAACAATGCCAGTTTGGAAAAATCAACTTACACTTGCAGTTGCGCTTCAAAGACAAAAACAAAATATTGAAATTCAACGAAAAGTATCTGAAACTACCAATACAATATTGCAAAAAAATGCAGAAATGTTAAAACAAAACAGCATTGAAGTAGCCAAAGAAAACGAAAACACAATTGTGTCTCTCGAAACTTTAAAGAGCACGACAAAATCATTAATTGACACATTAACAGAAGTAAAACAAATACACGAAAAAGGGACTGAAACCAGAAGACAACTCGATGAAGGCCTGCAAAGCCTTGAAAGTGAGCTTAAAAAAGGAGTTGTTAGTTAATATACCAACTTATTGATAATGGAAGAACAAGAACATATATTTGTTCAAATAATTAAAGATAGCAATAAAAGACTTTTAGTATTGGAGTTATTGTCTAATTTTTTCAATAATAAAGATTTGATTGGTGTTGTGATTAAATCAAAAATAATTCACAACCTTTTTAAGAAAAATCGTTCGTTAGATTGCAATATACTTGAATTATTTCATTTGCAATATACTGACTCTATTATTGATTTATTTAAAAAATTAAAAAAATCAAAAGAGCAACAATATTTATTGGTTTCAGATGAAATACAAATTAATGAAGAAATAATAGCTAAATTGAAAAGCGATGTTGAGAAATCAGAGTTTACAGAAAACTCTAAAAATCAAGCTCAAAACATGTCCAAAAAGATTGCGCAATTGTATCAAATGTTTGTTACTGGAAAACAAGAATTGTTTAGTTGGAATGAAATCATGAATTTTTCAAGTAGTATTCAGTCCAAATATTATAGAGAAATAAATATACATCAATATGGACAATTGATACATATTGATAGAAAAGTTTACAAAAATGAAAATGCAATTTTTGAAAAAAAATTATTAGGCAGATTGAATATTTTAAAATTCAGAATAAAATTTCTTTGCGGTTTGGTTTGTAATAATAATGTAATTGAGGTATACGAATTTAGAGACTCAAACGATAAATTTATATTTGTTAGTAATGATAAATCTTTCTTTTTCTTGGAAAATGAAAATGCAAAAGGGATAGATTTATCAAAAAACAGTTCAACTAAGAATCAAATTTTATTTGAACTAAATAAAAAAAACACGTATCTAGAAACATCACTTGAGCTAATAAAAACAAGTCTCCCGGAAAAAGTAGAACAAGTTCTAAAAGAATATCTAGATAAAATTTCATCCATCAATTTCATAGACGATTTACACAATGTTGATGAACAAACAAATATTTTAAAAACAATGTTAAATATTAAAATAAATTAAAAAATATGGCAATTAATTTAGAAAAAGGACAAAGACAAATTATTGGAGCCCCTAAATTTACAGTAGGATTAGGCTGGGACAGTAACTCGAGTAGTACAGGCGAAAGTTTTGATTTAGACGCATCAGTTTTTTTGATAGCAGCCAATGGTAAAATTCCAAACGATAATCATTTTGTTTATTATAATAATTTGAAATCTCCAGATGGATCAGTAATTCATACCGGTGACAATCTAACTGGTGATGGTGATGGTGATGATGAAAAAATTGAAATCGATTTATCAAAATCTTCACCTGATGTAAATGAAATTTCGTTTGTCGTCACAATTCACCATGCAGACACCAGAAAACAAAATTTTGGTCAAATAAGAAATTCCTTTATCAGAATTTTAGACGAATCAAATACAGAACTAGTAAAGTATGAACTAGATGAAGATTTTTCTATTGAAACAGCTGTCGAATTTGGACGATTATATAAAAGGAATGATGAATGGAAATTTGAAGCCGTTGGAATTGGAATGAAAGGCGGCTTACAAGATTATTTAAATAAATTTAACTAAAAAAATAGATGAAAAAATGGCAATAAATTTAACAAAAGGTCAAAAAATTGACTTACGAAAAAGCAACGGAGAAACATTAGTCAACTTTTGTATTGGTGTAAACTGGGGAGCAATCGAGAAAAAAGTGTTGTTCGGCTTGTCTAAATCAGTAACCAACATTGATTTGGATTTAAGTTGTGTTTTAATTGATCATAACAATACAATTTGTGACCATCTGTATTCTCCATTGTACCGCCCAGAAGTTTTACAACAATTTGGTTTACCAATGGGAAAACTGTTAACATCTGACGCAGCGTTGAAGCATACAGGTGATGATCTAGCTGGTGATACTGGTGGAGACGACGGTTTAGATAACGAAATTATTACCGTAGATTTATCTAAAGTTAATGATAACGTAGCTCAAATATTTTTCTTTTTAAACAATGCCGGAGTCGAAGATTTTTCTCAAATTCCGTATGCGAAAATAAGAATGTATGAAGGAACACCAACAAGAGTAGTGTCTGAATTTGCTTCGTATAATGTTTCGGCAGAAGCACAATATATTGGAAAAAGATCAATCATTATGGCCAAATTATATAAACGTAATAACGAATGGAAATTTAGTGCTATTGGTGACCCTACTGATGACACTTTCTTAGGTCAAACTATACACAAAATTGTAGCTTCTTATTTATAAAAAATGAAAATAAAAAATACCGAAGGACTTAAAGTTTCTGAAATAAAACAATTAGTTCAACAAGGAGCTAAATTTGTGATTTTTCCTTATACAATTTCATTTATTTTGATGACACTAAAGAGAAACTCAGATATTTATTTTATCAGACCTAATGAAGGGAGTTTTAAATATTCATTTAAGTATGTTTTATTGAATCTTTTTGTTGGTTGGTGGGGAATTCCTTGGGGGCCAATTTATACAATTGGCGCTATATATAAACACATAATTGGTGGAAATGATGTAACAAAACTAACACTTGATCAATTAACATTGACTGATCCTGAAGGGAATAGAAGTAATTATAATGTTCCAACAGGAAACACAAACATTAGTGATTCAACAACTGAAAACACAAATAATGGTTACAATGTTTCAGGAAATATGAGTGTAAATAATTCTAGACCTTAAATTTCATTGGATAATTTTTGGAATAATTAAATTAACAATATAATGAGAAGACTGCCCGTATATTTGTTATTGGACACTTCCGGCTCAATGTCAGGAGAACCAATTGAAGCTGTAAAAAATGGAGTTCAAATAATGATTAGTTCATTACGTCAAAATCCACAAGCGATAGAAACAGCTTTTTTAAGCGTGATAACTTTTGATAACACAGCCCAACAAATTATACCCTTGACTGATTTGGCGTCTTTTCAAATGGTCGATATTAAAGCAACGGGAGTAACTGCATTTGGTGAAGCTTTGAAATTAGTATCCCATAAAATTGATATTGAAGTTCAAAAAACAACTACCGAACAGAAAGGAGATTGGAAACCTTTGGTTTTTATTATGACTGATGGTATTCCTACCGATGATTGGCAAAATGGTTTGAATGAATTCAAAAAATCTAAAGTTGCTTTTACTGTCGCTTGTGCAGCAGGAAGTGGAGCTGATACTAATATTTTGAAACAAATCACTGATAATGTAGTGAGTTTAGATACTGCTGACAGTGCAAGTATTGGTAAATTTTTTCAATGGGTAACTGCTTCAATCGGAGTAAGTTCTACAAAAGTAGAAGATTCTGGAAAAGAAGTTACAGGATTAAATGAACTGCCACCACCACCATCTGAATTGAATATTGTTGTTTAAATTAAATTTTTAATGATTTTTTTAATGGAAAATACTCAAAAGGAACAACAAGAAACTGTAAATCAAATTTATGCCTATGCCAATAATCTTCTTATTAACGAAAAGAAGAATTCGGAAGACGTGAAAAATATTCTTATTGAGCAAGGTGTTGACATAGAAAGTGCTTCTATTGTTGTTGAAAATCTATTATTGGAACAATCGCAAAAAAAGAAAAATGCAAATAACAATATGATGTATGGAGCTTTATGGTGTATTGGAGGAATAATTGCTACCGTTGCAGATATTGGTGCTGTTTTTTGGGGAGCAATAGTTTTTGGAGGAATACAATTTATGAAAGGAGCAGCGGATGTTGAAATATTTACAAATAAATAAATATGGGCAAGTTTGGATTTTCATTTTCGTTAAATAGGCTGCTCGGAATTACGGCAGCTAAACAAAGTTTTGCAAGAAAAACAGGCGTTCCAACTACTAAAGGTGGCGTAGAACGAAAATTAGGCAATTTCATTATTAAATCATTGTTCGGAAAAAAGTAATATGAGAAGACTACCAGTTTATTTTTTATTAGATACATCAGGCTCAATGCGTGGCGAACCTATTCAAGCATTAAACAATGCTTTAAGCGGAATGATTAACACATTGCGTTCTGACGCCCAAGCGTTAGACTCTCTTTGGATAAGTATTGTAACTTATGATAGAGAGGTAAAAGAAATTGCACCATTAACTGAATTGGTTAGTTTTCAACTTCCAGAAATAACGTGCCCACAAAGTGGACCTACTAATACTGGTGCTGGATTAGATTATATA
>JAYVKR010000192.1:0-3181 GCA_043768185.1 Flavobacterium sp.
CTTTTTCTAAATCTAGATCATTTAATTTTATGTTTTCTATTTCGCCTATTCTTAATGCTTGATTGACTAGTAAACTCATTATAATTTTATTCCTTTTGGACAAAAATGGATAACGCTCTATTCTTGGTTCCAGTACTATTTGCAATTCTTTTTCGGTAAATAAATCTTGTAACTGTATTGGGTTTTCTTTTGCATCTCTTATTTTTATCGCTCTGGCTGGATTGTCTTTTCGTTTTCCTGTTTCAATTAAATAATCATAATACTTTTTGATGGAAGCTATTACTCTTTTTATATTGCTTATACTATGCTCATTTCTGAGTATTTCTATGTATTGCATTACTTTTTGATAATCGTATTTCTCTGCGTTTTTATTGTTTTTTTTGTATTTATTGATGTCGTACAGATAACTTTGAACTGAACTTTGCATTAAACTTTGGCTTAAATAATCCTTGATGTTCATTGCTGTAATTTGGTTTTTAAAAAATTAATTCTAGTATAAATTTGTGTGGTTACGAGTTGGCTATGTCCTAAAAAATCTCTGACCATTTCTATACTCATTTCATTTTCTAATAAATGTGTTGCAATACTGTGGCGAAGTGAGTGTAAACAGTAATTTTCTGGTTTTAGATTTTGGGTTCTTTTGAGTAGTTTTTTAAATAGATCATACACATTGTCGCCTTTCATTTTACTTCCGTTTATATTGATTAAAAAACTTTCTTCGGTTTCTTTTCTAATAATTTTAGTTTCTATAAAATACTCTTTAAAATCTTTTACTATGCTTTGCGTAAGTGGTATTACTCTACGTTTCTTACCTTTTCCACGTCTCACAAATAATAATTTTTGTTCTAGGTTTACATCTTTTAAGTTCAGTAATTCTACTTCATTTCTTCGTAGTCCGCAACCATAACACAAGTGTAGTATTGTTCGCTCTAGTGTGTTTTGACAAGTTTTATAAAGCATTTGGATTTCTTGTTGAGTAAATATTATTCTCTCTTTCGTAGTCGTTTGTTTTATTCTTAAGTTGTACGGATTTCGTTTAATAATTTTGGTTCTTTCTAAATAATTGAAGTATAATTTTATTCCTAATAATTGGCTGTAGATATGGCTTTCGCTTATGGCTTTTTTTGTTATTCTGCTTGGTTTTGTTTTTAGATATTCGTAGTAGTTTTTTATATGAACATCGGTTATTTTTTGAGGTAATACTTTTGTATAATCCAGTATATTTTGTGCATATTTCGGATAATTTGCTACTACATTTTTGCTATATCCAAGGTTTAACAATTCTTTTCTAAAGTCATTTATTGTATCATCCATTATTACTTATGATGTTTTTTAGGTTGTACTATTTTTTTTGACCGAACACTAGACAAAGTTTTTAGTTAATAGTTGATGGTTGTTGGTTTTTTTAAAATTCTAGTGTTCGTTTGGTGTTCGGTTAGCTTCCGTTAGTGTTCGGTTTTAGTTGTTGTATTTGTTTTATAAAATGGTCTTTTAGTTTTTTTCTAACGCTTTGTATATCATCAAAATAGGCGATTTTATACTTAAATCCTTTGTTGCCGTGTCCAAATTGTTTGATGTATTCCAGTTGTACTAATTGATTGATGTAATGTTGTAATTGTGTCTTTTTAAATCCTGTGGTTTCCATTGCTTCAAACCTTGTAAAATCATCCGTCTTGAACTTCTTTTTTAGCTTTTCAAAAAACTGTCTTAAACTTCCATCGAGTTCATCAATTTTTAATATAATGCTTTCAAAAAGTATTTCTACTGCGTTTTCGATGTCGATGATTTCGGTTACTATTCTGCCGTTGTTGGTTCTTCTTTGGTATTGATTGATGATGGTTATTTGTTTTATAATACTTTGGAACATTTCATTTAATCTTCGTTTTTTGTGTACGTTTTCAGGTAGTTGTATTTGTGTAGCATACGGATTTTGTACTTCTTCTGTTTTTAAAGCTCGTAGTATTTTTTGTAATTGTTCTTTGGCTTTCTCTTGTTGGGTTTCGTTTATTTCTCCTGCTATGCGCTTGTTTTGATAATTAATTATTTTGTTTGTTTGATCCTGGCTTTCGTCAACTGCAAGTAAAAAACTCCTGCTCATATTGTCCTCATATAAATCGCCTTTGGTTGTAGCAGAGAGCGAACTAAAAACGCCTTTTACTTCTTTCTTTACGCTTTTGATATTTCCTTTTTTGTCTTTTACAGATACGCTGCTGCTTAACCTTTGATTGCTTATTAATTCCCGCATTGCAAAAAGTGCTTCTTCTTTTAATCCGTCTAAATCTTCAATAATTAATAGTTTGTTTACTAGGTCATATTCTCCCCAATTGTATAAACTACTTTCTGTAATTCTTGTAAATCTTAAAACATCTTCTTGAGGAATAATATCGGCTATTTTACTAATTAAATGTGTTTTTCCGCTTCCGCTACTGCCTTGTACAATGGCGTGTAATGGTTGTTTTATTTTGTAACTTGATGCAATTATAAATAGTAATAATCGGCTGTTTTGCTCTCCAACTATGCCACTTTGTTCTATGAGTTTATTAATTTGTTGTAATAGATTATTTTGTTTTAAAATGTCTATTGTGTTATTTAAGTTTAAAGTTTCAGGTTTCAAGTTTAAAGTTTTTGATTGTATTGGTTTCTCAACTTCAACTGTAATTTCTTCTTCAATTGAAAATAAAAATTCTAACTCTTTTCTCTCTTCAATTAAATGGATTAAAATTTCGCTTTCGTGTCCTTGGATTAAACTATTAATATCTTCCTCTTTTGGGGTTTGTACTTGGCTTATTTTGGCTTTTGGGTGTAACTCTCGCAAGATTTCAGCGTATTTGGTAACAGCTTCATTTCCTGCTTTGTCGCCATCAAAAAAGAAAATTACTTCCTCTAATTGTTTGAGTGGTTTAATTGCGTTTAAGATTTCTTCGTTTAGTCCGTTAGTTCCGTAAGCTGTTAGTAATGTATATTTTTCTTTGATTTGGTCTATTTGTAATAAACTCGCTGTATCAATAATAGCTTCAGTAAGTACTAATTTTCTAGTATCAGGATTTGGATAATTTGGATATAATCCTTGTCGGTTCTTCAGATAAAAATGTTTTGAGTTTTCATTGTTTATTGTACTTCTAAAGTAAAATGATACGATTTGATTTTCTTTGTTTTTTAATGGGAACAATATTGATTTATT
>JAYVKR010000193.1:0-12424 GCA_043768185.1 Flavobacterium sp.
ACATTAATTTTAAATTTTAAATGATGGAAATTAAATTTCAAACTAAAGAAGAAAGCAATAAACAACAACAAGAAGATTTTTTAAAATTATCTAAAGTTGTGCGACATTTTGCGCGAACTGGGAAAATAAATGAGTTTCATATAAAATACATTTCAAATTATGGGCATATTTAATAAACTATTTGGAGGTAAAAACAATAAAGGTAAATCTAATCAAGAATTAAGATTAGAATATAATGTTATGAAAAATATGATTATTGAAAAATCTAATAAATATGAAAGTAAAGAATTATATAGACATATAGAAAGTGGAATTTATGAAGACTTAAAAGATAATGACGACACAAAATATAGAATAAGTATTTCATATGAGTTAGAATCTGACGAATCTGACAATCAATATCCTTTAGACGATGTTTTAGATAAATACAGTTTATACGTATCTGACTTTTATGAATCCGAAAATTCTAATAACTCAAGTAAATATAAAATTGAACTTGGCGGTGAACTTGAAGATATAAAAAATGTGCAAGAGATTATTGGAAAAAAAGTTTATAATCGTGATTTTTTAGATGAGAATGGTGAAATAAGAGTGGATTTACTTATTGAATAAAAACGATCGCACAATAGCGGTTTCAAGAAATTGGGGTTTTGGGCTTAATTTAAAGTTTGTTTTGTACTTTTGAACTAAGGTCTTAATCGAAAGTTTAGGAATTATCAAATCCCCAACTTCGTGAAGCATCTAAAGTTGACCGTTTTTATAGTTTTTTGAGTTTGATGGAACGTGTAAATAAATTTTCTGTAAAAAATAAAATTGACAAGAATTATGATAATTTTCAAATAATTATCAAACCAAGAAATAATGATTAAGGCATAAATTATTAATTTCTAAGTTTAAACAAACCGCTTTGCGTCTTTGCGAGAAAAAACCTAGAGACTTAGAAGTAAATAAGAATAAGATACTGAAATACTGAAATAAATTCAGTACCAGTAAATTCAACATAAATGGAAAAAGTAAAAGCCAAAAAACACCTCGGACAACATTTTTTAAAAGATGAATCAATTGCCAAAGCTATTGCAGATACCTTAAATCTTGAAGGTTACAACGACTTATTAGAAATTGGTCCAGGAATGGGAGTTTTAACCAAATATTTATTGGAAAAACCAGTAACTACTTATGTAATAGAAATCGATACCGAATCGGTAACTTACTTAGATGAAAATTTTCCAAAACTAAAAGACAAAATCATTGCTAAAGATTTTCTACGTTACAACATCAACGAAATTTTTAACGGAAAACAATTTGCCATAATAGGAAATTTTCCATACAATATTTCAACCCAAATAGTCTTTAGAACTTTAGAATATCGAAGTCAAATTCCAGAATTTGCAGGCATGTTTCAAAAAGAAGTTGCCGAAAGAATTTGCTCTAAAAAAGGAAGCAAAGTTTATGGAATTCTATCAGTTTTAGCCCAAGCATTTTACGATGTAGAATATCTTTTTACAGTAGATGAAACCGTTTTTATTCCGCCACCAAAAGTAAAATCTGGCGTGTTAAGAATGAGAAGAAAAGAAAATTTTAATTTGGCTTGCAACGAAAAAATGCTTTATACTGTTGTAAAAATGGCATTTCAACAACGAAGAAAAACTATGCGAAACAGTTTAAAAGCATTAAATTTGTCCGATAATTTAAGATTAGATACTATATTTGACCTTCGACCAGAGCAATTATCGGTAGAACAATTTATAGAACTTACTTTAAAAATAGAAGCCAATGCAGTTTAAAATCAGCAAAGAACTTTTAGTTCAAATAGAGCAATTTATTCAACAAAAAAACGATCAAGAACTTGGCGTTTTATTGAATGAAATGCACCATGCTGATATTGCCGAAATTTTTGAAGAACTAGAACCTTACCAGGCAACCTATCTTTTTAAAATTCTTGATAGCGAAGTTACCGCAGAAATTCTGCCAGAACTTGAAGAAGATTTACGAGAAAAAATACTTCGTGGCTTGTCTGCCAAAGAAATTGCCGAAGAACTAGACGAACTAGATACAGATGATGCTGCCGATATTATTTCTGAATTGCCACAACGCAAAAAAGAAGAAGTAATATCAGAATTAGAAGATTTAGAACACGCCAAAGACATTGTAGATTTACTTCGTTACGACGAAGATGAAGCTGGCGGATTAATGGAAAAAGAACTAGTAAAAGTTAACGAAAACTGGACAGTTCTTACATGCGTTAAAGAAATGCGAATCCAAGCAGAAAACGTAACTCGCGTACATTCTATATATGTAGTAGACGATGAAAACCGTTTAAAAGGACGATTATCACTAAAAGATTTACTAACAACATCTACTAAAACCCACATTAGCGAAGTCTATATTAAAAAAGTGGATTATGTAAAAGTTCACACACCCAATGTTGAGGTTGCTCGAATAATGCAAAAATACGATCTAGAAGCCATTCCAGTTGTAGACGAAATGGGACGATTAGTTGGACGAGTAACCATTGACGATATCGTTGATGTAATGAAAGAAGAAGCCGATAAAGATTACCAATTAGCAGCCGGAATTTCGCAAGATGTAGAAGCAGATGATAGTATTCTCGACCTAACAAGAGCACGATTACCATGGTTAGTTTTGGCACTTTTTGGCGGCTTTATTTCTGTTCACATGCTAGGTTTGTTTGAAGGCGCAATGAAAAACCACAAAGAATTATTCTTTTTTACACCATTAATTGCAGCAATGGCAGGAAATGTTGGTGTACAATCATCGGCAATAATTGTTCAAGGATTGGCAAACAACACACTTAGCGGTTCACTTTTTAACAGATTAATAAAAGAAGTTTCACTAAGTTTATTAAACGGAGTAATTCTTGCCATAATTCTATTTTTAGGAAGTTATTTTTTACTTGGCGAAAGTGCCAAAATTATCATTACCATCACCACAGCATTAATTTCAGTAATCATAATTGCCTCATTATTAGGAACATTTGTACCATTGTTGCTAGACAAAATCGGTGTCGATCCAGCACTTGCAACAGGACCATTTATTACAACCAGCAACGACATTTGCGGCATATTAATTTATTTTTCTATTGCCAAAGTTATTCTTGGATTTTAATTTTTTTTAGAAGCAATTGGCTTGGGCATATTTATCAACCATTATCCAGCTTTCATTCCATAAATCCCAATAAAAAATTGGGATGTTATTCCATTCAATCTGGGCTAATTAATTTATGTCTTTTCTTTCAATTTCAGTAACACAAAAATAATTATCTTTATACAATAAAAATAACTTTGCGCCTTAGCGACTTAGTGGCAAATAATGAAACTTTGAAACTCGAAACCATTAAAATCCTTCATCTAGACAACAATCATCCATTATTAAAAGAACAATTGCAAAATGCAGGTTTTAGTAATGAAGAAGATTTTACATCAACCAAAGAAGAAATAGAAAAAATTATTCATAATTACAACGGAATAATAATTCGTAGCCGATTTAAAATCGATAAAACATTTCTAGACAAAGCAACCAATTTACAATTTATAGCACGCGTTGGCGCAGGATTAGAAAGTATAAATTGCGATTATGCAACCCAAAAAGGAGTTCATTTAATTGCTGCGCCAGAAGGAAATTGCAATGCAGTTGGCGAACATGCAATAGGAATGTTGTTGTCATTATTAAATAAATTAAACAACGCCAACAAGCAAGTAAAAAACGGAAAATGGATTCGCGAAGGCAATCGTGGTTTCGAACTAGAACATAAAACAATTGGCATAATTGGTTATGGAAACATGGGAAAATCATTTGCCAAAAAACTTCGCGGATTTGATGTAAACGTAATCTTTTATGATATTCTAGAAAATGTTGCCGATAATAATGCTAAACAAGTTTCACTAGAAGAATTACAATTAAATTCAGATGTTTTAAGCTTGCACATTCCTTGGAATGAAACTACAGATAAACTAGTAAATACAACTTTTATAAATCAATTTGCAAAACCGTTTTGGTTCATCAATACTTCTCGTGGAAAAAATGTTATAACTGCCGATTTGGTTTTGGCATTGCAATCTGGCAAAATTCTTGGCGCAGGTTTAGACGTTCTCGAATATGAAAAATTATCCTTTGAAGATTTGTTTTTGTCTTCAAATGTTGAAATTCCTCAAGCATTACAGTATTTGCTTCAAGCAGAAAACGTTTTATTATCGCCACACATTGCAGGTTGGACTTTTGAAAGTCATGAAAAATTAGCGCAAACAATAGTCAATAAAATCACTTCATTTTACAATAAAGAAAAAGTTGAAAAACCCATTTTAAAACGAGTAACTGGTCTTGGCGGAATTTTCTTTAAAGCACAAAACTCTAAAGAATTGTTGTCTTGGTATGGAAAACATTTAGGTTTAAAAACAGACGATTATGGTGCAACTTTTTGGTGGAAAGATAAAAACGGTAACGATTGTGCTACACAATTTTCACCAATGAGTGAAAAAACCAATTATTTCAGTCCAAGCGAAAAGCAATTTATGTTAAACTTTAGAGTAGCTAATTTAGAATCTCTTTTACAAGTTTTAAAACAAGAAGGAATTACAATTGTAGGCGAAATGGAAACTTACGACTACGGAAAATTTGGTTGGATTTTAGATCCAGAAGGAAATAAAATAGAACTTTGGGAACCAATTGATAGTGTATTCCAATAAATTTTATATTTTCGCAATCCTAAAATTATAATTAAACATGGAAAACAATAATAATAAACAAGCATTACCAAACTCGGTTGCAGTTTTAGTTTTAGGAATTTGCTCTATTGTCTTTTCTTGTATTGGAGTAGGATTAATTTTAGGAATTATAGGATTAGTATTTTTTAATAAAGATAAAAAATTGTACAATGAATCTCCTAATTCCTATTTAGGTTTTGGCCAATTAAATGCTGGATATATAATGTCTATTATTGGCACTTGCTTAAGTGGACTTTATATTTTGTTTTTGATAGTATATTTTATAATAATTGGTGGAGTTTTAGCAACAGCTTTGGCAGCAACTGGAAAATAAATTAAATTGTTTAATTTTATATTGACTTTTTAAAACTAAACACTTCGATAATTCCAATATCAGTTAAGGCAAAGCTCAGTGAGGCAATTATTTTCAGAACTGAGTTTAGAAAAAAAATTATGAATCTTGCAATAAAAAAAATTCTAAAAATCAATGTCAGTCTGAGCTTCGCTTGTACTGACAAAGGAAGTATCGAAGACATTTTAATACAAAACCAAATTCAAATAAAACACTTCGACAAGCTCAGTGAGACAATCGTTTATAAAATTGACTTTAAATAAATGATTATAAAACTTGCAATAAAAACAATTCTGAAAACCAATGTCAGTCTGAGCTTGTCGAAGACTTTTCTGTATTAGGTTTTCCAAATTGAGAATAATTCTTAGAATACAATACAATTTTATCCCAATCATTTTTAATCAAAGCTTCTTTTTTTATTCTAGTCCAACCTTTTATTCTTTTTTCAGTTGCAATTGCATCAAAAACGTCATTAAAGGTCTCAAACCACATTAATTCTAAAGGACGTTTATTGAAAGTATAACAATCTTTGTTTCTGCCAGAAATATGCTCGTTTAATCTTCTTTCAATATTATTTGTAAAACCAGTATAATAGGAGTTATCACTACATTTAATAATGTATACAAAATATGATTTCATGTAATTATTTTTAATTAAACACTTCGATGCTTCCTATGTTAGCACAGGCGAAGCTCAGTGAGACATTGTAAATTTAATAAATTTATATCTGACTTCAATAAAAAACACTTCGACAAGCTCAGTGAGACAGTATAGTTTAAATTGGCAATGTAAAAAAATTTAAGAATTTTGCAAAAAACACAATTTTATGCACGACTGTTAGTCTGAGCTTCGCCTGTACTGACATAGGAAGTATCGAAGACTTTTTTTTAAATACACAATTTAAACAAAACACTTCGATGCTTCTTAGTTTAATAATAAAATTAAAGCTAAAACCTACAATCCTTCCTTCTCACCAAGTTTGCGCTCCAACTCTGCCTGAAATTCTTCCATAACAGGTTTCATGGTACTTTCTGGAATATCTGCAATTCTTATGTACATTAATCCGTCAATGGCGTTGTTAAACAACGGATCAACATTAAATGCTACCAAGCGTGCATTTTGTTTTATATATTTTTTTATTAAAACCGGTAAGCGCAAACTTCCTGGTTCTAGTTCGTCAATAATTTTATCAAATTTATTTAAATCGGCTTCGGCTTCATCAAAAATAAAATCTTTGTCAGCATCTTTTAATTTAACTTTAAATTCTTTTTTTGGATGTACATACTGCGCAATATACGGATCGTAATAATTAGATTTCATAAATTCTATCATTAACGACTTAGAAAAATCTGAAAACTGATTGCTAATACTTACGCCGCCAAGTAAAAATTTATGCTCAGGAAAACGTAACGTAATATGAATAATTCCTCTCCATAACAAAAATAATGGCATTGGTTTTTGTTGGTATTCTTTAATTACAAATGCGCGTCCCATTTCTATAGAACTTTGCATCATTTCGTTCAGTTCATTTTCAAATCTAAACAATTCGTTCAAATAAAAACCTTCAATTCCATGTTTAGGGAAAATCTCACTTCCCAATCCCATTCTGTAAGCACCAGCAACTTGCTTGGTTTCATCATCCCAAAGAAACATATGATGATAATATTCGTCGTATTTATCTAAGTCTAAAGATTTATTTGTTCCTTCGCCAACTTCTCTAAAAGTTATTTCTCGTAATCGTCCAATTTCGTGAATAACATTCGGAATTTTATCGGCTTTGGTAAAAAATACTTCATAGTTTTTACTTTGCAATAATCTACAATCGCTATCTCGAAGTTTGTTTACCTCTTCAACCATTTTTTCTTGATTGGCTGGCGTTGCAATTTGTTTTGGACTTCTTGGTAATTTTAAATTCGGAACCGTTAAAAACTTACTTCCATCATTAAAAGAATTAGCAAGCATATAGGTTTTCTTTCTTAAAAATTCTGAATATTCTTCAATAGTTTTAAGCTCATTTTGTTCGTTTACAGAAATTGGTTTACCTATTCTAACTTTAATAACTCTATCTTTTTGAGTCAATAATTCCGATGGTAATTTGGCAGTTCTTAATGTATCATCAATTTTAGAAAGCAAGTAAAACAACCTACTGTTTTTTGCATGAAAATATATTGGCACAACAGGAACTTGTGCTTTTCTAATCACTTTCATTGCGCCTTCTTCCCAAGGTTTATCAACCATTAATTTTCCGTCTTTATAGGTAGAAACTTCTCCTGCAGGAAACATTCCAAGTGGTTTTCCATCGCTCAAATGGCGCAATGTTTCTTTAATTCCTATTACACTAGATTTGGCATCTTTATGATTTTCAAATGGGTTTACTGGCATAATATAAGGTTTCATAGGTTCAATTCTATGAAGCAAAAAATTGGCAATAATTTTAAAATTAGGTTCTCTTTCAAGCATTAATTTTAAAAGCAAAATACCATCAATTCCTCCAAGTGGATGATTGGAAATGGTAATATATGCGCCATCTTTGGGTAATCTTTTTAAATCTTCTTCTGGAATTTCAAACCTTATTTGAAACTCATCCAAAATAGCATTTAAAAAAACAACATCTTTTAAATGTTTATTTCTATCATAAATCTTGTTTAATGTAGAAATTTTAAGCGTTTTCATTAGTAACCAACCGGCAAAAGTTCCTAAAACTCCATATTTTTCGGCGTTTATTGCTTTCGCAACTTCTTTAGCTGTAACTAATCCCATTTATATAATTTTCAATTTGCAGTAAGAAACAAATATAGTAATTCTAAAGATAGGTATTTTTCTAAAATTACAAAAATCTAAAATTGATTAAACATTTACTAATATTTAAAACTAATTACCCTTATTTTATCGTTTTTATTTACATTTGAAATCATAAAAAAAAATTAAAATGCGAATCATATCATACAACGTAAACGGAATTAGAGCAGCAATTACCAAAGGATTTCTAGATTGGTTGCAACAAGCCAATCCAGATGTAATTTGTCTTCAAGAAATAAAAGCCAACGAAGATCAAATTCCTACCAACGAAATTACAGCCGCAGGTTATCCATATCAATACTACTTTTCTGCCAATAAAAAAGGATATAGTGGCGTTGCAATTTTGTCTAAAACTGAGCCAAAGAAAATTCTTTATGGTACAGGAATAGAAAGTATGGACTTTGAAGGAAGAAACATTCGAGCCGATTTTGATGACATTTCTGTAATGAGTTTGTACTTGCCATCAGGCACAAATATTGAAAGACTTGGACATAAATTTAATTACATGAACGAGTTTCAAGACTACATTAATAAATTAAAAATAGAAATTCCAAACCTAGTTATTGGTGGCGATTATAACATTTGCCATCAAGCCATAGACATTCACGATCCAATTCGCAATGCTACAGTTTCTGGATTTTTACCTCACGAACGCAACTGGTTAGACCTTTTTATGAAAGCAGGTTTTATAGATTCTTTCCGTCATTTTAACAAAGAACCGCACAACTATTCTTGGTGGAGTTATCGCGCTGGAGCAAGAGGAAATAACAAAGGTTGGCGTATAGATTACAATTTAGTTAGCGAAAACCTTCGCAATAGAATGTCGCGCGCAGTAATCTTGCCAGATGCCAAACATTCAGATCATTGTCCTATTTTGGTAGAGATAGATTAGAAGCCAATCGCGCTGTACATTTCACTTTTTCACTTTAAAATTGGCTTTTTCTAGTTAAAAAAAGAGCTTCTTTGGTCGCTTTTTTTCAACAAGAAAAATCACAATTTTAAAGTAAAAAGAGTTCCATTTCCATCACGGCTAGGGAAATTTCAATTTCAAAAATCAATTTCAATTTCAAAAATCAATTTCAATTTCAAAAATCAATTGCAATTTCAAAAATCAATTGCAATTTCAAAAATCAATTGCAATTTCAAAAATCAATTTATGTGCAACTTTGTCATTCTGACGAAGGAAGAATCTCATAACAAAAATCAATTTACACGAAACTTTGTCATTCTGACGAAGGATGAATCTCATTACAAAAATCAATTTCAAAAAATCTAAAATCGTTAATCAACAATCTTCAATCAAATTGTAATCAATTTCAATCAAGTAATAATTTTAAAATCTTACTTAATTTGTCACACTGAGCGCAGTCGAAGTGACATCAACAATTTCAAAAATCAATTTCAATTTCAATATCAAAAATCAATTGCAATTGCAATATCAATTTCAAAAATCAATTTTCAAAAAATCTGAAATCAAAAATCGTTAATCAACAATCTTAAATCAAGATTCGATTTTTTTGTCAATAACAATGTCAACAACAATATTTTTTGATAGATAAAAAACCAATTTGAAGTTTTAATTTTGATTCGATTTAAATAATTAAACTATTAGGTTGGTTGAGAAACTTAAACTTCTTAATGGTTTATAAAACAAAACTTTTTGTAAAACAAAAATTAAAAAACAAAATGATTAAAAACATAACAGCAACATTATTACTTCTTGCGCTATCAACATCGTGCGTATCAAAAAAAATCTACAACGAACTAGAAAATAAATATGCCGATTTAAAAAAAGAGAACCGAACACTTGCAGACGGAAATGAAGATTTAACAAAATCTAAGAATCAATTAGAGCAAGATTTAAACGCACTAAAACTAGAAAGAGACAAACTAAAATCAGAAAGAGATAAACTTCAAGCCGACTTTTCTGCCTCAGATAAAAGTTTAAAAACACTTCAAGCATCATACAACGCATTAGAAAAAGACAGTAACGACGCGTTAGAAACCAATATAAATAAAAATAGAGAACTGCTAGCAAAACTAGAAACTAAAGAAAAAGCACTTGCAGCAGAACAAGACAGATTAAACAAATTAAAATCAGAGTTAGAAGCAAGTTCTAAACGATTAAGCGAACTAGAAAATTTTATTGCTGCCAAAGATGCAAGCATGAAAAAACTAAAAGAAACGCTTTCTAAATCGTTAAAAGCATTTGAAGGAAAAGGTTTGACTATAGAACAACGCAACGGAAAAGTATATGTTTCTATGGAAAATAAATTACTTTTTGCCACAGGAAGTTGGGCAGTTGGCACAGAAGGAAAAGTTGCTGTTGTAGAAGTTGGAAAAGTCTTGGCACAAAATCCAGATATTTCAGTTTTAATTGAAGGTCATACAGATAACGATAAAATTCTAGGAAATATTGGTGGCGGAATAGAAAGCAACTGGGATTTATCTACCAAACGAGCTACGGCAATTGTAAATATATTATCAGAAAACAAAGGAGTAAACAAAGAAAATCTTACTGCTGCAGGAAGAGGAGAATTTGCACCATTAATAAGCAATGACACACCAGAAGGAAAAGCTAAAAACCGTAGAATAGAAATTATTTTAACTCCAAAACTAGACGAAATTTCTAAAATGCTTAATGAACTTTGATAAAGTTTAAAGTTGTTTAAGGGTTTAATGTTTAAAAGTTTAAACTCTTATCCATAAACACATCAATTACTGTGCAAAAAATATAGTTAAACTTTATTGAAAACTTTAATAGTTAAATGATTTTATTATAAATTTTCAAATATGAATATAAATCAAATTTTAATTATAATTTGCATTGCAGTTTTTTTTCCAGTGATAAGTTTGATTTTATCAACATTAAAACACACAACAGAAGAAAAAAATGTATTTATAAGACAGAAATTTGAAAAAGTTAGTTTAACCTTTTCTATAATTTTACATATTGTTTTTACTATTTCGGCAGCATTTTTACTTTACATTTCAACTTCGTTAATTTTTGAATCAAACTTGTATATTTTTGGAATGATTGGTTTGATTTTCAGTTTGTTATTTTTTTTAGTTTCAACGTTATATTTCAAACATTTTTTCTTTGAATTTTCAAGAGACATTTATTTTGACAAATTGAATAATTCATTAATTATTAAAAAAAACAAAAAAGAAACTAAAATTAATTTAAGTTCTGATAATCTAAAGATTATAATATTCGAATCTAAATTTGGCAGTAAATTATTTACTTTAGGTAAAATCATTTTTAATGAAAGTGGAGAAAAATTTGTAATTTCAGATATTTTAGATTTTACACCAGAGTTGGTTCAAAAGGTATATAACGTAAGTAATAAAGAAGTGAAAATTAATTTAATAAACTGGATATAATTTATGCAAAAACTAAATGATTTATTAAAAGAGTTAGAAAACAACATTCCAAATCTAGAAAAAAACAATCTAGCAGTTTCTAAAGCTAGTGTTGGTTGGCAAATAGACCATTGTTTGTTGGTTTTAGCAAGAATAATTTCGGCTTTAGAAAAATCTAATCCAGACGATTTTAAACCTAAATTCAATATGAAACGCTTTATAGTTTTTACAACTAACACCATTCCAAGAGGAAAAGCAAAAGCTCCAGAAGTTGCAATGCCAACAGGAGAAATATCTATAAATTCTTTAAAAGAAAATCTTGAAAAAGTAAAAAGTAAAATTTTAAAACTAGAAACATTTCATAAAAACAACTTTTTTCCGCATCCATATTTTAATGATTTGAATGTAAAACAAACTCAAAAATTTCTTGTTTTGCACACCAAACATCATCTCAAAATTATTAGAGACATTGTAAAATCATAATCTTAAAATGTTCTAAAGTAGTTTTTTAGAACCTTTTTTTAACATAAAATTCTAAAAGCAAAATTCTAAATCTAAAAACTAAGTTTTACTTTTACAAAAAATAATTTTTCACATTTCCTTAGAAAATGAAGTACACCAATCTTCCAAATACATCTATAAAAATTAGTAAAATTTGCCTTGGCACAATGACATTTGGTAATCAAAATAGTGAAGCCGAATCGCATTCGCAATTAGATTACGCAATAGAAAGAGGCATAAATTTTCTTGATACTGCCGAAATGTATCCTATTGGTGGAAACGAAACTATTTTTGGAAGCACCGAAAGACACATTGGTACTTGGATTAAAAAAATTGGAACTTCACAAAGAGAAAAAGTTATTGTTGCTACAAAAATTGCTGGTCCAAATCGTGGTTTAAATTACATTAGACAACCTTTAGATTTTTCTAAAAAGAGTATTCACGAAGCTGTTGAATTGAGTTTAAAAAATCTTCAAACAGAGTATATAGATTTGTATCAAATGCATTGGCCAGAACGTGTTATGAATATGTTTGGGCAAAGAGGAGTTTCTAAAATTGATACCAATTGGCAAGATAATTTCTTTGAAGTATTGTCTATTTATGACAATTTAATAAAAGAAGGAAAAATAAACAGCATCGGAATTTCTAATGAAAATCCTTATGGAATGATGCGTTTTTTACAAGAAAG
>JAYVKR010000194.1:0-24597 GCA_043768185.1 Flavobacterium sp.
TGGCGATTTAGATGGATTTATAAAAATTTTAGCGGATGCAAAAACTGATGAAGTTTTAGGAATTCATATGATTGGTGCTCGTTGTGCCGATTTAATAGCAGAAGCAGTTACCGCAATGGAATTTAGAGCATCTGCCGAAGATATTTCTCGAATGTCGCACGCACATCCAACATTTGCAGAAGCAATGAAAGAAGCTGCTTTGGTTGCAACTGATAATCGCGCTTTGCACGTCTAGAAATTAATTTTCAAAATATTAAAATTCCAAATTCCAATGATTTAGCTTTGGAATTTGGAATTTTTTATTAGAATTTAATTAGCAGAAAACAATCCTTTATAACTGTCCCAGTTTCTGTAAATTATAAATATATTTCCTAAAAATAATACTGCCGCAATTGGAGTTCCTTCGGGCATCATAAAAATATTTATCAATAAAATGTTTAATGTTACTGGAATTAAAACAATTGTAAAAAGTTACACATATTTTCCTGTTACAAAAGATAAACCACAAACCAGTTCTACAATTTTAACCAAAGGCATTAGATATTTTGAAGCATTTATTCCTTCACTAAAAATCTTCATATTCCCCGTTTGCTCTGGTTCTGGCATAAGATGAAAAAAATAACTAATGGATGCAAAAAGCATTAATAAACCAATTAATGTTCTAATAATAATTGTTGTAATTTTCATATTTAATAATTTAAAAAGTTTATCAAATATAAAAAATAAATTAAACAATTGTTAAATAGTTGTTTTTACATTTTTAATAAATTTTTTATAACCTATCCAACCTAAAAATGCAATTAAAAATAATGCCCAAAGTTGCGTAACAAAAGCAACAATTCCTTCCAACATAAACCAACCAGTTTTTAGCGAATCCCAAATTTGTAAACCCAAATGTGGTCTGTATTTATTTATATTTTTTTCGCTTGCATATAATTCATTTTTAATTTCTTCTCTTTGGTACAATCTAATGTTTACGGTACTGAAATTTACTTGATCGTCCATAGAAAGATTTTCTAATGTTTTACCATCGTTCGCCTCTTTTTTAGATGCTAAATTATCTTCGGCATCGATAATTTGGTTTAGTTTTTTTCCTTTATCATCTATAGCTTTTTCGACTCTTTTTTCAATTGACGAACTTCTTTTTTGTGCCATTTTATTAGATAATAATTGCAAAGAAACATCATCCGCTTTTATAATTCTAAAGTCTAAAAACGCAACTTCTTTTCTAAATGATGTTAGTAATGTATCCAATTTTGTATTTGGAACTCGAATTGTAATATTATTTTCAACTGTAAATTTTGTAGTTTCTAGAATACTATCTTGGCTAACTCTAGTTTCAGATTTGTCATTTACCGTACTTTTTAATTCTGTAAAAGTTACAAATCCACCAATTTTAGAAGTTGTACTTTCAATGTTATAGGTAGTTTTAACAACATCTTTTACTTTGTATTGAAAGTCAGCGGTTCGAATAAATTTCCTATTAGTTTTCTTGGGTTCAACTGCTGCATTGGATGAAATTACAGAAGTACTATCTGTTTTTTCTGAGGCATAATCTGACTTTGCACTTGCGTTTTCAGATTCGTTTGCATTTTTACAAGAATAGGCGATACTTAAAATTAAAATCGCCAAACTAATTTTCGAAATTGTTTTCATAAAAAATTACTATTTAAAAGGTTAATGTTACAAATGTTTAAAAGAAATAGTAATTTTTTATCAAAATGATTATTTTTTAAGATTATTAGCTTGTTTAATCTCATCTAAAAACCGTGCCAAGATTTTTAGAAAATACTATTATTAGAAAATTATTTTTATTGTAATTTTGGAATCTTATAAAATCATTTTGAGAACATCTATTTATAAATCAATTGTAAACGTTTCAGAGTTTAAAAATCTATTATTGCATTGGTCAAATCAATTTCGTGAGGTTGTTTTTTTAGATAGTAATTGTAATTATAATAAAAATAAAAAATACTCTTCTTACGATTATGTTCTTGCTGTTGATGCTTTTACGTCAATAAAAACAGACTATCACAACTCATTTCAAGATTTACATCAATATCAAAGTCAGACTAAAGATTGGCTTTTTGGCTATTTGTCTTATGATTTAAAGAATAATGTAGAAAATTTAACATCCAATAATTTTGATGGATTGTATTTTCCAGATTTGTTTTTCTTTCAACCTAAAAAGTTATTTTTAATTAAAGAAAATCAAGTTGAAATTCAGTATTTGAATATGTGTGATGAAGAAATTGAAAGTGATTTTCAAGAAATTAGCAACAAAACGAATTTTCGTGACTTTGCAACTTTGCGAGAAACTAAAATTGACCAAAGAATTTCTAAAGAAAATTACATTACCAAAGTATCAAAAATACTAGAGCACATTCATCATGGCGACATTTATGAAGCTAATTTTTGTATGGAATTTTATGCCGAAAATACAGTAATAAATCCATTACAAATTTACAAAAAACTCAATTCAATATCTGAATCACCATTTGCAGTATATTTTAAAAACAATACTAATTTTTTACTATGTGCTTCGCCAGAACGCTATTTGAAGAAAGAAAATTACAAAATGATTTCACAACCTATAAAAGGAACATCCAAAAGATCATATGATATTGAAGAAGATGAAATTTTAAAATTTAATTTAGAAAATAATTCTAAAGAACGCTCAGAAAACATTATGATTGTTGATTTAGTTAGAAATGATTTGTCTAGAACAGCTATAAAATCATCTGTAAATGTTGAAGAATTATGTAAAATTTATACGTTTAAACAAGTGCATCAAATGATTTCAACAATAGTTTCTGAAGTTGAAAATACTACTTCGCCAGTGGCAATTTTACAATCTACTTTTCCTATGGGAAGTATGACTGGCGCACCAAAAATTGCAGCGATGAACATTATAGAAACGCTTGAAGAAACCAAACGCGGATTGTACAGTGGTGCAGTTGGATATTTTACACCAAATGGCGATTTTGATTTTAATGTTGTTATAAGAAGTATTTTGTATAATTCTGAAAATCAGTATCTTTCATTTTCTGTTGGAAGTGCAATAACCTCTTTATCTGAACCAGAAAGTGAATATGAAGAATGTTTATTGAAAGCTAAAGCAATGTTCGAAGTTTTATTAGGAATTTAACTTCTGTAAATTCAAAATAAAACTTCTGTAAATTCAAAATAAAACTTCTGTAAATTCAAAATAAAACTTCTGTAAATTCAAAATAAAACTTTTGTAAATTAAAAATAAAACTTCTGTAAATTCAAAATAAAACTTCTGTGAATTCAATATAAAAATTCTGTAAATTCAAAATAAAACTTCTGTAAATTAAAAATTTATTTATATATTTGCATTATAATTAAGATGTTATGGAAGTAAAAAGAGAAATAATAAATTATATGAATTTCCTTAAAGACAAGTATCCAATTCTTGCTTTAACTGGACCAAGACAATCTGGAAAAACTACTTTGTTAAAAGAACTTTTTCCAGGTTATAGATACATAAGTTTAGAGAATCCAGATTTAAGAAAATTTGCCGAGAATGATCCAAATAATTTTTTAAAAGAGTATGATTCTTTTTGTATAATTGATGAAGCACAGCGCGTACCACATTTATTTTCATACCTTCAAACTATTGTAGATGAAAAGAAAATAATGGGACAATATATTTTATCTGGTTCACAAAATTTTTTATTGTTGAGAAACATTACTCAAAGTTTAGCAGGACGTGTAGCTTTATTTAAATTATTTCCTTTCGATTTTAATGAAATGAAAGCTGGAAATTTTTTATCTAAAAATTATATTGAAGCAATGATAAATGGTTTTTATCCAGCAATTTACGATAGAAATATTCCTTCTACAACATTTTATAAAAATTATATAGAAACATACGTAGAAAGAGATATTGCAGAGTTAGTAAACATTAGAGACATGCGTACTTTTAGAACTTTTTTAAGTTTATGTGCTTCACGAGCAGGAAATTTATTAAATTTAAGCTCACTTGCTAACGATTGTAATATTACACAACCAACAGCAAAATCGTGGTTGTCTTTGCTGGAAAGCAGTTACATAATTTATCTGTTACATCCTTATCATAAAAATTTTGATAAGCGTGTTATAAAAAGTTCTAAATTATATTTTTATGATACAGGATTACTTTGCCATTTACTAAGAATAAAAGATGAAAAACAAATTAAATTCAATACATATAAAGGTCATTTATTTGAAAATATGATAGTTATGGAATTGGTTAAGCAAAATTATCATCAAAATTTAATGAAAGAATTTTGGTTTTGGCGCAATTCTGATGGTAGAGAAATAGATTTATTATCGCAAGAAGACGATTTTTTAGACGTAATTGAAATTAAATCTACTTCAACTATTGCTCCCAATTTATTTAAAGAATTAGAATATTTTGATAAATTGGCTAAAGATGAAATTGGTACAAAAACGCTTATATACTCAGGATTGCAAACTCAAGATAGAACTTTTGCAAAAGTTTTATCTTGGTTCGATATAAAATAATTATTTTTGAAAATGATAAAAAATTTAGAACAACATCTTAACAATAATTTTTCTTTTCTCAAAGGCAAGAAGTTGCTTTTGGCAGTTAGTGGCGGAATTGATAGTATAATTTTATTAGAATTATTTCATCAATTAAAATATAAAATTGCCGTTTTACATTGCAATTTTTCTTTAAGAGGATTAGAAAGTGATGGTGATGAAGCTTTTGTAAAAGCATTTTGTTATGATAAAAAAATTCCAGTTTTTATTCAAAATTTCGATACAAAGCAATTTGCAATAGATTATAAATTATCTATTCAAGTTGCAGCTAGAAAATTGCGTTATGATTGGTTTTATGAACAATTGAACGAGCATAATTTCGATTTTATTTTAACTGCGCATCATCTTGATGATAATTTAGAAACTTTTATAATTAATTTGTCTCGTGGAACTGGATTGGATGGATTGACAGGAATTCCGTCACAAAATGATAAAATTATACGACCATTATTACCTTTTTCTAGAGAAGAAATTGAGAATTATGCGAATGAAAATGGTATTCAATGGCGTGAAGATTCTAGCAATGCATCTGACAACTATTTAAGAAATAAAATTAGACACGGAATAGTTCCAATATTGAAAGAAATAAATCCAAATTTTCTTGATTCTTTTCAAAAAACACAAAACCATTTATCTGATGCTCAAACAATTGTTGCCGATGGTGAATATATTATTTTTAAAGAAGTAGTGACCGAAAATGAAGATGGAACAATTTATTTTAATCTTAAAAAACTACTACAACTATCTAATTATTCTGCTTATTTATATCAATGGTTAAAGGAATTTGAGTTTACTGCTTGGCAAGATATTTATGATTTAGTATATGCTCAATCTGGTAAAAAAGTGTTTTCAGAAAATTATATTTTGTTAAAAGATCGAGAATTTTTAATCCTTTATGCAGATGAAACCGTAAATGATAAAGAGGAATATTTTATAGAAGAAAATCAGTTAGAAGTTAAAATTCCCTTAAATCTTTCTATTTGTAAAGTAGCCGACATTTTCGAAACAAATTCTAACGCTATATTTGTAGATAAAAATAAATTACAATTTCCATTAACAATTAGAAAATGGCAAGAATCAGATTATTTTTATCCTTATGGAATGAAAGGCAAAAAAAAATTGAGTAAATTTTTTAAAGACGAAAAATTTTCAATCCATAATAAAGCTAATGTTTGGCTTTTATGTTCTAATAATGAGATAGTTTGGATAATAAATAAACGATTTGATGATCGGTTTAAAGTTACAAACACAACAACTAATATTTTAAAAATTACTATACTATAATGAAGAAATTCCTTTTACTAATTTTATTTTTTTTTATCTTTTCAACTGTGAATTCACAAATGTTGGAACCAGCAAAATGGACAACCAAAGTTGAAAAATTATCTGAAACAGAATTTAATTTAATCATAAACGGAACAATTGACGATGGTTGGCACGTTTACACTCAATTTACACCAGATGGCGGACCAATAGCAATGAAATTGATTTTTAAAAATCAAAACGCTAATTATCAATTAATTGGAAAAGCGCAAGAAAGTAAATTTAAAAAAGAGTTTAGTGAAATTTTTGAAATTGATGAATACTTTTTTGAGAAATCGGCAACAATTACGCAACGAATTAAAATTACAAATCCTAAAACTACTAAAATAAGTTTACGATTTGAATATCAAGTATGTAAAGAAGCTTGTATTAATGATGTTAAAAATTTTGTATTTGATATTCCAGCAATTTCAAATGCGGTTTTACCTGTTAAAGTAGATTCTACTCTTGTAGAACCAGTTACAAATAAAAATTTACCACCACTAATTGATACAACTAAAACACAAACAACCGTATCTCAAGGTAAACCAGAAATTACAGAAGAAAAAGAGGATGATAAAAAAGGATTGTGGACAATTTTTTTTCTTGCTTTTCTTGGCGGATTGGCCGCATTGCTAACACCTTGCGTTTTTCCAATGATTCCGATGACGGTTAGTTTTTTTACAAAACAAAGTAAAACAAAAGCGCAAGGTCAAAAAAACGCTATATTTTATGGATTATCAATAATTGCAATTTATGTAGTTTTGGGTCTTGCAGTTACAGGTATTTTTGGCGCAGATGCATTAAATAGATTGTCTACCAATGTATGGTTTAACTTAATTTTCTTTGTTTTACTAGTCGTTTTTGCCGCTTCATTTCTTGGTGCGTTTGAAATTATGTTACCCAATTCTTGGGCAAATAAAATTGATAGACAAGCCGATAGAGGTGGAATTATCGGTATTTTATTTATGGCTTTGGCATTGGCAATTGTATCATTTTCTTGCACTGGACCAATTGTGGGAACACTTTTAGTAGAATCTGCAACCAAAGGTGGAATTGCACCAGTTATTGGAATGTTAGGGTTTTCATCAGCTTTAGCATTACCATTTATGTTGTTCGCAATGTTTCCTAGTTGGTTAAATTCATTACCAAAATCTGGTGGTTGGTTAAATACTGTCAAAGTTTCTTTGGGATTTTTAGAATTGGCTTTTGCATTTAAATTTTTATCAAATGCCGATTTGGTTTTGCAACTTCACATTTTAGAAAGAGAAACATTTCTAGCCATTTGGATTGCTGTATTTGGCGCTTGGGCAATTTATTTATTTGGAAAATTTAAATTACCACACGATAGCGATTTAAAATTTATATCAGTTGGAAGACTGTTTTTAGCACTTTTAGTTTCAGCTTTTACAATCTATATGATTCCTGGTTTATTTGGCGCACCTTTAAAATTAATAAGTGCTTTTCCGCCATCACAAACCTATAGTGAAAGTCCAAAAGGATTTTTTGGAAATTCTGTAACCGCATCTCAAGAAAAATTACCTGATGGTGCAAAATATGGCGAACATAACATTGTAACGTTTACAGATTATAAAAAAGGTTATGCTTATGCAAAATTGGTTAAGAAGCCAATTCTATTAGATTTTACAGGATTTGCTTGTGTAAATTGTAGAAAAATGGAAATCAATGTTTGGTCTGATGAACAAATTTTAAAAATATTAAAAAACGATGTTGTATTAATTTCACTTTATGTAGATGATAATAGAGAATTGCCAATAGAAGAACAATATATTTCTAAATCTACAGGAAATGAAGTAGTTACAATAGGAAATAAATGGTCAGATTTCATAATTACTCGTTATAAAACAAATTCTCAACCTTATTATGTCTTGACCGATTTAAATGAGAATAATTTGAATAAAGCTGTAGGATATACACCAAATATTCAAGAATATAAAGCTTGGTTGCTAGATGGAATTTCTAAATTTAAAAAGTAAAATTTAGAAAAACCAATACAAAATTATTTACGTACATTAATTATTTAAATATAATATTATGATAAAGTTACTTTTTACACTGTTATTATCTTGCTTTTTAATTTCTTGTGAAGAAGAAGGCGAGTTAACCAAAACTTCGTCTGGAAATAGTATAAATTCTTCTGCGGTTTTAAGATATTCAGGAACTTTCAATCCAACTTCTGGAATAAATGTAAATGGCGATGCCAAAATTTATTTGGAAGGAACTAATTACAAATTAAAACTAGAAAATTTTACAATTACTGATGGACCAGATTTAAAAGTGTATCTATCAAAAGCGGAAACTCCAAACGATTTTATAAATGTTGGAAATTTAATTCCTACAAGTAATTTAACATATGCTATTCCAAATCAAGTAAATTTTGAACAGTACAAATATGTTTTAATTCACTGCCAGCAGTACAATCATTTATTCGCAACAGCGATGTTAAATATGAATTAATATGAAAAATAGTTTTAAAATTTTAGTTACAGTATTACTTTTTGTAAATTTAATTAGTTTTGCTCAAGGTTGTAGTGACGCAGGATTTTGCTCATTAACGAGTCATGATAATTCTGAAAAAACTACAAAAAATAGTATTGAAGCAGGATTTGTTTTTGCAGCAGCAGAAAAAGATGTAACTGTCTTTTCTCAATACATAACATATTCTAGAGAATTTAATTCAAAGTTTTCTATGAGTTTTAAAGCAACTTCATCTGTTTCAAATGGAAGTTTTGGTACTAGAGGAAACTTTGGCGATGCCTTTATTACAGGAAATTACAAGTTAAAATCTAAGGTTGAAGACAAGAAATGGTCTATAATTTCTGGAATTAAAATACCATTTACAAGTGCTAATAATAAAATAAATGAGTTTCCAATTCCTTTGGTTTATCAATCAAGCTTAGGAACATTTGATTTAATTTTAGGAACAAACTATAATTTTAAAAAATGGGATTTTAATGCAGCAGTTCAAATTCCAGTAATAAACATCAATAAAAATTCATTTGTAAAAGAGTTTTCTGGAACTAATTTATTTGAAACAACAAATTTATTTGAACGAAAATCTGATGGACTTTTAAGAGCAACATATTCTCATAAGACTAAAAATGGAAAGTTTGTTTTTAAACCAAACATACTTTTTCTATATCATTTTGGAGAAGATACTTATCAAGATACTTTTGGAAACAGACAAAGCATAAATGGTTCTTCTGGAATTACAATAAACGGAAATCTTATAGCAAATTATAAATTAAACTCTAACAGTAGTTTAGAAACTTCGCTTGCAACTCCATTTGTAGTTAGAGAAGAACGTCCAGATGGTTTAACCCGAAAATTTACTGCTGGATTGTCTTATAAATACAATTTTTAATACTAAGTATTTTTACTTCTGATTGTATTTTTCTTTATAAATTGTATTCAATTGACTTTGATGATTGTCTAAATTTATCAATCTTCCTTGTATAAAAGTTTCTTTCAATTTGTTGGTTCTCATGTCTAAAGCATCGCCTTCAGAAATAAATAATGTGGCATCTTTTCCAATTTCTAAAGTGCCACAAAATGAATCAATGCCTAAAATTTTAGCAGTATTCGATGTAATTAATTGCAATGCTTGTTCTTTATCCATACCATAAGCAACACAAGTTCCGGCAAGAAAAGGAAGATTTCTAGTATTCATTCGTTCCATATCGCCACTATTTTCTAAGCCAACTAAAACTCCTTTATCGGTTAAAAGTTTGGCTAATTTAAAAGGTAAATCTATATCTTGATCTTCGTTAATTGGCATATCATGAACGCGACGTAACAACACACCAATAGTATTTTCTTTCAATAAATCAGAACATTTATTTGCATCAAATGCACCAACAATTACCAATTTTTTTATTCCAAGTAATTTAAAATTTGAAATTGCATCTACAATTTGTTTTTCTTCGTCGGCGTGAATAAATAAGGTTTGTGTTCCGTCAAATAAACCTTTGGTTGCTTCTAAAACTAAGTTTCTTTCCTTTGAAATTTCTGCATTATACGCTTTTGCATTGGCCAAATAAGAGGTAATTTCTTCTACTTGTTTTAAGTATTCCTTGTTTACTTCAATTACACCATTTTCTGCACCTCTTCCTTTTCTAAATGTAGTTGGAAAATTAAGATGCATTCCATCATTTTCTTTTACTAACGCATCTTGCCAAGTCCAAGCATTCAATTGAACTATAGATGATGTACCAGAAATTCTGCCGCCACGAGGTGTAATTTGTGCCATTAAAATTCCGTTTGGAATTACAGTTTCTGTAACTCTCGATTCAGAATTATAAGCAATTATACTTCTCACATTTGGATTATTACTTCCTATTTCATCTTCATCATCAGATGATTTTACTGCATCAATTTCCACCAATCCTAATGTAGAATTTGGTGCAATAAATCCAGGATATACATGTTTTCCGCTGGCATCAATCTTAATATCATAGGCAGAAAAATCTATTCTTATTGTTGTAGCATCTGCAACTAATACAATTTTCCCATCTTTAAAACCAATAACGCTATTTTCAATAATTTTTCCGTTGCCCAAATGTGCCGTTGCATTTAAAATTATAACCGATTTTGTTTGCTTTTCGGCAGGTTTAAATTGAGCATTTAAATTTATTGTAAAACTCAAAATTAACGTAAGTATATATAATTTTTTCATATTAATTTTCTTCTAAAGTATCACAATGGTAGTCTTTTTTCTCTTTCTTTTTTGGCTCTTGCGTTATCATTCCTTTATTTTTTTCGTTTAATAACTGACCAATAATTTCATTTTTCTCGTTGGTAACTTCCAATTTTAATGCTTCATTTTTTACAATGTCATAATAAACAACACCTTCAATTATAGTCTTTTCTGCTTTGGCATATATCGATAACGGATTGGTATTCCAAAGAACCAAATCGGCATCTTTTCCAACTTTTATGCTTCCAACTTTATCGTCAATATGCAATAATTTTGCAGGATTTAAGGTTACAAATTTCCAAGCTTCTTCTTCTGAAACGTTTCCATATTTTACAGCTTTTGCAGCTTCTTGATTTAATCTTCTAGACATTTCTGCATCATCAGAATTGTATGCTACAACCAAACCAGCATTGTGCATAATTGGTCCGTTGTATGGAATTGCATCGTTTACTTCAAATTTATAAGCCCACCAATCTGAAAAAGTAGAAGCGCCAACTCCATGTTCTTTCATTTTATCGGCAACTTTATATCCTTCTAAAATGTGAGTAAAAGTGTTCATTTTAAAATTAAATTTTTCAGCAACATTCATCATCATTAATATTTCAGATTGCACATACGAATGACAAGTTATAAATCGTTCTTTATTAATAATTTCTGCCAAAGTTTGCAATTCTAAATCTACTCGTGGAGCTTTTAATTTTTTAGAATTTAATTTATAATTTTTCCAAGATAAATCATATTCTTTTGCACGTTGAAAATAATCTGTAAAAACTTGTTCAACACCCATTCTTGTTTGCGGAAAACGTGTTGGGCTAGAAATTCCCCAATTGGCTTGTTTTACATTTTCTCCTAATGCAAATTTTATAAATTTTGGCTGATTTTTATACAACATTTCATCTGCAGATAAACCCCATTTCCATTTTACAATTGCCGATTGACCACCAATTGGATTTGCAGAACCATGAAGCAATTGCGAAGTTGTAACGCCACCTGCTAAATCTCGATAAATATTAATATCTTCACTATTTACAACATCTTGAATTGTAACTTCGGCTGTAGAATTATGACCCGATTCATTTACACCTCTAGAAATTGCAATATGTGAGTGTTCATCAATGATTCCAGAGGTTAAATGTTTGCCGTTAGCATCAATAATTGTAGCAGAATTATCTGAAATATTTTTACCTATGGAAACTATTTTACCGTTTTTAACCAATACATCTGCTGTTTCAAGAATGCCTTCTTTTTCGTTGGTCCAAACAGTTGCATTTTTAAATAAAAGCGTTTGTTGTGCCAATTTTTGACTGTTTCCGTAAGGTAAATTAGGATAAGTTACAGGAAAAATTCTGTTTGGTTTTTCAATTTTTGCAGAATCTTTTTTAACATCAAACGGACTAGTTTTTTTGGCAGTCCATTTTGCTTCATTTCCATTAAATAAAACTGCTTTTCCAGAAATTAAATCTGTATTTTCTATCAATCCAGACAATCTACTTATTGTTGGATTTATAGTATCTTTAGAAGTTACCATAAGAGAAATCCAGTTATTGGCAACTTTAAGTTTAGATTTTACTTTTTTATCATCAGTTGTTGTTACAGTTGACTCTGGATCGTTTATTTCGCCTTCGACTTTCCATTTGTAAGTGTCATTTTCAATTGTTAAATCGTAATTTCCTCTTATATCTTTGGCATTAATATCGTTAACAACATATTTAAATCCTTGTACCCAATTTTCAAATAATATTGTTTTTTCTTCAAATATTTCGCCAGATGTAATTACAAAATTTGCAAAACTACCCACTTTTAAACTACCAATTTCATTACTTTTATTAAGAATTGAAGCTGGAATTGTAGTTAAAGATTCTAATGCTTTGGTTTTATCAAATCCTAATTTTATAGCTTTTAAAAGATTGGTTCTAAAATCTTCAATTTTCTTCAATTTATCTGTTGTAAGTGCAAATGTTATTCCGTTTTCGGATAATATTTTAGGATTTGTTGGCGCTTGATTCCAAAATCGTAAATCTTTCAATTCCATTTGATTTGTTAAATAGGGATTGGAAACATCATAAGCTTCTGGAAAATTTATTGGAATAATAAATTTTGCATTGGTTTTTTTAATTTCATCAAGTCGTTCAAACTCGTTTCCTAATCCTTTAAAAATATAATTTAATCCAAATTCATTTGCAATTTTAGAAGCACGCAAACTATTTAATTTATCGTCGGTTTCAAAAATTTGAATCAATTTTTCATTTTTAATTAATGCATCTAGAGAAATATCTGAGGTTTCAGAATTTCCTTTTTTGTACCAATCTAAATCTAAATAGGTTTGACGAAGCAACGCCATCATTCCCATAAGCGAATTTGGATACGATTGATTAGTAGTTGCACTTCTTGTAAAACCAAAATGATTGGTAATGGAATTGTATAAAATTTTAGTATTTTCTGATGAATTATTCAATGCAATTAACGAACCTGTACCTCTTGCAATTCCGTCTTGAACATGCGTTCCAACTAGGCCAAAACCTAATTTTAAAAATTCTTCAGCTTTTTTATCATCGTATTTAAAAGTTTCAAATGCATTAATTTCAGATTTTATATGTTCGTTCCAATAATAACCTTTTCTTTTAGTATCATATATAGGATTGGATTCTAATCCAGAAACTGACTTAGGTTTTTCAACACCAAAATTGGTGTAAATATCTATAAACGAAGGATAAATTAATTTTCCTGCAAGATTTATTGTAGTACAATTTTTAGGAATAATCACACTAGTTCCAACAGATATTACTTTTCCATCTTGAATTAGTAATGTTCCGTTTTCTATAATTTGCGTTGGTGTAACAAATATTTTGGCATTAATAAAAGCAGTAAAATTTTTGCTTTTATTTTTAATACTTTCATTGTTAGGAAAATATTCTTGAGCAGTAATTTTAGGAATAAAAAAGCTCAATGCAAGTAGAAATATAATTTTCTTCATATAAAAGTTGGTATAATCGATAAAAGTAAAAAAGGTTTTAGGAATAAAAAATTTATTTCCAAAGATTTTATTAAATGTTTGAAAATGAATTTAAAGTGAATGAAATACTTGTTAATTTATTTTTTTTTAGATATTTGTAAAACAAAAATATAAGCCATGTTAGTAAAAGTATTTGGAAGTGCTGTTTTTGGTGTAGAAGCCACAACAATAACTGTAGAAGTTAATATTGATAAAGGTGTTGGTTACCATCTTGTGGGTTTGCCAGACAACGCTATTAAAGAAAGTAGTTATCGAATTGCGGCTGCGTTAAAAAATAATGGTTATGGTTTACCAGTAAAAAAAATAACTATAAATATGGCGCCAGCCGATTTAAGAAAAGAAGGTTCAGCTTACGATTTAACACTTGCAGTTGGAATTTTAGTAGCTTCTGGTCAAATAAAAGGTGACGATTTAGATAAATATATGATAATGGGCGAATTGTCGCTTGATGGCGGTTTGCAACCCATAAAAGGCGCATTATCAATTGCAATAAAAGCTAAAGAAGAAGGTTTTAAAGGATTTTTTCTGCCAAAGCAAAATGTAAAAGAAGCTGCAATTGTAACAGGTTTAGATGTTTACGGAATTGATAATGTAACTCAAGTAATAGATTTCTTTGAAGGAAACGGAACATTAGAACCAACCATTATTGATACTAGAGAAGAATTTTATAAAGAATTGGATTTTCCAGAATTTGACTTTTCTGATGTAAAAGGTCAAGAAAGTATAAAAAGATGTATGGAAATTGCTGCTGCTGGCGGACATAATATTATTTTAATTGGTCCACCAGGTTCAGGAAAAACGATGCTTGCCAAGAGATTACCAAGTATTTTACCACCAATGACTTTGAAAGAAGCGTTGGAAACTACAAAAATTCATAGTGTTGCAGGAAAAATAAAAGATGCAGGATTGATGAGTCAACGACCATTTAGAAGTCCGCATCACACTGCGAGTTCGGTATCATTAGTTGGTGGCGGAAGTTATCCTCAACCTGGAGAAATTTCATTGTCGCATAATGGTGTTTTATTTCTTGATGAATTGCCTGAGTTTAAAAGAGAAGTTTTAGAAGTAATGCGTCAACCGCTAGAAGATAGAGAAGTTACTATTTCTAGAGCCAAATTTACAATTACTTATCCATCATCGTTTATGTTGGTTGCTAGTATGAATCCAAGTCCGAGTGGTTATTTTAATGATCCAGATGCGCCAGTAAGTTCTTCACCAGCAGAAATGCAACGGTATTTGAGTAAAATTTCTGGACCACTTTTAGACAGAATTGATATTCATATTGAAGTTACGCCAGTTCCATTTGATAAATTAACCGAAACTAGAAAAGCCGAAAGTAGTATTGACATACGAAAACGAGTAACTGCAGCAAGAGAAATACAGTCAAAACGATTTGAAAATTTTGAAAACATACATTATAATGCGCAAATGAGTTCTAAACAAATTAGAGAATATTGTGCATTAGACGAAGCTTCATTACAACTTTTAAAAACCGCTATGGAAAAATTAAATCTTTCTGCAAGAGCATTTGACAGAATTCTAAAAGTTGCAAGAACCATTGCCGATTTAGAAGCAGCAGAAATTGTAGTTTCTTATCATATTGCCGAAGCCATTCAATATAGAAGTTTGGATCGTGATGGTTGGTTGGGGTAATGTTGATTAGGGAAATTTGTTTACATTAATTGTAGATATTTATTAGTTAGCGCCAAGTCGTCATTACATAAATCTAAAACTATGAACTATTTACTTACAGGAATAGAATTGCATCCAGATTTAGGATTTGGAATAACAGCCGATTCATATTATCACAGTGCTGAACATTTAATGAATAATCATTTTGAGAATTATGATGTAACTCAACAAGCTGAAATGCCACAAAATTTTCTTTTTAGACATTGTATTGAGCTTTATTTGAAATCATTGATAGTAATTTTTCATAAGAAACTTAAAATAATTTATGGAACTGTTGATTTTGAGAGTAATGAGCCAGAAGCTCTAATTGATGGAAAATGGAAGAAATTATATAGTTCACACTACATTGATAAACTTTACGAATATTGGTTGAATAATTTGTTACTTCCAAACATTGTGGAATTAAAAAAAATAGCTCCAAATGGAGATTGGGTAGAATATGAAAATATAACAAAATCATTCCAAATTATCTCAAAATACGACCAAGACAGTTCTTACTTTAAATATCCAATTACTAGAAATTCTGCTCTTGATGTTGAAAAAAACAGTATGCAAGAATTTAAAGTGAAAGGTAGTATTGAAGATTTCATGAAAGATATTCAAGAAAAGAAAGATGGTAAGAAAGGTGAAATTACTATGGTTTTGTATGATGGAGAAGATAATATTACCAAAGCTTTTCATAAAGAAGAAAATATTCTCCCAGAAGTTCGAAATGCTTTGAATGAAGTTGCATCATATTTTAGCGGAATACACGTAATGGTTAGAGTTACTCTTTGTGGTGGAATGTAATATAAATCCCAGCATATAGCAGCGGTAATTGTTGAATAACTAAAATTTTTCAAGAAAATTACATTTTAGTGATTTTTTAAAAATTTAATTAGTTGATTTTTAATTAAAATTAATATTTTAAATTTGTATAAAGTCAAGTTTTAGCGGATTAATTTAGTTGTACAACAAGCACAGCCGTCTGGGAAGATTGTGAATTTTGTGGTAAGTTCACATTTCGCAAGAAATTTTATATTTAATAGAAAATAAACTGTAACGAAGTTGGCAACTTTATAAAGTCACAAAAAGTTTATGAAAGTTAAAAATCAATCTTATAAACGAAAACCTTTTAAAAATAGTTATTTTTGTAAATGTAAACATTAAATTAAATAATGAATTATCCAAGATACGAATACTCAGCAGAAAATGAATTAAATATATTTGAGTTTGTTAGTATTGGAAACAAAGGAAAAGTAACTAAAATTATTCAATATACAGAAATGTCTGTAAAAGGTTATTATAATTTAGGTTTTGGTGATTTAGATCTTTAAACGAGAGAAATAAACGATTAAATAATAACAAATAATGGCGACGGACAAAAAGTTTTAGCAACCGTAGTTTCTACAATATATTCTTTTACAGGAAAAAATCCCGAAGCATATGTTTATGCAACTGGAAGTAGCGAATCTAGAACGAGATTGTACAGAATGGGAATTACAAACAACCTTGAAGAACTGAAAAAAGATTTCTATGTTTTTGGGTTAAGAAATGATGAAGAATTTGAACCTTTTATAGTTGGAGAAGATTATTTAGGTTTTTTAGTAACACGTAAAAAATTAGTATCATGAAAGTAGATGAATTAAATAAAGCAAAAATACCAGTTGTTAAAATCAACAAAAATCTAGAGGAATTTAGAGGTAAAATCTTATTTCCAAAAAAACTTGCGCTCGCAAATGAAATGTTATCAAAAGTAAAACTTCCAATAGTAGATATATCTAAATAATCTTTTGCTACTATAGTTTTTATAATTCTGATTTTGACACATCCCAAAACTTTGGGATAAAATTAGTTAATACTTTTGACTATATTTTAAATCAATAAATTAAAATTATAAATGCTCAAATTTTAAATTTTTAAACTGTGTTAAAATTTTAACAATTAAACTTAATCAATAATCTACCCAAACCCATAAAACCGAGCACCAACCAAAAGTGGATTTTCCTTCTCAACATAATCCAAGTAAAACTCATTTTTAGAAGGTAAAACTGATTGTTTTCTTTCTTTTTTATGAAGTGCAATATAAGTTCCAAAATCTATTTCGTGGGTGTTTTCTAAAAATTGGAATAAGTTACATTTGGCGATGGCTTCTTTCCAGTTTTCTTGAACTTCGGCTTCAAAAACTTTGGCTTTTGAACCACTTCCGTAAGCTATGAATCCGAATTTTTTGTCTTTTAAATTAGAATTTTGTTGAAAGTGATAACATAATGTAGAAAGTAAACCTAGAAAAATAGAACCTGCATACATATTGCCAACTTGACCTGATGCAATTTCTGATGGGAAAATAGTCTTGGTTACAAAATCTAAATAGTTTTGGGTTTTAGAAATGGTTTTTACATCGTCTGTAAGATTATTTTCTTTAGCATAAATTTCTACAAATGTTCTTCGTGCTTGAAAACAATAGGGTAGATGCATTAAAATGTTTTCCCAGTTTTGATAAATTGCGCCTTCTTGATTGGTTACTTTTTTATAATGAAAATATGCATCGGTAATGCGATTAATATAACATTGATTGGAATATTGACCGTCAAAAACTGGTTGTTCTTTATAAATTGCAACTTCGTTTTCTAGAATTTTGAACCATTCTGGGTTTTCTGTTGTGTTTAAAATTTCGTTTTTTGTGAAATACCTTCTTGGTTTAAAAAAATCGAAAACGCCTTGTGTAGATACTCCAAATTCTTGTGGAAATGCTAAAATTTTAGGATTACTTTCTATTAACATTGCAATTGCGCCTGCGCCTTGTGTGTATTCGCCAGTAGAATTTAAATCGTATTTGGCATTGTCTGTGGCTACAACTATTGCTTTTTTTGTTGGATTTAATCGTATAAAATCTAAAGTAGTTTGCAACGCATCTACAGCGCCAATGCATGCAAAAGTAATATCAGTTACATCGCAATGCTGAAATGTTTTTTCGCCATACTGTTGTTCTAAAAGTTGTACAACATAAGAAGCAATAGGTTTGGAAGCATCAATACCACTTTCTGTACCAACATAAATTCTAGAAATTTCTTGTGGTTGCAGGTTTTCATCTTGTAGTAATTTATAGACTGCATTAGTTGCAAATGTTACTACATCTTGATGCACATCTGGAAAACTCATTTTGTGCAATCCCAAACCTTTTATTAATTTTTCTGGTTCTATGTTTCGGTTTTCGGCTAATACTTTTATTGGTAAATGTAACTTGGGTATGTTAAAGGTGATGCTGCTAATTCCTACTTTCATTTGAGTTTTTATAAATTGGTTGCAACAAATTTATAAATTGATTTGTTGAAATTGATTTAACAAATTATAAATATTTACCTATAGTATTCGATTTGCGAATGTGATAAAAAAGTGGTTTTATTTGTTGTGAATTTTTTGTTATTCCTACGAATTAGCCCAGATAAAAGTGAAAAGCAAAATGCTGCAAAGAAACTAATTTTTTATAAAAAAAAGAGCGACCAACGGAAGCTCCTTTTATTTATTGAAAAATGTTTCTTTGCAGTGTTTTCTTGAAACGGTTAGCTGGATTGGCTTCTAGAGATCTAATCCTGCGTCTTGAAAGGTGTTTCCTTGACTCATATCGCCAGATGAAAATCCTTTTTTGAACCAATATTTACGTTGTTCTGAAGTTCCATGCGTAAAGGTATCTGGTTGAACGTGACCTTGCATTTTACTTTGAATTGCGTCGTCGCCAACTGCGTGTGCTGCCGAAAGTGCTTCGTCTATATCGCCAGCTTCAAGGTATTGGCTGTTGTATTTTGCCCAAACGCCAGCATAAAAATCGGCTTGAAGTTCTAGGCAAACTGAGTATTTATTGGCTTGGGCTTGCGACATTCCTTGTTGTGCTTGGCGCATTTTAGTTGATGTTCCAAGTATGGTTTGTATGTGGTGTCCAACTTCGTGGGCAATTACATAAGCGGTTGCAAAATCGCCACCTTGTGCGCCAAATCGTGTTTTTAGTTCTTTAAAAAATTCTAAATCCATATATACTTTTTGGTCGCCAGGACAGTAAAATGGTCCAGAAGCTGCGGTTGCGCTACCACAAGCGGTTTCTACAGCATTAGAAAATAATACCATTTTGGGTTGTTCGTATTGTAAATTATTTTCTTGAAATATTTTGGTAAACGTGTCTTCGGTGTAGGCAAAAACGGTTTTGGCAAAGTCGCCAGTTTCTTTTTGTTCTGCAGTTAATTCTACTGGTTCGCCAGATTGTTCTGTTTGTTGACCTGCTTGATTTTGCTGAAAAGTATCTAATAATGGTGCTGCTTCTGGAAAAAACATTTTTACAAGAAAAAATACTATTACAAGTCCACCGCCACCAACTGCGGCTTTTCCGCCACCAGACATACCGCGTCTGTCTTCTACATTGTCACTTTGTCTATTTCCTATCCATTTCATAATTAGTTGGGTTAAGTTAGGTTACAAATATAATTTTTTTCTATTAAATGGTAATCCATTTTATAATAATTGCTTCAAATATTTTTTTAATAATTGGTTTAGAGGTGTAATCGTCCATTCCTGCTTCTAAACATTTTTCCTTCTCACCAATAATTGTGCCAGCTGTTAAAGCAATTATTGGTGTGTGTTTTCCTATTTCTAGTTTTCTAATTGCTGCTGTTGCTTCGTAACCGTTTAAAAATGGCATTTGTATGTCCATTAGTACCAAATCGGGCTTTATAATTTGAAATTTTTCTACAGCTTCTTTACCATTTACAGCTTCGTAAACCGAGCAATTTGGAATTATTTGCTTTACTAATGTCTTGGCTAATAACATATTAATTTTATTATCTTCTACTAAAAGTATTTTATAACTTTCGTGTCCTAAAGCATTATTTATTTTTTCTGGTTTGTGTATAATTGGTGTATGAATTGCTTCATCTGGATTGATTGTTGTTAAGATATTTATATCAAAATAAAATTCGCTTCCTGTTTCATATTCGCTTTTTAATTGCAATTGGCTGTTCATTAAACCTAAAAGTTGGTTAGAAATTGTGAGTCCTAAACCTGTTCCTCCAAATTTTCTAGTGGTTGAATTGTCGCCTTGTGAAAATGCTTCGAAAATTATTTTTTGGTATTCGTCTTTAATTCCAATTCCTGTATCTAGAACAGAGAATCGAAGTTTGTAGTTTTCAAAATCTATTTTCTCTAAAATTGAGATTTTTAGGGTTACGTTACCATTTTCGGTAAATTTTACTGCGTTGCTAAGTAAGTTTATTAAAATTTGTTTTAAACGAAGACTGTCTGTATAAATGTAGCTTGGTATTGAACTTTCTATGTTTAATTGTAAATTTATATTTTTTATATTAGAATCATATTTTATAAGTTCTATTACTTCTGAAGTTAATTCTAAAAGGTTGTATTTTTTAATGTCAAGTTCTAATTTACCTGATTCAATTTTAGAAAAATCTAGAATATCATTTACAATTTCTAGCAACGAAAGTGCCGATTGATTGATGGTATTCATATAATTTTTTTGAATTTTTTCTAGTTTTGTATTTTTTAACAAATCTGTAAAACCTATAATTCCGTTTAAAGGTGTTCTAATTTCGTGACTCATATTGGCAAGAAAATCTGACTTGGCTTTGTTGGCAGTTACTGCATAATCTTTAGCTTTTATTGCGTCTTCGGCTTCTTTTTGTTTAGTAATATCTATAAATATTCCGCCAATGTATTCTATTTCACCATCTTTTTTAATGGCATCTGCATATTCTTCAATCCAAACATAATTTCCATCTTTTCGTTTAATTTGGTATTTAGAATTTATTTGTTTTCCGTTGTTTAAATTCTCGTATTGTTCAACCAATATATCACTTTTTTGATCTGGATGTATTAAAGAAATAAATGATAAATTATGGTATAGAAAATCTTCTTTTGGATAACCAGTTAGGGTTTCTATTTCGTCATTTATATATACTTTGGTGTAATTTTCGTCAAACTTAGATAGGAAAACCGTACCAGGAATATTGTTGGCTATTAGTTTAAATTTTTCTTCGCTTTCAAATATTATTTTCTCGTTAATATTTCGTTCTATAGATGTTGAAATATTGTTGGCAAGTGAACTTAAAATAACTATTTCGTCTGTAGACCATTCGCGTTCTATTGTAGAATCGTTAAAAAAGAGAATTCCATACATTTCGTCTTTTACATATATAGGTAAAATTAACATTGATTTTATTCCGAATGAAATAAAGAATTTTTTAATTTCTTCATCTGGAATTTTACTTACAACAGAACAAAATATTTTAAATTTTTGAATTTCGTTTAAAATCCAAGTAAAATTATCTTTAGGTAAATGTAAAAGTTTTTCATTCAATTCAGTTAAAGAATTAGTTTGAGCATTCCATCTGTATTTTTGAGAAAATATTTTGGTAATATCGTTGTATTCAAAAAAAGAAAGTTTATCTACATTGGTTACTTTACCTATTTTTTCTAAAGTTCCTTCAATAATTTCGTTAGAATTTTTACTGGTTAACAGATTTTTAGTGACGGTATTTATTTCTACTAAAATTTCACTTTTGTATTCTAAACTTTTCTCTGCTTCAATTCTAGTATTGGTTTCAACTGCAATGGCAATAAAATCTGATATAGATTTACAGAAATTAATATCTTCATTATCCCAATTTTTAATTTTAGTATTAGATTCTAAAAATAAAATTCCTTCAAGTTTTCCGTTTAAGAAAATTGCAGTATGTAAAATAGATTTAATATTATTATCTTCGAAGTAATTGTTTTTAAATTCTAAAACATCTTTATTATATTGTACTTCTGATGCTACAATTACATTTTCAATTTCTATTGCATTATAATATATTGGATAGGAATTTTTGTCTATAATTAAATTTTCTTCGGATGCGTTTTTATTTAAATCAAATAATTTTTTACAAACAATATTTTGTTTGCTATACTTCCAGTAACTTGCTCTGTTTACATCTACAGTTTTAGAAATAATTTTCAATAAATAGTCTAAAAACGAATCAAAATCTTCTTGATTGGTAAAACTTTTTACAGTTAATTGTTTAATAACTTCGTTGTATCGTTTAGATTTTTTTTGTCTTCTTAGTTCATCAATTTCTAACGTTTTTATTAAACTTACATCTCTTGCTATTGAGGAAAAACCAATTATATCATTGCGTTCGTTTCTTTTTATAATTACATTTTGCGACAGCCAAATTGTTTTACCAGATTTAGTTAAAGCAGGAAATTCTACAGTTTTATATTCGTTAGAATCGCTTGGAGGATTGGCATAAAATTGAGTTATTTTTTCTCTAAAATCAACACGAACTAACTCTGAAAAATTCATTTTTTTAAGCTCTTCTGTTGTATACTCCATTGTTTTTTGAGCATATTTATTTATGAAAGTATAATTTCCGGCAGCATCAAGTTCATAAATTATATCTTTAGCATTTTCTACTAAGTTTATATATTTATTTTGAATAGAAACTTGCTCTGTAACGTCTTGACCATTGCTTATTATTAAATTTTCCGAGAATTGTTTGTCTTTAAATTGAAAGTACTTGTATTCTCCATTTTTACTTTTTAATTTTTTAGTATACAGTCTTCCTTCTTGATAGTTGTTATAATATTCGTCAGCGTTAAAAGTAGCATCATCGGTTAATTTCCAAAAATTTAATCCTTGAACTTCTTCTTGAGTATATCCTAAAAGTTCTTTTATTTGTTCACTGCAAAAAGTTAATTCTCCTTTTTTATTGGTTGCAATTGTTAATGTATTTCCTTTGTTTACTATTTGATTTGCAAAAAGAAATTTATCGTTATTGTTTAAAAAAGAAATGTATTTGGCATAATTAATTAACGAAATTGCAATGATAACATTTATTAAAATTATTAATAAATCTAATGGAATGTAATTGTAAATATTTAATATTATAAATCCTAAAATTATACTTGTAGAATAAATCCAATAATAGGTGGTTTTTTTAAAAACACTAAAAGAAAAGAATAAAAGGACTGCAAATTCTAGTAAAAATAACTTCTCGTTAGTATTAGAAATTATTTTAAAAATTATAAAAATATTATAGCAAATAAAAACTATTCCAACAAATAGTGTTGTGTTTCTTCTAAAAAACTCGAGTTTTGTACTTAAAAAGTAATATAACAGTAGTAGTAAACCTCCAATAATGTTTATTGTAAAACTATTGTAAACTCTAACATTAAAAATTTCAATTACAACTTCTGTAACTGGTAATAATATTCCAAAATATAATATAAATAATCGGCTTTGTTCTACAATAGAATTTTCTTGCGAATAATTTTTTACAAATTCTGAATTAAATTTTTTAGTTCTGTTAGAAATTAAATAAAGTATAGCAATAAAAAAGCCAAAAATTGTAATTATAAACCACCATTTATAATATATTGGAGCTTCTACACTAAAAGAATAATTATTTTCTTCGTTAATTGTTTTACCTAGATTGTTTACAAGTTTAATCTTAAAAGTATATTTTCCAAATTTTAAATTAGAGTAAGTAACTTCGTTTAAAGTTGTTGGATTAGACCATTTTTTATCTGTACCTTCTAGTTTATAAGAATATAATGCTCCAATACTAGATTCGTTATTTATTAAACCAAATTTAAAAGTTAACTGATTTTCGTTACTCTTAAAAACATAATTTTCTTTGGGAACATTAAACCATTTATTGGAAATCTTGTTATTAAAATTGGTTTCTTGATTAAATATTTCAATTCCTGATATAACAACTTTTGGTAGTTGTTCTTCTTTAAATGTAATAGTACTAATATATTTAAACAATCCTTTTACTGTTCCTAAATAAATATCGCCATTATCTGCTTTAAATTGTGCACGCATATTGGTTTCTAAACCCAAAAAACCATTTTTAGAGTTATAATTTTTAATTGATAAAATTTTTCCAAATTCGTTTATTACAACTTTATCAATACCAAGATTTGTACCTATTAATAATGCATTTGATTTATCTGCAATTAATGTATAAATTACAGTTGATGTTAATCCATCTTTTTTATCATATTTAATTATTTTATTAGTTTTATTATTAATGTTGTAAATACAATCGCTTCCTGCAAACCAATGATTTCCATAACTATCTATGGTTGCAACTGAAAAAACATCGTTACAAATTTTAGTAATTTTAAAATCTAAATTGTTAGTTTCTTCAAGTTTATAAAGTCCATTATTTGTGCCAACATACCAAGAATTATTTGTAATTGAATTGATTGTAGTTACATAATTTGCAAAGAAACTTTTGTTTTGATAAATTCTTTTTAAAAATTTAAAATTTGCATC
>JAYVKR010000195.1:0-4991 GCA_043768185.1 Flavobacterium sp.
GAAGAATTACTTGATGTATTGCACAGATCGAGTTGCGAAAATTTATTAAAACGTGCCGAAGATGGATTAAATTCAACCATTGGCGAAGGCGGAATTAAAGTTTCTGGTGGCGAAAAGCAACGATTATCTATTGCTAGAGCTATTTTAAGAAATCCAAATTTATTGATATTTGACGAAGCTACTTCTGCCTTAGATTCTATTACAGAAGAAGAAATTAATGAAACCATACGAACCATTTCTGATAAAAACAGAATTACAGTTTTAATAGCTCATAGACTTTCTACAATTATGCACGCAGATAAAATTTTTGTTTTAGAACAAGGAAAAATCATCGAAGAAGGAAAACACGACGATTTATTGTTAGAAAAAGGATTGTATTATGCTATGTGGCGTCAGCAGATTGGTGAGAGGAAGTGATTTCGAATATAATACTATACTTTTTTGTAACTCAATATTATAATATTTGAATTTACTATTTGATTATTATTTTTTTCTAACTTTTCTTGAATTTTTTCAATCTTTTTATTAATTTTTTCTTTTTTAGAATCATCAAGTGCATTTAATTGAGATTTAAGTTCTAGTAATTTAGTAGTAAGTTCATTATTTTTGAGTTCTAATTTTTTAACTCTGGATTCTTCTTTTTTAACTATTTTTGCAAAATCAATTTTAGTAGGAGCCATCATTTTTTTCATCATCAATTGATTATTCACTCGTTGCTGACTCATTCGCATTGCAGTATTTTGAGCTACTGCAAATAATGGTACAGTTAATAATATTATAAGTATAATTGCTTTTTTCATGACTTCTATATTAAAAATTCAATAACTTTTTACTGTTTTTTATTCTTTACATTCAATAATTCAATCGTCTAATCCCGAAAGACTTATATCAGTTAAAAACATTTTAATTTCATCTTCCGTTGGTGGATTTGGAATTAAAAATGTTACTTCTTCCGAGTAGTTTATTCCTTTAAAATAACCTAGTTGCGCGATAAATTGTTTTTCAATAAACTCATCTTTAAAAATTTCCTTAGCTTTATTAGCAACATCTTTAATAGAAAAGTGGAATTTTAAAATAAAATACAAATCTAAATAATCTTTCCATTTTGAACGTCTGCCAAGTGCAAATGCTTTCATTGCTCCAAGCGTCAATAAATCGGGCATTTTAATAACATTTTTTATTTCTGAATTCGCAGGAACCAAATATGGAAATGAAAAAAAGGTGATTTTTACATTATTTGCTAACATATTTATTTGATTATAATCGGCAAAAGAAACTTTATAATCTATGGTTTTGAGTTTGGCATAAACATCTTTTTTACGAATATCTTTTTCTTTAAAAAGATCAAAATCAATCGATTCACGATGACCAATATGTAATGCAATTGCAGTTCCTCCAACCAAATAATATTCTCTTTTAAATTGAGATAAAATAGGAAGCAATTCTTTTTGTTCTTTGTTTAAAATTTCAAGATGCATATTTTAGAGTAATTCTGTGCATTAAATCAAGCATTTCGGGCAAATAATTACCAACTTTTCTATCGGTTATTTCGTCGTAAACACGTTTTAATTCTTGATGTCCAATAATTTTAATCAACTCTTTTACATCTTGCCAAGTGCCATAATTAAAAATAAATTCTACCAAAACTTCGTTCCCAATATTAGGAATTGCCTCTTTCTTGATGTACCAAAAAAGATGTTTATTTTTTTCTATGAATTCGGCTCTTGTCATAAAATTTTAAAAAATATTGATAAATTAATTTTAATTTCAACTCAATCAAATATACAAAATTTGTTATTACTCAATGTGATTTATTTTAAAATAAAGCATACATATTTTATCTAATTTTAAAATAAATACCATAAAATTAAAGTATTAGTTTAAAATAAATACCATAAATACAAAAAAGCAATTCAAATAGTTGATAAAATCTATTCAAATTGCTCTTAATTATGAAACAGAATATTATTTTACTTCACAAAATCAATCGCTTTTTCTAAAGCTTCTTTAATTCCGCAAACATTTTTTCCTTTTCCAGATGCAAAAAATGGTTGTCCGCCACCATTTCCTTCAATATAGTTGGATAACTCTCTAATTACATTTCCTGCGTTTAATGATTTTTCGGCAACTAATTCTTTTGAAATATAACAATGAATATTTGGCGTTTCGTCTTCAATTGATGCTAAAAAAACAAACGAATTTGATTTAGAACTTCCAATTGCTTGCGCCAAATCTTTAGTAGCATTCATAGATAAATCAACTTGTTTTGATAAAAAGTTAATGCCATTAATTTCTTGAAATTCTGATAGTAAATTGTTTTTTAAACCTTCAACTTTTTCTTTTACTAATTGTTCAATTTGTTTTTTTAATTTAGAATTATCATCTTGCAATGAAGTAACTGATTTTAAAATGTCTTGTGGATTTTTTAATGTTTCTTTAATTTCTGATAACGTATTTTCTTGAACTTGAAAGAAATTTTTAACAGCTTCGCCGGAAATTGCTTCAATTCTACGAATTCCTGCTGCAACTGCGCCTTCAGAAATTATTTTAAAATGCCAAATTTCTGAGGTGTTTTTCACATGAATTCCACCACAAAGTTCTTTGCTTTCACCAAATTCTATCATTCGAACAGTATCTCCATATTTTTCTCCAAACAATGCCATTGCACCTTTACTTAAAGCTTCTTTTATTGGAATATTTCTGTGTTCTACTAATTGTAGTTGTGCTTCAATTTGTTCATTTACACTTGCTTCAACTTGAAGTAATTCGTCATCAGAAACTTTAGAAAAATGAGAAAAATCGAAACGTAAATAATTTGAATTTACCAACGATCCTTTTTGTTCCACATGAGTTCCTAAAACGTTTCTTAATGCCAAATGCATTAAATGTGTTGCCGAATGATTTTTGGATGTTGCTGTTCTTAAATCAGTATTTATTTTGGCTGTAAAATTGGCATTTATATTTTCTGGAAGCTGTTTTGTAAAATGTAGTATTAAATTATTTTCCTTTTTTGTGTCAATAATATCGATGGTTTCATTAGCTGAAAGAAGGATTCCTTTATCACCAACTTGTCCTCCACCTTCTGGATAAAATGGTGTATTGTTTAAAACTATTTGGTATAAAATTCCGTCTTTTTTAGAATCTACTTTTCTAATTCTAGTAATTTTTACTTCGTTTTCTGTTTTATCGTAACCTACAAATGTTTCTACATTTCCAGGAATTAAAACCGACCAATCTTCGGTTGAAACTTCACTTGCTGCTCGAGAACGTTTTTTTTGTTCTTGCATTGAAGCTTCAAATTCAGTTTCGTTGAAAGACATGTTTTTTTCTTTCAAGATTAATGCTGTCAAATCTTTTGGAAACCCAAAAGTATCATACAATTCAAATGCTTTTACTCCAGAAACTTCTTCTCCTTTGGTTTGAGAAATTACGTTGTCTAATAACTGCAAACCTTGATCTAAAGTTCGTAAAAACGATGCTTCTTCTTCACGAATTACATTGGTTACTAATTGTTGTTGCGATTTTATTTCTGGAAAAAATTCGCCCATTTGATTGGCTAAGACTTCTACTAATTTGTTTATAAAAGGTTCTTTAGTATTTAAAAATGTAAATCCGTAACGAATAGCGCGACGTAATATCCTTCTAATTACATAACCTGCACCAGTATTTGATGGTAATTGTCCGTCGGCAATGGAAAAGGCAACCGCACGAACGTGATCTACAATTACACGAATTGCTATGTTGGTTTTTTCTTCCTGTATTGACAGGTCGCGACCTGTCCGTACTCGACTTGTACGTATGTATTTTGTATTCGTAATTTGCTCTAATTTTTCAATTAATGGTGTAAAAACATCTGTATCATAATTAGATGTTACGTTTTGTAACGCCATACAAAGTCGTTCAAATCCCATTCCTGTATCTACGTGTTGCGCAGGAAGTTTTTCTAGAGAACCATCTGCTTTACGGTTGAATTCCATAAAAACATTATTCCAAATTTCGACTACTTGTGGATGATCGTTATTGACTAAAATTTTTCCAGAAACTTGTGCTTTTTCTTCTTTAGAACGAATATCAACATGAATTTCTGAACATGGACCACATGGACCTTGATCGCCCATTTCCCAAAAATTATCTTTTTTATTTCCTAGAATAATTCGGTCTTCGCTTATTAATGCTTTCCAAATATCATAAGCTTCTTGATCGAAAGGTACATTGTCTTCTTTGCTTCCTTCAAATACTGAAACGTAGAGATTTTCTTTTGGAATTTTATATACTTCGGTCAATAATTCCCAAGCCCAATTGATGGCATCTTTTTTAAAATAATCGCCAAACGACCAATTGCCTAACATTTCAAACATGGTGTGATGATAAGTATCAAAGCCAACATCTTCTAGATCGTTGTGTTTCCCGGAAACTCGAAGGCATTTTTGTGTGTCGGCAATTCTGTTACTTTTTGGCGTTCCGTTTCCTAGAAAGTATTCTTTAAATTGCGCCATTCCAGAGTTGTTAAACATCAAGGTTGGATCGTCTTTTAAAACTATTGGCGCTGATGGAACAATTAAATGTGATTTAGATTGAAAGAAGTCTAGAAACTGTTTGCGTATTTGTTGTGATGTCATTATTTATGTTTTTGGAATTTGCTTCCTTAATTTAAATTGAAATAAAGTTTTTACACGAATTTCACGAATTAGCACGAATTTTATAATTTCACTAATTGATGTTACTATTCTTATTTATGAATAATTAATTGTACTTTCACTCAATACACTTTGTTTTTTAGCCCTGATTGAAATGAAAATCCTTGCCTTTTTAGGCAAGATTGTAATGTAAAGCAGGAATTACATAACTAGAAATGCCCAAAACATTTGCTCCTAAAAAAATAGGATACTAACAAACATTTCTTAAATTTGTTGATGTAACAATTGTGAACTGAAATTTGTGCCACAAAAATAGTGTATTTTAAGAAATGTCGAAAGTAAAATATTATTACG
>JAYVKR010000196.1:0-2600 GCA_043768185.1 Flavobacterium sp.
ATCAAATAAAAGAAGCCAAAGCAACTTTAAAAAAAGGTAGTAAAGCGCATAGAGTAATTTATTACACTATGATTTTTAGTTTTGAAAAAGGAGCATTAAAATTTAAAACTTCTGACAAAGCTAAGTTTTACGAATTTGTAACTTCAAAAGGTTTAACCAAAGACGATTTAAAACGTTATTTACAAACTATTCCAGTTTTAAAATACTACAATGTATTTCTTGCCGACGATTGTACTGGTTTAAAGTTTCCAGAAATTAAAAAGTCTACAAAAGTCGTAAATCCTATTATAGAAGCTCAAAATTTAATTGATGGTTACAAAGATGCGCCAACTTATACATTTGTTGGAGACAAAGCATATTATCAACCTGCAAATGATGTTGTAAATATGCCAAAAATTGACGCTTTTATTACAGAAGCATCATATTATTGCACGTTTTTTCACGAAATAGTACACTCAACTGGTGCAAAAAAACGATTAGCAAGAGATTTTTCTGGAAAGTTTGGCAGTAAAAATTATGCTTACGAAGAATTAATTGCTGAGTTAGGAGCAGTTTTTTTATGTTCAGAAGCTGGAATTTTATTTCATACTGTTGATAATTCTGCTAAATATTTAAAAGGTTGGAATAAGCGACTTATAACAGCACTTGACGACGATAATAAATTTTTTTTAAAAGCTTCTGCACAATCTAAAAAAGCAGTTAATTATATTTTAAATGTAAAAACTCCTGATGTTACAGTTGTAAACGATGTAGTAGATCCAAAATTGCAAATTCAAAAAGAAAAATCTAAAGTCATTCCTGGTCCAACTTTAAAAGTGCCAGTTCGTAGAAGAGCAAAAAATAAATCACAGTTAGAATTATTTTCTGGTTTAGGAGCAACAACAACTAAAGAACCTGATACTATTGCGTTTAATAAAAAATTAATTAGAGCTATTAAAAAAGGTTACGGTAACGATGAAATTTTCTTTTTAGGTTACCCTAAAGATACCCTAAAAAAATACATTGAAAATTTTGAAATAAGAATATTAGGTAATGTTTTAACAAAAGCTACTACTCAAAAAGATGGTCATAAATTAAATTGGGGTAACTTCTTAGATTTGCCAGATTTTATAAATAATCCTACTGCAATATTTAATAGCAAAACAACTGGTTATGTTGTTTTGACCGAAATTAAAGATGTTGAAAATAATCCTGTAATGGTTGCATTACACATAAACAAAAAATTTCAAAATTGTAACATTGCAAGTATGTATGTTAAAACTAATTTTGATATTTATAAAACTTGGATTAAGCAAGGATTAGCGATTTATATAAATAAAAAAAGTGAACTTTCTACTGTTACACCGGCTCCAATTGCCTTAGCTGTAAAAAATTCACATAGCAAAGATACCAAAAATAATACCACAAAAACAAATAGTGGTAAAAAAGGATTAAATGCAACTGAAGTAAAGCCAAAAGTAACTGTAACGGCCACAAAAAAAGTAGCAAAAGTAAAGCCAGTTACAACTGTACCAGATCTAAATAAATATTCTACAGCTTACAATCAACAAAATGATGTTAAAGTAATAAACGATAACTTCAAGTTTACAGGCGATTTAAAAAAATTGCTAGGAAACATTGAAATTAAACCAGTTCATTCTATAGCAATAACATTAGATAGTGCCGAAGGTGGTGGTAAAACGCACACAGTATTTCAATGGGCAAATGATTTTTGTAATGCAGGTTACAAACCTATTATCTGGAGCTTGGAAGAGCATAAAACAAGTTCATTATCTATTGACAAAGCAAAGAAATATTTCAAAGGCGATAATATTAAAAAAATTGCAGTTGAAAGTGAAAATGATGGTGAAACTCCAAAAGAAACTTATGATCGTTTACAAGAAAGTTGCAACGATTTTGATATTGTAATTATTGATAGTTGGGCTAAAATAGTAGAAATGTATTCTAAAGCGCAATTTGATTTAGATTTTAGAAAAAAGTTTAATGGTAAGCTGTTTATAGTAATATTTCAAAGAACCTCTACTGGAGCAATGCGTGGCGGTGCAAAAAGTGGTTTTGATGGTGATATTATATTAAAAGGTTTTGTAGATAGAGATAATTTTAAAAATAATTATGTTTTTAATCATAAAAATAGATATAATAATTATTCTCCAATTTCGGATTTAAAGTATTCTCCAGCATTACAAAAATTACTTCCAGTAATAAAAAAGAATAACACAATTGATAAAATTAGTAAGCCAAAAGTAACAAAAAAAGTATCGTTTAAAGTAATAAATTAAGATTATGACAAAGTTAGAAATTGAAAGTAGAATTATTGAATTAAAAAAAGAAATAGCTGCAATTTATATAAAAAGAGTTGCTATAAATTTAGCTGGTGGAGTTGGTGGTGTAGTTTATGCAAGTGGTAAATCTTTTTGGGCTAAAGTTGGCTATTTTGTTTTAGGTAATATAATTAGTGAAGTTCCATCTCAAATTCTATTTAGAAAAGTTTTGAAAATTAAAAATGCAGAACTTAAAGATTTACAAAATCAATTATTAATCAATTAAAAGTATAAATTATGGCAACAAAAAAAGCTACAGTAAAAACAGCAAAAAACTGT
>JAYVKR010000197.1:0-2020 GCA_043768185.1 Flavobacterium sp.
TTTAAATAATTTAGATTCAGAAAGAATATTAGTAAATAAACATAATTTTATTCATAATATTGAGAGAATGAAATTGTTTTTTGAACATCCAATTGATGCAGTTCACGCTTTTTATTCTATTATTCCTTTTTGGGATATAACGTCTTCGGTTGCAGAAAATGAGGATACAGAAACGTTTCAAGTAATTGGCTATTCAGGTAAAAAAGCATCAGAAAATATTAATGTTGTTGCAAAACATAAAAAAGAGTTTAAAAAATTTATAGAAACTCAATATATTTTCACTAATGAAGGTTCTGGTTTAACAGTAGATTATTATTTCTCTCGATTTGATGAAGTACTTGCTGTAATTGATCCAGAATATGTTAAGCAACATGGAATCTTTTTTACAGATGATAACCTAAGTAAGTTTGCTCTTTGGTTTGCCAAAAATGAAGTTTTTGAAACCATTCATGAAAACTATGTAGTTTTCGATCCTGCTGGTGGTTCTGGGAATTTAATATCAAGTTACAAAGGAAAATTAAAACACAAAATAATATCTGAACTGCAACCAGATTTATTAAAAATTATTGAAAAAAGGATGAAAGCTGATCCTTGGCATATAGAAACCGGTTTTACTATTGTACCAAAAACTATTGCTAACGAAGGATTAAACTTTTTAGACAGAAGTGGTGTTGATTATTACAACGAACTTGAAAAAGCAGTTTTACAAAGCACCAATAAAGGAATAGATAAACCATTAGCTTTTTTATTAAATCCACCATATAAAAATACGGATGAAAATGTTTCTGCACGTGAAAAATCAGATGCAGAATACGAAATTAATGCTGAAATTCTTGCATTAACTGGCGCAGATGCTGGCAAAGAAAGATACTTAGCTTTTCTTGGACAAATTTTAAATATTTGTAAAGCACAAACCGAAAAGTTGCCAGATGCAAAACCATTGGTAATGATTTTTACACCAACATCGTGGCTCATTCCTAGACCAACTTACAAACACTTTAGAAAAACTTGGGATGAAAATTTCACCTACTTAAATGGTTTTATAACTACAAGCAATGAGTTTTTTAAACTAAAAGGAAAATGGCCTTTGGCTTTTACTATTTGGCAATACGAACCTAATGAAGAAAGACAAAACAAAGTAAAAGTTCTAGATTTAACTGAAGTAAAGAAAATAGATTTAGCATTTAATTGGAATGATACTGATGACGAGTTAAACCCAACTGTGGAAAGTTATGTAAATAAATTTGATTTTGTGAATTTAGATAATTCTCGTGGAGATATTAGAGATTTGTTACCACAAATTGAAATAAAAGGTAAAAATTTGAGACAATCTATGTTAGATTTTAAAAGAAATCCTACAAATTTAGAGATTAGTTCAAATGAAATTTATGGTGGTTTACCTTTAAAAGATAAAAGAAGAATTAATTTAAAAACATATGGTTCTGCAAATTCAGAATATGTTGGATTAATGGATGATTTTGGTTTATGTAGAGTAAAAAAAGATAGCTTGAATAGAGTTTCAAGTTTACCAGATAGAGTGTGGTTTAGATTAGATAATGCTTTTGCGGATATAAATAAAATAGTTTGCGTAAATAAATCAACTCCTGTAAAAGGTTTTTGCGCTTATGATAAATTTTCAGCAGAAGCAACATTTACTTGGTTTTCAGTAGGAAAAGTATTAGTCGGAAAATATCCAGCTTGGGCAAATCAATATGATTTATGGCAACCCAACATTCAAGAAGATTTAAAGATAGATTGGTTTGCGTTATGTTATGCTTTTGGTTTAGCAGAAAACCGTTGTGTAGTTACTAAATTTGAAAAAGATAATCCAGTAATTGGTGCGCCAGAAGTTTATGTAGATAATCCAATGAGTTCAAACAATCAAGATAGTTTTTATAGAACAACATTGCAAAAAGAAATAAAAAAATCTAAGTCGGTTGCTTTAGAATTAGCCAATGAAATAGAACTATTTTATCAATTCTGGAATTTAAATTATACTAAAGGTCAAACTCTAGAATCT
>JAYVKR010000198.1:0-12373 GCA_043768185.1 Flavobacterium sp.
CAAACACAAAATTCCCAAAACAGCAGGCAAACTCTGCACAAAAAATATTCTCTTAGAAACGGTAAACGCACCATAAACTCCAGCTACAAAAACACAAATCAGAAAAAATAAAGCCACATTACAACTCCAAATTCCATCAGAAATAAACAACGACCAAAGTAATCCAAAAGCTAGAAAGCCGTTATACAAACCTTGATTGGCTGCCATAACTTTAGTTTTTTCAAATTGGGCTTCTGGAATGGTTTTAAATACTTTTTTTGCTCGTGTTGTCCATGCAAACATTTCTAACCACATTATATATAAATGAATAAAAGCAACGAAGCCAACAATAATTTGAGATAGTAAGTTCATATTTTAATTTTTATCTTCATCAAATATTCCTTCAATTCTTTTATCTGGAATTAACCACATTAAAGCAACTAAAATATATATTAAACCGCCAAATATTGGATTGAAATAAGATAAACAAATTCCTATAAAATATAAAAATCCTGATGATTTTCCTTTTAAATCCTTACCAATTACTTTTCCTAATATTGAATTTTCACCATGACTTTTAATAATTATTCGTTGTAAATTATAATAAGCTACAGCATTCATTAAAAGAATAAATCCATAAACTTCCATAGAAAAATTAGCAAAATCATTTTCACCATTCCAAGCAGTTGCAAACGGAATTAAGGAAAGCCAAAACAATAAATACAAGTTTGCCCACATAATTTTACCAGTAACATTTTTTACAGTATGCATTAAATGATGGTGGTTGCTCCAATAGATTCCTAAATAAATGTAGCTTAGAATATAACTTAAAAATTTAGGAACTACAGGAAGCAAAGTCTTGTAAGTTTCGCCTTTGGGAATTTTAAATTCTAGAACCATTATAGTAATTAATATTGCAATAACAGCATCACTAAAAGCTTCGAGTCTATTTTTATTCATCTTGTTAACACATTTAATATTTATTGTTTACACTTCCTAAAGATTTCCGAATTTTACGTTTGTGATATTTTTTATATTGATTTCACCAAAAATTACACTAATATTACCGTTAACATCAATCATTATATGTTTTACTTCTTTGAAATATTCAATTAAATTTTCTTGTTATTAAAACAAATTTGTATAAAAATTTACCTAATTATGCCAAAACTTAACAATCAATATTTATTAAATTTAAATTAATTCAAAGTCCTTAAACTTTAAACGTTCAATACTAAAGTAATTAAACTATTTCCACTTAAAATTTTTCTCAATAGCTTTAATCATTTCGCCTGCTATGTCTTTATTTGTTGCGCCTTCAATACCTTCTAATCCTGGAGATGAATTTACTTCTAACAATAATGGACCTTTTGATGATCGAATAATATCAACTCCGGCTACTTTTAAATCCATAGCTTTGGCTGCTTTTATGGCAATTCGTTTTTCTTCAGATGTTGGTTTTATAATAGATGCTGTTCCACCAAGATGAATATTGGCACGAAATTCTCCTGCAACAGCTTCTCTTTGAATTGCAGCTACAACTTTGCCGTCAATTACAAATAATCGTAAATCTTTTCCGTTGGCTTCTTTTATAAATTCTTGTACTAAAATATTGGCGTTCAGACTTTTAAAAGCATTAATTACTGATTCTGCAGCTTTTTTAGTTTCTGCCAAAACAACTCCTTTTCCTTGTGTTCCTTCTAATAATTTTACAATTAATGGCGAACCACCAACCATTTTAATTAAATCGTCTGTATCTAATGGCGAATTTGCGAAACCAGTTGTAGGAATATCAACACCATGATTAAGAAGTAATTGTAAGGAATATAATTTATCTCTAGATTGTGTAATTGCTGCTGCTGAATTTAAACAATATACTTTTAAAGCTTCAAATTGTCTTGTTAAAGCGCAACCATAAAAAGTAATACTTGGACGAATTCTTGGAATTATAGCATCAAATTTATCTAAAATTCTGCCGCCACGATAATGAATTTCTGGCGTGTCGGCATCGAGTTTCATATAACATTCTTTAATGTTTAGAAATTCCATTTGGTGACCACGCATTTCGCCAGCTTCCATAATACGTTTGTTGCTGTACAATTCTGGATTACTTGCTAATAAACCTATTCGTAAACCTATTTTATTTTCAAATGAGTTTACATATAATTCTTTAAGATTTTCAGTAGTAGGTTGACCTAAAAGGTATTTTTGTTCTGGATCGACTAGAATTCTACCGCTCATTGCTTCACGACCAAGCAACATTCTAAAACCCATGGAATCTCGATTGGTTAAGGTCATTTCTATTGACCAAGTTTCGTTTCCAATGTTTATATTGGTCTGAATTACATAACGTTGCTCACGAAAACCGCTAGAACTTTTTACAATTCGTTTGTCTATTAATAACGCTTCGCAATGAATTACAGTTTTAAGATTATTCTGAATTGGATTAATATCAAATTTTACCCAATTAATTTCATCTTTAACAAATGGTGCAATGTTTATAGCGTGCAGTGCAGAAGTTTTTGCGCCTGAATCTACACGAGCTTTAATCGCAGGAATTCCAATTTCTGGAAACGAACACCATTCTTCTGAACCTAATATTATTTTGTTTTCTGGCATTTTATAAAATTTTAAGCCACGAAGTACGAGAATTTTCACTAATTATATTGTGTAATTCAGGTATTTCGTGGCTTTACTGTTGATTTTTTTATTTGTAATGTCCTTTTAAAGTAAAAATAGTTAATATTTCTATTTCATTATTATTTGTAACTCTATAGGTAATACGATGTTCATTATTTATTCTTCTTGACCATTTACCAGATAAATCATATTTTAATAATTCGGGTTTTCCAATACCTAAATACGGATTTTCTATTATTGCACTAATCAAAAGTGAAATTCTTTTTTGAATAGCTTTATTTCCAGATTTTTTCCAATATTCTAAATCCTTTTTAGCTTCTTGAGAATAAATTATTTCCATAAGTCTTCTAATGGAATAGAAATACCTTTTCCTTCCTGAATTTCTTTTTCTGCACGTAAAACTTTTGCTACAAATTCCTTATTATAAGGACTAACATTTTCTTCTTCAATCTCAATATGAAGAGATTTAGCTAATTCTTTTAATAATGGTAAATGTTTTTTCTGAACTTTTTTTAAAGTAATTTCCAAGATCTTAATTTTTAAATTAAATTAACTAGTAGGTTCTCCAGCTTTTTGAACTTTAACAGTCAATTCTTGCGAACCTTCTTCAATATCCATAAATATTTCGTCTCCAGATGCTATTTTAGAAGTAATAATTTCTTCTGCTAAAGCGTCTTCAACATATTTTTGAATAGCTCTTTTTAATGGTCTTGCGCCAAATTGTCTGTCAAATCCTTTTTCTGCAATAAATGCTTTTGCTTTATCAGATAAATCTAAATTGTATCCTAATTCTTTAACTCTAGAATATAATTTTTTCAACTCAATTTCTATAATTACATCAATATCTTCTTTTTCTAAAGCATTGAAAACAATAACATCATCAATTCTATTTAAGAATTCTGGTGCAAAAGTTTTCTTTAAAGCATTTTCAATAATTCCTTTAGAATTATCATCTGCATTCGCAACTCTTGCTGCTGTTCCAAATCCAACTCCTTGTCCAAAATCTTTTAATTGACGCGCACCAACATTGGAAGTCATTATGATAATCGTATTCTTAAAATCGATTTTTCGTCCTAAACTATCAGTCAAATAACCATCATCAAGAACTTGTAACATCATATTGAAAACATCTGGATGCGCTTTTTCGATTTCGTCAAGAAGTACTACACAATAGGGTTTTCTTCTAACTTTTTCTGTTAATTGTCCACCTTCTTCATAACCAACATATCCTGGAGGCGCACCAATTAATCTAGAAATTGCAAATTTTTCCATGTATTCACTCATGTCAATACGAATTAACGCGTCTTCAGAATCGAATAATTCTTTGGCCAAAACTTTCGCCAATTGTGTTTTTCCAACTCCAGTTTGACCAAGAAATATAAACGAGCCAATAGGACGATTTGGATCTTTTAATCCGGCACGATTACGTTGAATTGAACGAGCAATTTTTAGAACAGCTTCGTTTTGTCCAACTACCTTTTTTTGAAGTAGTTCAGGCAAGTTAGCTAACTTATTACTTTCAGTTTGAGCAATTCTATTTACAGGAATTCCAGTCATCATAGAAACTACATCCGCTACATTATCTTCTGTAACTTCTATTCTATTATTTTTAGAATCTTCTTCCCATTGTTCTTGTGCAATTGCAAGTTCTTTTTCTAGTTTCTTTTCATCATCTCTAAGTTTTGCAGCTTCTTCATATTTCTGTCTTTTGACAACAGAATTTTTAAGTTCACGAACTTCTTCTAGTTGATTTTCTAAATCTAGAATTTGTTTAGGAACTTCAATATTAGTTATGTGAACTCTTGAACCAGCTTCGTCTAATGCATCAATAGCTTTGTCTGGTAAAAAACGTTCAGACATATATCTGTCGGTCAATTTTACACAAGCTTCAATGGCTTCTTGAGAATATACTACATTGTGATGGTCTTCATATTTATTTTTAATATTATTTAAAATAATAATTGTTTCATCAACCGAAGTTGGTTCTACGATAACCTTTTGAAAGCGTCTTTCCAATGCGCCATCTTTCTCTATATATTGTCTGTATTCGTCAAGTGTTGTTGCTCCAATACATTGAATTTCTCCACGAGCCAAAGCTGGTTTAAACATATTTGAAGCATCAAGTGAACCTGTTGCTCCACCAGCGCCAACTATGGTATGAATTTCATCTATAAAAAGTATAATATCATCATTCTTTTCTAGCTCATTCATTACTGCTTTCATTCGTTCTTCAAATTGTCCTCTGTATTTTGTACCAGCAACTAAACTGGCTAAATCTAAAGTAACAACTCGTTTACCAAATAATATTCTTGATACTTTCTTTTGAATAATTCGCAATGCTAAACCTTCTGCAATAGCAGATTTTCCTACTCCAGGTTCGCCAATTAATAGTGGATTATTCTTTTTTCTACGGCTTAAAATTTGTGAAACTCTTTCTATTTCTTTTTCACGTCCAACAACAGGATCTAACTTTCCTTCTTCGGCCATTTCTGTTAAATCGCGACCAAAATTATCTAAAACAGGTGTTTTAGATTTTTTATTAGATTTATTGGCAGGTGTATTAAAATTATCACCTTTTAAACTGTCATCTTGTCCTGAATCTTCATTAAAAGATTCGTTTCGTGGTAAATTTTCTAAAAATTCTTCGTCTCTTGGTGTCATATCTAAATAGTGTTCTTTGGCTACTTCATAATCAATTTTAAGTTTATTAAGTAGTTTGGTTGTTGGATCGTTTTCGTTTCTCAATATGCAAAGCAGTAAATGTGCTGTGCTAATTGAAGTGCTTTGAAATACTTTAGCTTCAAGAAAAGTAGTTTTCAATGCTCTTTCTGCTTGACGTGTTAAATGTAAATTCTTTTTATCAATACTGGTTTCAATGTTGGGATTTGGTGGACTTAAGACTTCTACTTTACGTCTCAAATGATCTAAATCTATTGATAAACTGTTTAATATTGATATTGCTTTGCCATTACCATCACGAAGAATTCCAAGCATAAGATGCTCTGTGCCAATAAAATCATGACCCAAACGCAATGCTTCTTCTTTGCTATAAGTAATAACGTCTTTTACTCTTGGTGAAAAATTATCATCCATATTATATGTATTATTGATGTAAATTTAGTGAATTACTAGTAGAATTACAAAAATCGTTCCGTGTAAAAGTACTGTCAGCTAATTGACGAAAAAATAGTTATATATTATAGTAGTTTGTCAGTATATTTATTAACCATTTTTAAGGTGAAATTTGTTAATAAATCATTGAAATAAGATGTTAAAATTACTTTTAAAAATAGTTAAAAAGTGTATCTTGCGCGTTACAATTAAAAATTAAATTATTTTAAAATTATAATATTATGTCTGACGGAGAAAAGTTAATTCCTATTAACATTGAAGATGAAATGAAATCAGCTTACATTGATTATTCAATGTCTGTAATTGTTTCAAGAGCATTGCCAGATGTGCGTGACGGTTTAAAACCAGTGCATAGAAGAGTTTTGTATGGAATGTATGATTTAGGAGTTTTTTCTAACAAAGCCCATAAAAAATCAGCAAGAATTGTTGGAGAAGTTTTAGGAAAGTATCATCCACATGGTGACACATCTGTGTATGATGCAATGGTTCGTATGGCTCAAGAGTGGAGTATGCGCTACCTTTTAGTTGATGGTCAAGGTAACTTTGGTTCTGTAGATGGTGATAGTCCAGCTGCAATGCGATATACCGAAGCCAGAATGAAAAAGATTTCGGAAGAAATTATGGCAGATATCGAAAAAGAAACTGTAGATTTTCAGTTAAACTTTGACGATACATTATACGAACCAAAAGTAATGCCAACTAGAGTTCCAACTTTATTAATAAATGGAGCGACAGGAATTGCAGTTGGTATGGCAACCAATATGCCACCACACAATTTAACAGAAGTTATTAACGGAACATTAGCTTATCTTGACAATCCAGAAATTGAGATTGATGAGATTATGAACTACATAAAAGCACCAGATTTTCCAACTGGTGGAATAATTTATGGTTATGAAGGTGTTCGTGAAGCATTTAAAACAGGTCGTGGACGAATTGTAATGCGTGCCAAAGTTGGATTTGAAGAAGCAAACGGTAAAGATGTAATTATTGTTTCTGAAATTCCGTATCAAGTGAACAAGGCAGAAATGATTAAAAAAACTGCCGATTTAATTAATGATAAAAAAATAGAAGGAATTTCTAATATTCGAGATGAGTCGGATAGAAACGGAATGCGAATTGTTTACGAATTAAAACGTGATGCAGTTCCAAACGTGGTTTTGAATACCTTATATAAATTCACACAATTACAATCTTCTTTTAGTGTAAATAATATTGCATTAGTAAAAGGAAGACCACAAATGTTGAATGTGAAAGATATGATTCACTATTTTGTGGAACATAGACATGATGTTGTTGTTAGAAGAACACAATTCGAATTAAGAAAAGCCGAAGAAAGAGCACACATATTAGAAGGTTTAATTATTGCATCAGACAATATTGATGAAGTAATTGCACTCATCCGTTCGTCTAAAGATGGAGAAGAAGCTAGAGGAAAATTAATTGAACGTTTTAATTTATCTGAAATTCAAGCTCGTGCCATTGTAGAAATGCGTTTGCGTCAGCTTACAGGTTTAGAGCAAGATAAACTTCGTGCAGAATATGAAGAAATCATGAAATTAATCAATCATTTAAAAGAATTATTGGCTAATGTTGATTTGAGAACTGCTTTAATAAAAGAAGAGCTTATAGAAATTAGAGAGAAATATGGCGATGAACGTCGTTCTGTAATTGAATATTCTGGAGGTGATGTAAGTATTGAAGATTTAATTGCCGATGAAAATGTAGTAATTACAATTTCGCATGCTGGTTATATAAAACGTACAAACTTAACAGAATATAAAACTCAAAATAGAGGTGGAGTTGGACAAAAAAGTGCTGGTACAAGAGATCAAGATTTCTTAGAGCACATGTATGTTGCTACTAATCATCAGTATATGATGTTCTTTACTCAAAAAGGAAAATGTTTTTGGATGCGAGTTTATGAAATTCCAGAAGGAAGTAAAACTGCTAAAGGAAGAGCGTTGCAAAATCTTATAAATATTGAGCCAGACGATAAAGTAAAAGCATTTATTTGTACACAAGATTTAAAAGATAAAGAATATACCAACAGCCATAACCTTATTATGGTTACCAAAAAAGGTCAGGTTAAGAAAACTTCTTTAGAGAAATATGCTAAACCAAGAATTAATGGTGTTGCTGCAATTACAATTAAAGAAGGTGACGAATTATTGGCGGCCGAATTAACTAACGGAACAAGTCAGATAATTTTGGCTGTCAAATCAGGTAAATTAGTTCGATTTGAAGAAACTAAAACACGTCCAATGGGAAGAACAGCTTCTGGAGTTCGAGGAATTGTGTTAAAAGATGCAACAGATGAAGTAATTGGTATGGTTTCTGTAAACGATATGAACAGTGAAATTTTGGTTGTTGCAGAAAACGGTTACGGAAAACGTTCAAGCTTAGACGAATATAGAATTACAAATCGTGGTGGAAAAGGTGTTAAAACATTAAATATCACAGAGAAAACAGGAAAATTAATTTCTATAAATTCGGTTACCGATGCTGATGATTTAATGATTATCAACAAATCTGGATTAACAATTAGAATGGCTGTAGAAGATTTAAGAGTAATGGGAAGAGCAACGCAAGGTGTGAAACTTATAAATATTAAAGGAAACGATTCTATTGCAGCAGTAACTAAAGTTATGAAAGATGATGTTGAAGAAGTTATTGTTGACGAAGATGGAAATGTTATTGATGCACCAGTTATTGAAAGAGTAAAACCAGTATTGGAAATTCTAGAAGACGATGGTGTTGCAGAAGATGACGATGAAGATGATGACGAAGTTGTTGAAGAGGATGAATCTGAAGATGATGATTCAGAAGACGAAGAATAAATAAAAACCAAACCAATTTTAGATCGTATTTCAACTTTTTAAAATTGGTTTTTTAATAAATAAATAAATTTAAACGTATAATTATGAATAAATTAAAACAAATTTTAATTGCTGGAACATTATTAGTTTCTGTTGCTACTTTCTCACAAAAGGAGGAATTAAAAGCATTGAAGAAAATTTATGCAAAAGAAATCCCAACTGCCAACGAAATAGCAGAATATAAATCAAATTTATTAAAATTAGAAGCTTTAAGTCTAGAAGAAGGAGATAAAGTTTATGCTAATTTTTATAAATCAATGACTCCAATTCTAGATATATTATTGCTTGGACCAACTGCTACCAACTTACAAACTATGAAATTTGTGACTCCTAAGATGGTATCCGATTTAGAAATTGGTTTAAACACAACATTAGAATATGAAAAAAAGTCTGGTAAGAAAATTTATACCGATGATATAATTGAAACTATTGTTAATTATAAACCAATGATACTAGGATATGCTGATTATTTATATAAATCTAAAAGATATAAAGAATCGGCAGAAGTTTTATATTCATTATATAAAATGGATAAAAAGGATGCTGATAATTTATATTATGCAGCTAGTTTTGCAGTAAACGGAAAAGAAGATGATTTAGCTTTAAAATACTATCAAGAATTAAAAGATTTAAATTATTCTGGAGATGCAACTCAATATTTTGCTGTAAACAAAGCTACCACAAAAGAAGAATACTATACTAATAAAATTGATAGAGATAATTATGTAAAAATTGGGACTCATTCTTCGCCAAGAGATGAAAAAGGAGAGTCAAAAAAACCAGAAATTTATAAAAATCTTGCTTTTCTTTTAACTCAAAAAGGTCAAACCAAAGAAGCTTTGGCAGTTTATTCAGAAGCAAGAAAAGCAAGTCCAGATGATGTTTCTTTAATTTTAGGAGAAGCAGATTTGTACTATACTTTAAAAGATATGGTTTCATATAAAAAAGCTATCGAAAGTGCTTTAGAAAAAAATCCAAATGATGCTGATTTAAATTATAATCTTGGAGTAATGTCTACCAATGCTGATGATGCTGTAAATGCAGAAAAATATTATTTAAAAGCAATAGCTGTAGATCCTAATTATTATAATGCTTATCTAAATTTATCTGCTTTAAAATTACAACCAGATGCAAAATTGGTAAAAGATATGAATGCTATTACAGGAACATCTGATAAAGAGTTAAAAAAGTATGATTTTATAAAAGCTGAAAGAGCTAAAATTTTTAAAAGTGCATTACCATTACTAGAAAAAGCTTATGAAATTAAACCAGAAGATGAAACTGTAAAAAGTAATTTATTGTCTGTTTATAATTTCTTAGACATGACAGATAAATATCAAGCTTTAAAAAACAAAAAATAATAATCACGCATATATAAAAAAAACGTTCTAAATTTTTAGAACGTTTTTTTTATATAATTTTTTTTATAACTCTAAGTCTGTGAGTATGTCTATTTTGGTCGGCATTATAAATTCCGAGATGGTCTAATCTATCAATTCTAACTTTTCCACTAGCGTGAATTATGAAATTGTTTTCTAGTATAATTCCAACGTGAATAATTTTGCCTTCTTCATTATCAAAAAATGCCAAATCTCCAGGTTCACTTTCTTCAATAAAACTTAAAACTTCGCCTTGTGTAGATTGTTGCGATGCATCACGGAGTAATTTATAACCATTTAATTTATAAACCATTTGTGTAAATCCAGAACAATCAATACCAAACGGAGTTTTTCCACCCCAAAGATAAGGTGCGTTTAAATATAAATAGGAAGTTGCAATAAGATTTTTTTTATCTTTAATTCCACTAATTTTTAATCCTTCAAAATCATAATTATCAGTATTTAAATCGCTATTATTTAAAAATGATAATGATGCTCCAAGAGTAATCGGAATTAATACATTATTTTTATCAGATACATATTCAACCAAATCAGAATTTAATACAATTGCTTCTTTACAAAGTAAATTATAATTCTCTTCTGAAATTATTTGATATTGTTTGGTATCGATCCAACCTTCATACTCATCGAAATGTAATTTAACTTTAGTCCAAATTTTATTCTGTTCTATTATTTCAAAATGCTCACCAAATAATATTTGTGAAACAATTTCACTTCTATCACTAGGTTCAATTCGTAAAGGTATTATTGACAAATTACAAATGGCAAACATTCTATAGTTAGGGATAAAGTTTATAAAATTTTAAATTTATTTTTTTAATAAATTAATTATGCCAATTCAATTACAATTGCAGAAGCACCACCACCACCATTACAAATTGCTGCAGCACCAATTTTAGCGTTATTTTGTTGTAAAACATTTATCAAAGTTACCACAATTCTTGTTCCAGAACATCCAAGAGGATGACCTAGCGAAACTGCTCCGCCATTTACATTTATTTTATCATTATCTATTCCTAATATTTTAGCATTTGCCAAACCTACAACTGCAAAAGCTTCATTAAATTCGAAAAAATCAACATCAGAAATCGAAATTCCAGCTTTTTTTAGTGCCTTTGGCAATGCTTTTGCCGGAGAAGTTGTAAACCATTTTGGCTCTTGCGCAGCATCAGCATAACCTTTTATATATGCTAAAGGTTTTATTCCTAAAGAAATTGCTTTCTCTTCGGTCATTAAAATTAAAGCTGCTGCGCCATCATTTATTGTTGATGCATTTGCTGCTGTAACAGTTCCGTCTTTTGTAAATACTGGATTTAAAGTCGGAATTTTATCTAATTTAACGTTTGTAAATTCTTCATCTACAGCAACCATAATTGCATCTCCTTTTCTCTGAGAAACAGCTACAGGAACTATTTCATTAGTAAATTTTCCAGTATTTGATGCATTTGCAGAACGTTCATACGATTGAATTGCATAAGCATCTTGTTCTTCTCTTGATATTTTATATTCTGTGGCACACAAATCAGCACAAACTCCCATTGCATTATTGTCGTAAGCATCAACTAAACCATCTTTTTGCATTCCATCAACCAGAGTTGTAGGTCCAAATTTTACTCCGTTTCTTATAGTAACATAATGTGGAATCATACTCATATTTTCCATTCCACCTGCAACAACAACTTCTGCATCTCCAGCAAGAATAGCTTGAGTTGCTAACATAATAGATTTCATTCCAGAAGCACAAACTTTGTTTACAGTAGTACAAGCAACTTCGTTAGATAATCCAGCGTAAATTGCGGCTTGTCTTGCTGGCGCTTGTCCAACACCAGCTTGAACTACATTTCCCATAAAAACTTCATCAACCAAATTACCATCTAAATTAATTTTAGATAATGCGCCTTTAATTGCTGTGGCTCCAAGTTGAGTAGCAGAAACAGTTGATAATGCACCCATAAAACTTCCTATCGGAGTTCTTACTGCTGATACTATTACAATTTTTGTATTCATATTTATATTAGAAATTGAATGTTAAAACATTTTATTAGAATGCAAATTTACTATTTTTTACGGAAAATACATTTTTGAATCTATTTTATTGATAATTATTTGAACAAAACAATTTTATTATTTTCTATTCTGTTGATTTTTAAGTTATTCATTTAGTACTATTTATTATATAAAAAAAAAGAATATAAATTGTTGTAAATATTATATTGAAACCTTACATTTGCAACCGCTTAAAACATTTACGTTCATTGAGCTTGGAGAGTTGCCTGAGTGGCCGAAAGGACATGTTTGCTAAACATGCGTATGGGAAACTGTACCAAGGGTTCGAATCCCTTA
>JAYVKR010000199.1:0-3288 GCA_043768185.1 Flavobacterium sp.
GCACGAGTTGCCATCCAAGCATTTTTGATAGCAGTTAATTTAGTTTCATCGCCAATAGTAAAATTAGTAACAGCAGCAACTAAAGTGATTGCATTATCATTCATATTTTTATATGTTTCAGTTATAACATTTACAGATGTACTTGTTAAAACTTGAGTATATAAGGCTGCATTAGTATTTACTTCTTCTACTTTATTATCGCTACAAGATAAAAAACTAGTAGTTGCAAGTAATAAAACGATTATTTTAAAAAATTTATTTTTCATGATATTTATATTTAGTATGTTATTAATTAAAATTCAAATGCTATTCCTAATGAAAATGTATTTTCTACTTGTTTACTTCCTGTAAATTGTAGTGTAGATAAATTATAATTTTGAGAACCCAATCTTCTGTTAGAATATTGTGCTTTAATATTTATTTCTTGTGCTATATACCAATTTATTCCACCAGTTACAACACTTCTTTGCCATCTTGGATTGTCTATTACACTACCTTCAACATCATACATAGAATCATAAAAATCATATCTCATAAATGGATAAATACAATTTTTAGTTTTAGGATTAAAAAAATGTAAAACATCATATCCAATTTCTGTAGTAAAACCTACAGCATTTTTACCAACAGGAGTTCGTTTTACACCAAGATCATTAGAAAGAGCCGCATTTCTTAGAGATACAATATTAGAATTTTCTAAATTTCCATAAATTGCTGTAGAGTAAACTCTTAAAGGAAATTCATTGTAAGTAAAATGACCTTCAAACATGGTTACATAAGCCGATTCTTTTAAATCATTTTTAGGACGATTGGCACTACTATCGCCAATGTAGGCAGAAAAGCCAGCAAAAGTATTTTTATTTTTTCCAAATTTATAATCCAACCTAAACATTGTAGCAAGAGATTCTGCAGTTGCCATTTCAAAACGTTCTTGGTGACCATCTCTTATCCAACCTCTAGAATTGAATCCCGAAGAATCTAAACCGTTAACAATAGAAAAAATATAATTAAAACGATTGGATAGTTTTCCATAAAATGAAACTCCAATTTCGTACCAACCAAGAGGAGTTAATTCGTTTTCCATTTCTTGACGATTAGTAGTAAAATATTCGTCAGGATCATCTAGCGATTGTGCTAAATTAAATAATAATTTTATTCTACCTGCTTTAATATTTAACCAAGGTCTAATTGCAAAGTCTACATGAATTTGTTCTAATTTTACACTTCCACCTTTTTCAATTTCTGGTTCAAATTCTCCAAATTCTTGTTGATTGTCAAATCCTATGCTTGAACCAGTACCACCATGCTCAAATTCTATTTCAGATTTAAAAGTGATCCAATCATTAAATTTATATTCAGGATAAATATTCAATCGTTCTGCATCTACTTTATTTTTAATATTAGGATCTGTATCGTAATCGTAATTATAATAGTTTACTACAGAATATCCATGAAGTGAAAATTTATTTTCTGTTACTAAATTTGTTTTTTCTTCAACTTTGTCTGTTTGTTTAAGTTCTTCAAGAACTTCTTTTTTAATTTGCAGTTTTAATTTATTCATTAAACTATCAGAAATAACTTGAGCATTTACTGTAGTAGATATAATAAATAATAGAAATATGTTGGCAATTATTTTCATTAAAAAATTATTTTTTTGCAAATATACTATCTTATTTGTATTAATTCCAAATAAACATAAGTTAATTTTTAATTATTCTAAATAAGCATAGGTAAAAATAATCGGAAAATTTAGTTAAAATTTAACTTGAATAAAATGAAATAGTTACGTTAATAAAATTAACAGTTAATGGAGGATTTATTTAAGTGCTATTTTTTGGAATTTCTTTAATTACCAAAGCAATTACAAGCACTTTGATTATACCAGAAAGAAAATTTAGCTTTAAAAGCCGCTGTTGGAAGCTGGATTTGGCTGGAATTATTTTCCTTTGGTTATTTTGTTGTTTGTTTAGATTAGGTTTTTGTATATTTGGGATTAATAGATTGTATCGTAAATATTCATCAAATAATTAATTCTGAATCAATTAATATTTTAAAATTTTTAATTAACTAATATGAAAAAAATACTATTTTTATTCTTTTGTGCTTTATTGTTGAGTTGCAGTAATAATAATGACCAATCTAATACTATAACGGAATCAACTTCTTTAAATTTAGTTACAGGTATCAATTGTAGACAAAACTTTGATGATGTTACTTTAAAATTAGGAAATCCAAATACTTTGGTAAATAACAAGTTTATTTTATACCCTAATCCTGCAAACTCTCAGTTTTCTATAGTATCGCAAGAAAATATGACAAATATTTGGATTGTTTCAGCAAACGCTGAAAAAATTCATCAAGAAGTGAATTTTATCAGTCTATTAAATTCAAACCTTTATTCAGAACCGTCAATTGTTTCTAGTTCAAATATTTCTTTGAATGAATTAACTACCAGTAATATTGGAATTAATATAGAAACTCTTCCAAAAGGATATTATAAAATATTTGTTAAAATTGGCGGACAAATTTATTGGGATAACTTATATAAATATGAAAATAACGGAAATAATTCGGAGCAATTTACTTTATTAAATAATTTTTGGAATTAATTAAAAAAATAAGCATAAACATAAATTATACAACATAAACCAAAGATTATATAAATTTTAGAAGTAGGATTTCAAGTTACTTTGTAAAAAAATTATGCGCTTATTTTCACTTTTATTTTTCCTTTTTTCTATACTTTTTTTCACAAGTTGTGCTTCTAAAAAGTATAAAAATATAGATTATTTGGCTAGTAAATCTTTAGATAAAAATCCAACATTAAACGTTTTTAAACCTCGAAATTCTAAATTTAAAAACAATCCAGTTTTGGTATTTGTTCATGGTGGAAATTGGAATTCTGGCGATAAAAAAACCTATGGGTTTTTTGGTAGAAATTTTGCCAAAAAAGGAATTACTACGGTTGTTGTAGGCTACACTTTGAGTCCGAACGCCAATTATGATGAAATGGCTCAACAAGTTGCTAAAGCTGTAAAGTGGACAAAAGAAAACATTACAAATTATAACGGAAATCCAAATGAAATTTTCTTAACAGGACATTCTGCTGGTGGACATTTAATTGCTTTGGTTGGTACAAATTCAAAATACTTACAAGACAATTCAATTATTAAAGGAATTATTTTGAATGATGCTGCAGGTTTGGATATGAAAAATTATCTAGAAGAATTTCCACCAACTCTAAAAGATGATTATTTAATAACGTGGACAAACAATCCTGAAACATGG
>JAYVKR010000200.1:0-4666 GCA_043768185.1 Flavobacterium sp.
GATTATGATCAAATTCCAATTTTTGTAAAAGAAGGTTCTATAATTCCAAAATATCCAATTCAGCAATATGTTGGTCAAATTGAAGCACCAGATTTATCACTTGATGTTTACTATAAACTAGGTAAAGAAAAATCAGTTGTTTATGAAGATGCTCACGATGGATATGACTATAACAAAGGAAGATACAGTTATAAAACCTTCAACTTAACAGGAAAGGAAAAAGAATTAATTATTCAACAACATAAAGAAGGAACTTTTGAAACACAATATCAAACTATAAAAATAAATTTTAAAGGTTTACCATTCAAAGTAAAAACGATAGAAATTGATAATGAAATTGTAAGTTTATCAGAAGTGAATTTTAAAGACAATTCTTTAATTGTAGATAAGGATTTTACAGAATTGCATTTAATTGGTTCATAATTGTAGAGTTTATTGTACAGAATTATATAAGATTTAAACTTTAAAATACAATTCTAACTCATTTTAATTTGTTAATTTTGATTTATAAAATTTAAAACAATAGTTTTATAAAATAATAATAATAATTGAAACTTTCTACTTTGCGTCTTTGTGAGATAAAAAAAAAGATTATTAGTAGTAAAGAAATTAATAAACTAACAAATTAAACAAACACTTATGAAAAATAGAACTAAAATTTTAAGTATAGCAGCATTAGGATTATTGCTTGCGTGCTCTCAAAATCCGTTTACAGGACAAAAAACATTAGCTTTAGTTTCTAATAGCGAAATTTTACCATCAGCTTTTCAACAATACAATCAGTTTTTATCAGAAAATAAAGTTATTACTGGAACTGCAGAAGCTAGAAAAGTAGAAACTATTGGTACAAAAATAAAAGTTGCTGCCGAAAGATGGTTAAACGCCAACGGTCAAGCCGGATATTTAAACGATTACCGTTGGGAATATAAATTGGTAGATGACAAAGCAGTAAATGCTTGGTGTATGCCAGGAGGAAAAATTGTAGTTTATACAGGAATTTTACCAGTAACAAAAGACGACGCAGGTTTAGCAACAGTTATGGGACACGAAGTTTCTCACGCATTAGCAAATCACGGTCAACAAAGAATGAGCGCTGGACTTTTACAACAACTTGGTGGCGCTGGAGTTGCAGTTGCAACTGGAGGAAAAAGTGCCGAAACGCAACAAATGGCAATGACAGCTTATGGTGCAGCTACAGAAATAGGAGGAATGCTACCTTTTAGTAGAAAGCACGAAACAGAAGCAGATAGAATTGGATTAATTCTAATGGCGATTGCAGGTTACGATCCAGAGCAATCAGTAGTTTTTTGGCAAAGAATGTCTGCAGCATCCAACGGACAAAAACCACCAGAATTTATGAGTACGCATCCATCAGATGCAACAAGAATTGCAAATCTTACAGCATTAATTCCAGAAGCCAAAGCAGAAGCAGCAAAATTTGGAGTGACATTTAAATAAAAATAAAAAGTTTATATTTGAACCATCAGTTTTCGCTGATGGTTTTTTTTATTTAAAATTAGTATTAAGATTTAAAATTTAAAAATATATAAATCTTTTAATAGTTTAATTTTAGTTTACTTTATAAATCTATTAAACTAAAAAACGTTTTAATTAGATTAAGTATTGAATTTTAAATTGAAAACTATTGTCAGACTGAGCTTGTCGAAGTTCTATAAAACTATTAATGGTCTAATATTATAAATAAAATAAAATAAAATAAAATGTAAAAGTTAAACACTTTATGAAGACTCATTTAAGTTAATGGTTTTAGAGAAAGTTAAAATCAAATCAAACAAAATTAAACCTTTACGACTTTGAGTCTATTTTAAGAGTTGAAAGCCATTTTACACAGACTCAAGAATTTAACGCAATTTTAAGATAACAGACGAATATGGACATAGTTTTAATTCAAATTCTTTTAGGCATCGGACTATTTTTTCTAATCAATTGGATTGGGAAACATTCCTATTCTATTGGATATATGGAAATATCAATTTTTGTGAAGACAGAGGAAGCTCCGGCATTAAACTTTCTAATTCGTGTTTTGACACCGGTAGTTTATATTATCATTGTCTCAACCTTATTATACTATTTCGGACTCGACAAATATGTTTGGAATATTTTTCTTGTTAATATCTACTACATAATTTTCCGACTTCTTTTCAACCTGTTGACAAATCGTGGGTTGTTATTAAACTGGTATAGACAATTTCTATATTGGGGAGCAATAGTTGTAATTTCCTATTTTACTTATGACAAATTAATAAAGGTAAAGACTAATATTCTACCTGACTTTACAACAGTTGCAAATGAATTATGGATTATTATTCTAATTTTTGTTTTCCAATTAACAAACAACATTAGACTATCCGAGGACGGAACTGTGAAACGCAAACATAATTATTTGAAGAGAAGACATAATTATTTCAAAAATTTATATGGAAAAAAGATTAAGGAAATTACTCAGAATGAAGCTTTAGAATCAATAACATATGCTATACTCATTTATGAAGACTTCAATAGACCTAAACTAGTAAGAATAATTGAGAATTTAAAATTCAGAATTACAAAGAAATCCCATACACTTGGTGTTATGCAAGTAAAGACTAACAAATTATTGACTGACAACGAAAGTGTAGTTCTTGGGACAACTAAAATTGTTGACGCATACAAATTGTATTTACAGAAGCCCAAAGAAGATAATGATTATTATGAATGGTCGGCAATGAGCCAAATTATTGGGGACTATAATACTGGGTCAAGATATGGTTATGAAGTAACTGATTTAGCGCAAACAATAAAAGATGAGTTTTACATAGGAACTAATGACTCACTTGAAAGAAAGAAAAACGGCTTATAACAGCGTTTTGTCGCAATTGTGGCTTTCGCTTAATTTAAAGTTTGTTTTGTACTTTTAATTTTTAAATATAATCGAAAGTTTCGGGCTTACGAATCCAAAACTTATTAAATTCGCGAAAAGTTAATAAATTATAAGTAAAAAAACTTAATGAATCTTAATATCTTAATGGTTCAAAAAAAAATTGCGCCATTGCTAGACAAGTAAATAAACAGTCAAAGTAAAACTAATAACGAACCTAAATTTAAAGGTTTTAAAATAAAAACAATGCAACAACTAGAAAAAGGAAGTAAAAAATTATTAAACGCTTGGGCATTTTACGATTGGGCAAACTCAGTATATACTTTGGTAATTACTACAGCAGTTTTTCCAATTTTTTACAGTTCTTTATTTGAAAAAGGTCAAGAATACATACCTGTTTTTGGAACTACAATAAAAAGTTCAGCATTAATAAGTTTTGTAACTGCTTTTGCCTTTTTAGTTGTAGCATTTATTTCACCATTATTATCTGGAATTGCCGATTATGTTGGAAATAAAAAATCATTTATGCGATTCTTTTGTTACTTCGGAGCATTTTCTTGTATGGGATTATATTGGTTTTCATTAGAACACATTTACATCGGATTACTATTTTATTTCTTAGCATTAATAGGATATTGGGGAAGTTTGGTGTTTTATAATTCCTATCTTCCAGATATCGCTTTTCCAGAACAACAAGATAAAATTAGCGCCAAAGGTTATTCGTTAGGTTATATAGGAAGCGTAATTTTATTAATAATAACTTTAGCATTGATAATGACTGCCAAAGACGGAACTAAAATAGAAATGATGAAATATTCATTTGTAATGGTTGGAATTTGGTGGATAGCTTTCAGCCAATATTCATATAACTATTTGCCATCTGGAAATAAAAATTCTGAAAAAATTTCTAAAACAATATTTTTTAATGGTTTTAAAGAATTAAAAAAAGTATGGGAAATTTTAAAACAAAATCAAGATTTAAAAAGATATTTAAGTAGTTTTTTTGTGTACAGTATGGCAGTTCAAACCGTTATGTTAATTGCAACATATTTTGCAGCACAAGAAATTAATTGGTCAAGCGAAGAAGAAAGTACAACAGGATTAATAATTTGTATTTTGTTAATACAATTAGTTGCTATTCTTGGAGCATTTTTAACATCAAGAGCTTCGGCCAAATTTGGAAACATTAAAACTCTTATTGCAATAAATTTATTTTGGACAATTTTATGTTTGTTTGCCTATTTTATCACTTTACCTATACATTTCTATGTTATGGCAACTTTAATTGGATTAGTAATGGGCGGAATTCAATCTTTATCACGCTCAACTTATTCTAAATTACTTCCAAAAACTAAAGACACAACCTCTTTTTTTAGCTTTTATGATGTTTCAGAAAAAATAGGAATTGTAATAGGAATGAGCGTTTACGGAATTATAGACCAAATTACAGGAAGCCCAAGATTCGCAATAGTATTTTTAGCAGTATTTTTTATAGTAGGATTGCTGTTATTAACCAGAGTATCAAAAAATAAATTTTAGTTTATAAAAAATAATTATATTTGATAAAAATTTACCAAAAATGAAAAACCTTAAATTTTCTACTCTTTTTCTATTTTTACTACTATCATTTTCATTCATTTCTTGTGATAATGAATCTTTAGATCCAGCATTGGTTGCTCAATTAACTACTCCTGGAACAGGTAATCCTGGTCCAATAATTCCTGGTGAAGAAGTACAAACAGGCGTTTTTAAAGCTTCTATAGCAGGCCAAGATTTTATTTCAGATTC
>JAYVKR010000201.1:0-2058 GCA_043768185.1 Flavobacterium sp.
TGGTGTCATTGCGCCAACTATTTTGTCATAATACATTGCATTTACACCTTGATGTTTGGTTGCAAATTTTTTAAATTCTTTTCCGTAGTTCATTTTAAAAAGTTTATGAGTTTATAAATTTAAAATATTGAGTTCTAAATTGTTGTTTATGTAATACAAAGTTCGTACCTTTTATTTTATATGACAAACTGTCTTACAGTAAAAGTGTTATAGTTTGTTTAATTTTAAAATTATTGTTTAAACTTTACCATAAAAATAGTCTACCCAAGTTTGATACTCGTCTTGAGCTGAAAGGCAAGTTTCTATTAAATATTCTTTAGTTTTTTCAAATTCTTGTAATCCTCTATAATAAAATTGTTTGTGTTCATTATCTATTATAAAAGGTGTAACTTTATTTTTTAAACATTCTTTAAACAACATCAATCTTCCTACTCTGCCGTTTCCATCTTGAAATGGATGAATTTTTTCAAAATGATAATGATAGGCAACTATATTTTCAAATTTGATTGTTTCAATAGAATTATACCATTGGTTGAGTTTATTCATTTCTAATTCTACATTTTCTGGTAGCGTAGTTTTTAATCCTCCTACTTCATTTGGAAGTTGTTTCCAATCGCCAACATTAAACCATTGTTTTGTTGCGTCTGATGTTCCTGTTTTTAGAATTTGATGAATTTTTTTTATTATATCATTAGATACTTGTTGCTCAACTACATCTATTATGTAATCGAAAGCTATAAAATGATTTGATGTTTCTATAATATCATCTACAGATACTGCTTCTTGTTCTTTAAATCCTATGGTTCTAGTTTCAAAAATATATCTTGTTTGCTCTTCTGTAAGTAAGCTTCCTTCAATACGATTGGAATTGTATGCTAAATTTATTTGTGTTTTATGATACAAACCTCCTTTTCGCTTGGTGCTTTTTTCGTCTTTTAAAAAAAATACTAAATCTTTCATAACCTAAAGTTGCAAATATAACTGATGTCTTAGCCCTGATAAAAGTGAAAAGCTTGTTGTTGTTGAAGACCAATTTTTGTTGTTTTAAAAAAGCGACCAACGGAAGCTCTTTTTAAAACGTACAAAAATGGTTTGAAACGGCAACAACTTGAAACGTATAGCTGGATTGGCTTCTTAAAAAATATTATTATAAAAAACATCTCGACTGCGCTCGATGTTACAAAATAAATTGAGCGTCAAAAATAAACATTATTGACGCTCAAATATACTAATTATTTTATAATTTATTCGTTGTACATTGCTGCTACAAATTGCTCGTAGGTAACTTCTTTAGTTGATGGATTTGCTTTTTCTACAAATAATTTCAACATTTTGTCGGCTACAACTTGCTCTGACATTCTTTTTACTTCGTCTTGATTAGACAAAACTCTTGCTACGATTGATTCTACCTCGGCATCTGTTGGGTTGGCTTGCCCATATTGTAACATTTGTTGACGAATTGATGCTGCTGTAAACGATTTTAAATCTTCGAAATTTACTTGTATGTTACTTTGTGCTAGTGCTTTTCCTTCTATTAATTGAAAACGCAATCCTTTTTCTGAGCGATTGTATTCTACTTCTGCTTCGGCTGGAGATAATTTTTTATCGCCAACTGTTTGCAACCATTTTACAAGAAATTCTTTTGGTAAATCAAATTTATGATTTTCTATTAATGTATCTTGAACGTCGGCCATTAATTTTTGATGTGCTTGAAGTGCAAATTGTTTTTCGGCATCTTCTTTTATTTTGGCTTTCATTTCTTCTAATGATGAAATTGTTCCTGCGCCAAAAAGTTTATCAAACAATTCTTGGTTTAATGTTGCTGGTTCGTGTGCCACAACTTCGTCTATTGTGAAGGTTACTTCTACGTCTAAATCGTGCACATTATCGTGAGGAACACTAAGGTAATCCATTAATTTGTGTGCGTCTGTAAACAATCCTTTGGTTTGTAAAACTATGGCATCGCCAACTTTTTTACCTAGAAATGATTTTGCTACATTTTCATCTGCAAATTCTTCTAAATCTACTGTGGTTCGATTGTTTATTCCTGCTTCTGCA
>JAYVKR010000202.1:0-3314 GCA_043768185.1 Flavobacterium sp.
GGATTTATTTATTTTTGTTTTTATATTTCTTTAAATAAGAAAAAAACGTAAATTTGGGAACTTTTTAACTATTACTTTTTATGGGATCGACAGTTACAACTGCACATACTGTAGGAAAAACTTGGGATGGCGGAAATGAGCCATTAGGAGCAAGTTACGGAAAATTAATGATGTGGTTTTTCATCGTTTCAGATGCATTAACCTTTTCAGGATTTCTAGCAGCTTACGGTTTTTCTAGATTTAAATTTATAGAAACTTGGCCTTTGGCAGACGAAGTGTTTACCCACTTTCCGTTTATGCATGGAATTACTGCGCCAATGTACTACGTAGCTTTAATGACTTTTATTTTGATATTTTCATCGGTAACAATGGTTTTGGCTGTTGATGCTGGACATCAAATGAAACAAGGTAAAGTAGCTTTCTATATGTTTTTAACAATTATTGGAGGTTTAATTTTTGTTGGTTCTCAAGCTTGGGAATGGAAAAATTTTATTAAAGGTGAACATGGTGCAATTGAAACTAAAGGCGGAAGTATTCTTCAATTTGTTGATGCAAAAGGAGAACGTGTTTCATTAGAAAAGTTTGCAATTACTTTACCAGAAGAAAGAGAACAACTTACGCCAGGAAAAGGAAGATGGTTTATGAGCGAAGGTTCATTACCAACTTATTCTGTTGCCGAAGTGCAAGCTGGTTTTAAAGCTAGGCCAGATTTATTAATACGTACAGAAGTTATAAATGGTTCAGGCACAATTGTTACAGCCGAAGGTTTAAATGAAGATGCTAGATTAAATTCTGCCAAACATAAATTTGTTTTATCTAGAGCAGAATCTGAAAAAAGATTAGCACAAGCAACTCAAGTTGTAGAAGGAGCAAATTTACAACGTAATGAATATGGAAGTAAATTGTTTGCCGATTTCTTTTTCTTTATTACAGGTTTTCACGGTTTTCACGTATTTTCAGGTGTAATTATCAATATCATTATTTTTATAAACATTCTTTTAGGAACATATCAAAAAAGAGGAAGTTATGAAATGGTAGAAAAAGTAGGATTGTATTGGCACTTTGTCGATTTAGTTTGGGTATTTGTATTTACATTCTTCTATTTAGTTTAATTTTTTAGAAATATATATTATGTCACACGAACACGTTTCTAATTTAAAGAGAATTTGGTTTGTTTTTGGATTACTTTCTGTAGTAACAATTGTAGAAGTTGCTTTGGGTATATACAAGCCAAAAGCACTTTTTATGACCGATTTTTTAGGTATGAACTTACTTAACTGGATTTTTATAATTCTTACTGTTTTTAAAGCATACTACATTGTTTGGGCTTTTATGCACATGGAAGGCGAAGTTGTTGCCTTGCGATGGATGGTTGTTGCAACTGCAATTTTCTTGATTCTATATCTAATATTTATCCTCTTAACTGAAGGAAATTATATATTTGGGGTTTTTAAAAATTCTACAATAAAATGGAATTTTTAACAAAATATTAATTCAATAAAAAGGTGTCCATTGGATGCCTTTTTTTATTTTTGTACTATCTAAATTTCATAGTTCCAATGAAAAAAAACATCGTTCTTTTTGTCTTATTTATTCTACCGTTAGTTGCCTATCTTTTCTTTGCATCTGGTATTAATAGTTTTGGAAAATTACCAATAATAACAAAATCAGTTTTAGATATTACTTCTTTTAAATCTGTAGATAATAAACCAGTTTTATTACAAAATAAAATTTCTATTGTTGGATTTCCAGGAAAAAATGTACTGGCAAGAAAAGGAAATTTCTTTAATCTTTATGAAAAAATTTATAAAAAAAATGAAGAATTTAAAGATTTTCAAATTGTAATGATTGTTCCGGAAGAAGCCAAAGAAGAAACAGAAAAAATGATGTTAGATTTAAAAAAACTTGGATCAATAGCTGGATGGAAATTTGTTTTTGCTTCTGCTACAGAAATAACTAATTTTTATAATAATTTAAAATTAGAATCTACATTAGATGCCGATTTTGGAACTCAAAATGTTTTTATAATTGATAAAAAATTAAATCTTAGAGGAAGAAAAGGCAAAAGCGTAAAAGGTGATGTAGAATATAGAGAAGGTTACAATACTACTTTGGTTTCTGAGTTGCATAATGAAATGACAGATGATGTTAAAGTGATTTTGGCAGAATACAGATTAGCTTTAAAAAAGAATAAAAATGCTACTAGAAAAATTTAAGTAATAGTATGAAAAACAAATCTTATATAGGAATATCTTTAATTATTTTAGTTTTTGGGATTATTTTTGTGCCTAGAATTGTAAATAGAATAAAAGACGGAACGGTTGTAAAAAATGACCGAATGAGTGAAGGAAACAATAGAAAAATTGATACTACTTTACAAATTATTCGACAAGCTCCAAAATTTGAATTGACCAATCAAAACAATAAAAAAATTACCAATCAAGACTACGCAGGAAAAGTTTATGTTTTAGAATTTTTCTTTTCTACTTGTCCATCAATTTGTCCTATAATGAACAAAAATATGATGCTAATTGAAAAAGAATTTTTAAAAGATAAAGATTTTGCAATTGCATCAATAACAATAAATCCTGCGAATGATACTCCAGAAGTTTTAAAAAAACATGCACAAGATTTAGGTGTAACCTCTGTTAATTGGAATTTTTTAACTGGCGAAAAAGAGTATATTTATAGTATTGCTAACAATGGTTTTTATCTTGGAGTAGGAGAAAATGCTAAAGCAAATGGCGGATTTGAACACTCAGGAATGTTTGCTTTAATAGACAAAAAAGGCAATATTAGATGTAGAAAAGACAAAAATAACAATCCAATTTTATATTATGATGGATTAGTTAAAAGTGGAGTAGACGCAATAAAAGAAGACATTAAAAAATTATTAGAAGAATAAAATGGAAAGTTCAACACTAGAAAAAAAATTAAATTTACCTATAATTATTGTTTCAATTTTAATTCCAATAGTTGTGGCACTATTGTTTAGTTTTAAACTAAAAGATTTTGGGATTATAGTAGAACCATTATCGTTTTTACCTCCAATTTACGCTTCAATAAATGCATTAACTGCCGTTTTATTAATTGCAGGATTAATATCAATTTTAAACAAGAAAAAAGAATTACATAAAAAATTTATGACAAGTGCAATTGCTTGTTCTATAGTTTTTTTGGTTATGTATGTTGCTTATCATTTAACTTCAACTTCAGTAAAATTTGGAGATTCTAATCATGATAATGTTGTAAATTTAGAAGAATTAGAAGCCATAAATTCAATACGTTATATTTACTATTTTATATTAATTACT
>JAYVKR010000203.1:0-2861 GCA_043768185.1 Flavobacterium sp.
ATAATTAGAATTACTTACTTTTTTAAATTGTAAATGATAGCTTGAGGCAATTATTTTTAAAGCAACATTTATATCGTTCATTGGAATTTTTCCTGTAAATAATTGGTCAGATTTTATTTTAGAAAAGTCAATTGTAACTGCATAATTTCGTTGTATTTCTTCTACAATAGTATCAATTTTATCATATTGAAATGCCATTTCATTATTTTGCCAAAACGGATTTGTGTTTGTAATATTTTTATCAATAATCTTGTTATTGTTTTCAAATGAAACTGTTTTACCTTTAGTTAAAATAATTTCTTTATTGTTGTAGTTTACTTTTACTTTTCCTTCAAAACAACTAATGTCAAACCTGTTTTTTCTTGCTTTTACATTAAATTGCGTGCCAAGAACAGTAACTTTGCCTAATGAAGTTTTTACTTCAAATTTTTTGCCTTTGGCAACTTTAAAATACGCCTCGCCAGTTAAACTTAAAGTTCTATTATCTTTCCAATTCCAATTTTTATATTCTATTTGCGATCCAGAATTTAAAAAAACCTGAGAGTTATCTGGTAGCAAAAAGTTGTTTTTTTCTCCATTTTTTGCAATAAATTCTTCCTTTGAAAAGGTATTAAAAGTAAATAATAATCCAAATGCTAGAACAAGTATTGCAGCAATTTTTACAAACCAATTGTTGTAGAAAGGAATAACTTTAGTAGTAGATTTTTTAGATGATAAAATGGGTGAAAGTAGTTCATTTTCATTAAAACTTGATGTTTCTAACGAAGCAGAATAGTTCTTTATTTTTTCATATAAATGATAGTCATCATTTAGCTTAAATTCTTTTAATTCAGCATCGGTAATTTCATCATTTAACCATTTGGCCAATAAGTAATTCTCTTCCATAATTTTAGTATTACTTCATTAAAACAGTTTAAGTATAGTTTACCCTACTTAAAGTTTTTAAATTCTTTTCTAAGTTCTGTTAAAGCAATATGCATTCGTTTTTCAACAGCTTTTACACTAATGTTTAACTCTTCTGCAATTTCAGAATATTTTTTACCATCAATTCTATGCATTAAAAAAGCAGTTCGTTGCGTTTCGTTTAAATTTTCAATTGCAGTAAGTAGTTTATCTTTAAATTGTTTTTCTTCTAATATAAATTCGGGACTTTCGTTATTATAGTCACTTAAAGAATTATTTTTTTTATAATTTAAAACAACTTTTTGGTGCGCAATAACATTTAATGATGCATTATTTGCAATAGTATATAAATAGGATTTAGCTTTTTCAACTGAAACTTCTGCACAGTTTTGCCACAATTTTATAAAAGATTCTTGTGTTATATCTTCTGCTTGTTGTTCATTTCCAAATTTATAAATAAGATAATTTCGTAATGATTTTACGTGATTTTTAAAAAAATTAGAAAAAACAGTTTCTTTACAAATTCCTGTATTTAAAGAGTTTTCCATACTGTATGAAAGGTATTTTTTTTAAATAATTAAAAAAATGAATTATTAAAGTAGGGTAAAGTTAAGTTATATTGTTTTACTATCAAACCATATCTATTTATAATTATGAAAACAATAAAATACCTACTACTAATTTGTATAGCTTTAGTTTTTACAAATTGCCAAAAAGAAGATGTAGAAATTGTTGATGAAACAGTTCCTAATAATGTAATTTCTTCTAACTCGACATTAACAACTTTAATTTCTAGAGTATCACAAAATCCTACATCTAAAGATAATGTTTTAGATAATTCTAGTTGTTTTAGTGTTCAATTACCTGTAACAGTAATTGTAAATTCGCAACAAATTACTGTTACAACTGCTGCACAATATCAAACGGTTCAAGATGCAATAAATGCTTTTTCCAATGATGATGATATTGTGAACTTTGTGTATCCAATAACAATTAATTTTCAAAATTTTGGCACGCAAGTAATTGCTAATTCGAATCAACTTGATGATGTTCTTGATGATTGCGATGACGATGATGGCTTTGATGAAATAGATTGTATTGCTGTAAATTACCCAATAACTATAAATGTTTATAATACTTCAACACAGCAAGCATCAACAGTAACGATACAAAACAACATTCAACTTTTTGCATTTATTGCTACAGGACTTTCGACTGGTGTAATTGCAACAATTAATTATCCTATTTCAGTTACCAATTCTAATGGTCAAAGTGTAGTAATAAATGATAATACTCAACTACAAGATTTTATAGAAAATAGTATAGACGATTGCGATGATAATTCATCTGGTGGTGGAAGTGGAAATAATCCAACATTTACAAGTGTTTTAACAACAGGAAATTGGAGAATTACTTATTCTTATGATGATGGTGATCAAACTTTAACTTATGCAGGTTACAACTTTACTTACAATGTAAACGGAACTGTTACTGCCGTTAAAAATGCAACTTCAATAAACGGAACTTGGTCTACTTATATAGATAGCGGCGAAAATAAATTTTTACTATCATTTGATGGATTAGTCCTAGATGAAATTGAAGAAGATTGGCGCATACTAGAATTTACAAACACAACAATTGTACTAAAAAACATTAGTGGCGGAAATGGCGGTACAGATTATTTAACTTTTACAAAAAATTAATTCAAATCAATTTTAACTTTAAACACAACAATTATGAAAAAACTAGTTTTAATTCCAGCTTTATTTTTAGTATTTATGCTAAATATTGCCTCAACTTGTAGCGATGACGATACTCCATCAAGCACATCACAAGATCCAACACCAGTTATAAATTCTGTAAATACTGGAAACTGGCGCGTAACATTTTATGAAGATTCTGGAAACGTAGAAACTACCAATTTTACTAATTTTAATTTTACATTTGGATCTGGCAAT
>JAYVKR010000204.1:0-9018 GCA_043768185.1 Flavobacterium sp.
TTCAAAGATATTAATTTGTTTTCTTTTTGGGAATTTTTTTTGCCACTAAGACACTAAGGCACGAAGTTTTTATTGTGATTGGATTTTTTAGATTGATTGATGATTGATGATTAACGTCCCGATAGCTATCGGGATTGATTTCAGATTTTTTGAAATTGATTTTTGAAATTGATGTTGCAATTGAAAGATGCTTGTTAGCCGTGATGGAAATGGAACTCTTTATGGTTTAAAATTGTGATTTTTCTTGTTGAAAAAAAGCGACCAACGGAAGCTCTTTTTTTAACTAGAAAAAACCAATTTTAAACCATAAAAGTGGAATGTACAGCGCGATTAGCTTCTTAATTTTTTACGATTGAAGATTTGTAAAAGCATTGTTTTTTCGTTGTAATAAATAAAATATAGAAACATTGCTGATAGTAAAATTTTAATTGGATAGCTTTCTCTAACATACGGTATGTAGAAGGAAATTGCTGAAAATGTGATGGTTACGACTAAATATGTTAGGATTTTATTGATGTCGTAAGGTATTGGATATTTTTTTTGTCCTAATTTATAGGAAATGATCATCATTGTTCCGTAGGCTGCGATTGTTGCGATTGCTGAACCGTAATAACTGATTTTTGGAATGAGTATATAGTTTAAAACTAGTGTGACGATGGCGCCAATAATGGAAATGTAAGCGCCAATTTTGGTTTTATCGATGAGTTTGTACCAAACGGATAAATTGGTGTAAATGCCTAGAAAAAAGTTGGCTAGTACAATAAGTGGTACCACTTTTATTGCATCCCAATAAATAGATTGTGGTACCAACGGATATTTTAAAATATCGATAAATGCAATGACAAAAAAGCAAATGAATGAGCCAAAAACAACAAAATATTTGGTTATTGTTGCATAGGTTTGTTGTGCGTTTTCATTACTTGCGTGACTGAAGAAAAAAGGTTCTATGCCAAGTGTAAATGCGGTTCTAAATAAAACCATAAACATTCCTATTTTATAACAAGCTGCGTAAGCACCAATATCTGATTTTGAAACGTTTAGCCAATCTAAAAGTATTTTATCAAAATGTTCGTTTATGGCAAAGGCAATTCCGGCAATGAGAATTGGGAAACCATAGCTTGTCATTTTTTTCCACAACTTGGTGTCGAAATGCCATTTTATTTTTAAATAATTGGGCGAAAGTACTATAAATGTTAGTAAACTTGCTATTAAATTGGAAACAAAAATATAGCCCACTTGAAAATTTTCGAAATAAATAGTATTAAAAAATCCTGTTGGATTTGCTTTTGCAATTGAAGGTAGAAAAATTAAAAAGAAAACGTTTAAAGAAAGATTTACTAGAACACTTCCTATTTTAATTACTGCATATTTCATTGGTTTTTTCTCTGCACGAAGCTTTGAAAAAGGTATAATTACTAAGGCGTCGAGTGCAAGAATCCAAATGGTGTAGGTTACATATTCTACATTGATACTTGACCAATTGGAAAGTAATTTTCTGCTTAAAAGTGCCAAAAAGAGAAATCCAATTGTACTCCAAAAAATTGATATTGTTGCTGTTGAAATTACATTTTTTTTATTGTCTTGGGTATTGTAAAATCTAAAAAATGCGGTTTCCATTCCGTAAGATAGAATTACGTTAAAGAAAACTAACCATGAAAAAACAATAGATACATCCGCAAATTCTTGCTTTGGAAGTGTTTCTACATACAATGGATTGAGCAAAAAACTTATCATTCTTGGCAAAACTGTTGCCAAACCGTAAATTAATGTTTGCTTGAAAAGATTTTTATATAGGGTCAAAGTTGGATTTATTTATGGTGTAAAAATAGTTATAATATTCAGGTTTTTAAAAAATACATTGTAATTGTGTAAAAACATATTTTACTTAGATGATAATTATATATTTGTAGAAATAACTTTTTTATGAAAAAAAATTTTTTAATTATTTTTAGTTTTTTATCAGTATACGGTTTTTCTCAAAATATTCCAATTACAAAAAAAAATTCTACCTATTTACGAAAACATGATTACACTATTCAAGATGATTATTCATGGTTACAAAATATAAAAAATGATGAAACAACTAGCTGGATAAATGCTCAAAATAATTTTACAAATTTAAAATTGGACGAAATTAACGTGAGTAAAATAGCAGCTAAAATTAAAGAATATGATTTATTATCAACCAATAGTTTACCCACAAAAAAAGGAAAGTATTTTTATTCTATGTACAGAATAGATAAAAATTTACCTGCTTCATTATATTACAGAAAGGCATTAAATGAAAACTCTGTAGAAATTGTAAATCCGTTTAAAATGTATAAAAATGAAAACGTATTTTTAAGTAGTTATTTTCCGTCAAAAAATTCAGTAAATATTGCTTTTGAAATAACTGTTGATGGAAGTGATAGTAAAGAAATTCGTTTTTCAAGCATAATTAAAAACGAAGTTTTAAAAGATGTTTTAAAAAACTCTAAGTTTTCAAATATTGAGTGGAATCTTGATAAAGGTGTTTTTTATAAAAAAAATGCTAATAAAAATAATATGGCTAAAGATTCTACTTATCAATTATTTTATCATGAAATTGGAACATTACAAGAAGAGGATAAATTAGTTTATGATGTTTCAAAAACAGAGAGTTCGATTTCATTTTTTGTGTCTGAAAACAAGTTATTTATTACAGAAATAAGTAAAGATGAACTTAAAAAAAGTTTTTATTTTATTAACCTAGAAGACAATAATTTTATAAAAAATGTTGTTTTTGAAGAAGATAGTTCTGATATAAAATTGTTAGATTTTAGCGCTTAATTCTAGAATTTACAGCATTTTTTACTTAACTTTGAAATATGAATAAAACAGAAGAAATAAAAGCATTATTTGATTCATTACCAGCTTTTTCTCAACAAATTCTTTTAGATGATTTGCTTCAAAATTTTGAAGTGCAAGGAAAAGTACTTGATCTGGCTTACCAAGATATAGCCACGGAAAGATTGAAAAAACCTTGTCCTTATTGTAAAAGTGAAAAGGTTTTAAAAAGAGGAAAGCAAAAAGGCGTTCAAATGTACGAGTGTAAAACCTGCGTTAAATGGTATAGCGAAACCACAGGAACTGCACTTTGGGATATTAAATTGAAAACAAAATGGCAAGGCTATCTTTGTTGCATGGAGCAAGGAATGTCACTAAAAGCAATCGCTGATGAGTTAGAAATATGCATTCAAACCTCTTTTGATTGGAGACATAAAATATTAAGTTCTTTAAGTAGATTTACCCCAGAAACCTTATCTGGGGAAGTAGAAAGCGATGAATTCGAGATTTCAATAAGTAAAAAAGGAAGTAAAATACTCGATAGAAAACCAAGAAAAAGAGGGACGGATTTTAAACGAAATCTAGGAGAAAAAACAACTGTTATTCAGGTAGTTACTGCTGTTGAACGTGGTGGAGAGAAATTTTTAAAAGCTGTAGAAACTAAAAGATTGACTACCGAAGAAGTTACAAAAGCTTTTGACGGCAGGCTATTAGAGGGAACTACTTTATATACAGATGCACACCCAACTTACAAATCTTTCGCAAAAGAAAATCCTTTGTTAAACCATAAAACATTTATTGCCAAAGAACATGTGAGTAAAATCGATAAAAAAGTACACGTTCAAACAGTAAATCATACCCATAGAGAATTAAAAGATTTCTTGAGACAGTTCAACGGAGTAAGTTCAAAGTACCTTCAAAACTATTTGAATCTATTTGCGTATGCTGACAAACTCAGAGAATCTAAACATACCATTAAACAATGGCTAGTAGGTGCTTTGTTAGCCGATAATGCTTATAACTTTTATTTACTCTTTCAACAAAATGCTGTTAATATCAGAATATAGCGGATTTTAGTAAAAATAAAATTTATTTTTCTACTAAAGAATTTGATTGGGGTGAAGTTCGTTGTTTAGACATTAACAATAAATTAGATGCAAAAATGGTGATTCCTCAAATTTATAATAATTTATTAGTTAGCACTTATTTTCAAGAAAATTATATTATTTGTAAGTACAAAACAGTTGAAAAAAACTATTTAAAAATTTATGACCTTGATGGAAATTTTATTAGAAAATTTGACGCGCCAGAAAATATGGATTTTAAAGTTCGTTTTTTTGATTCTCAAACCAGCGTTTTGTATGTAACTTTTTATTCTCATGTTATATCTGCACAAAACTTTATGTTAAATTTAAAAACTGGTGGTGTGGATCAATTTTATAATGAGTATGTGAGACCATTGCCAATTTTATTTCCTTTAAATTATTTTATTACAAAAAAAATCACCTTTAAAAGTAGAGATAACAAAGAAGTTCCAATAACTATTATACATAAAAAGGATTTAAAATTAGATGGAACTAATCCAACACTTTTAAAAGCTTATGGCGGTTTTGGAGTTGTTTCTGGATCAAATTATGATACTGGATTGTTATATTTTTTAGAAAAAGGTGGTGTTTATGCATTTGCAGAAATTCGTGGTGGTGGAGAAAAAGGATTAAAATGGCACAAAGATGGAAAGGCATTAAAGAAAATGAATTCGTTTAATGATTTTATAGACGCATCAGAATATTTAATAAAAGAAAACTATACTTGTGCAAATAAACTGGCTATAACTGGTGGTTCTTATGGAGGATTAGTTGTAGGTGTAGCAATGACACAACGACCAGATTTATATAAAGTTGCAATTCCAGAAATGGGAGTTTTTGACTTGCTTACGTTTTCTGATTATTCTGTTGGAAAATACCATTTAGATGAGTTTGGGAATCCCGAAAATAAAATAGATTTTGCAAATTTATACAGCTATTCTCCTTATCATAATGTAAAAGAAACCATTAATTATCCAACAACTTTACTAATTACTGGAGAAAATGACGATAGAGTTCCACCATTTAACTCTTATAAATTTGCTGCGGTATTACAAAACAGAACAGCACAATTAAACCCAATACTATTAAAAACTTTAGACAATTCTGGGCACAGTGGCAAGATATCAACCTATCAGAAACGCGTAAATGAGAGCGCTGAATTTTATGGCTTTTTAATGTATTATTTGGAGAGGTGATAACTCTAAAATTTACGAAAACCCATTCTCATTAATAGTTTTTATAAAGTGAAAACCTCTTGGCGCATAACCTTGATTGTAATAAAAACGATGTGCTTTAAAGTTTCCAGTAAATGCGTCTAGAACTATGCAAGTGCAACCTAATTCTTTAGCTTTTTCGTCTATAAATTGGGTTAGTAATTTTCCAATGCCTTTTTGTCTGTGGTTTGGATGTACTATAAAATTATCTATTTCTATATATTTACCAGTCCATAACTTTGTTCCAAACCAAAATCCTGTTAATCCTACACACGTTTCGTTTTCAAAAATGGCTGCTTGCTTGTAGTTTTTTGGAATCATATCTTGAAGAAATGATTCATATTTTTCAATAGTCATATTTGGATATAGAAATTTTATAATTTCTATTTGTAAAAGCATTTCTTGGATTGTGGATAGTACTTTGGTTTTCATTTATGATGTAAAATACAAATATAAAAATAAAAAAAAGAGCCAATAATAATTGACTCTTAATTTATTAATATAAAATTAGTATTATTTTTTTAAAAATCTTGTGTTGTAAGCTCCTTTGTCTGTTTGAATTTTTATAAAATAAGCTCCGTTTAGTAGGTTAGAAACATCAATTTTTGAATTTTTTAAATTTGAATCAAACACTTGTTGTCCTGTTAAATTAAATATTTTTACTGATTCAATTATTACTGAATCTGAAAAAGAAATATTTACAAAATCATTTACTGGATTTGGTGAGACTTTTAATTGGATTTCAGAAATATAGTTATCAACTAAAAGATTTGTTCTATTTGGTGTTGGAAATAGACTGCAATCATAACTTCCAAATTGATATGATATATTTTGTCTAGTAAAACAATTTAATCCACCACCGCTTTCAAAACCAAAACTACAAGGTGAACCAATGATACCGATGCCTTCAACTGTACCATTAGATAAGTTAAGTATTGAACCATTTATTTTTTTTAGAGTAAATGTTCCTAGATTTATATATTCGATAGATTGAACCAGACAATTAGGATCTGAACCATTTTGAGGAAAAATATCACCAACTTGAGCATTTAAAACTGGCTGATTATTAAAATAAGTTACTTCTAAATTGGTATTAGGATTTATATAAATAAAATTTCCTAATGTATCTTCTCTTACAAAAATTGGACCATTTAAATAAGTATTTGAAGTTGAATTACCAGAAAAATAAGTGTCCAAATGTAAAGCTTTGCTATATCTTTTGTAATATACTACATTGTTTATAGTTTCGTATCCATCAAAATAGTAGGTTGTATAATGACTGTAAGTTCCGTTAATGCCATTAAAACCTTCAGCAAAATATCGCCATTCGCAAGTATTGTCAAGATAATTAGAAAAAGTAGGTTGTGCAACACTATTATGTTGCAGAAGTAGAAACAAAATTAGAATAATAATTTTTTTCATAATTTTATATTTTAAAGTTAAAAGTTTTTTTGTGTTACCAAACAAATTTTATTTAATCCTTTCAATAGTTTTTTTATAGTATAATTATTTCTTAACAATACGTAATGACTGCAAGTTACTACCTTGTTGTACCAAAACAGTATAAATACCGCTTCTATAATTTTTACCTAATTCTAGTGTATTAAGTTCTAAAACAGACACATTTAAAACCTCAATAGTTTTACCCAATATATCATAAACTTTAATATTGACATTGTCTGATGAAAATTGAGGAATTGAAATTTTAAAATATTCATTATATGGATTTGGATATATTTTTACATTTTCTTTATTAAAATTGGCATTACTTAATAAACACGTACTACCTATTTGTATAGGAACTAAACTGTTTGTAAAAGTGCCATTACCCAATTGCCCAAAGCTATTATCACCCCAAGCCATTAACGTACCAGTGTTGGTAAGTGCAATAGTATGAAACAACCCACAACGCACTTTATCCCAATTGGTAGCTGTGCCTACTTGCGCAAAAATATTGGTTTGTGTAGTGTTACCATTACCTAGTTGTCCTGTAATATTATAGCCACAAGACCATAATGTACCATTATTTTTAGTAATCATTGTACAATATTCGCTAGCTTCAATACTGCGCCAATCATTTTCGGTGCCAATTTGTTGAATAGTAAAATTCTCCGGTGAATAGTTACCAAATCCTAACGAACCTGATTCATTTTGACCAGCCGCCCAAATGGTTCCATTATTTTTTTTAAAAAAAGTAGCTTGAAAACTTGAGGTTATTTGCTCCCAATCATTATTAGGTATTGGCTGAGCAGGAATATTAGTACCAGTACCAAATCCATTACCAAACTCTCCAAACGTTCCTTCTCCCCAACCCCAAAATGTATGATCTTCTTTTAACATAACTGTATGACGAAAACCAGTTTGAAAACTAATAAAAGTTCCAGAAATATTAATTGGTAAAAATTGCATGTTAGGATCGGACTGGTTGCCTTGACCAAGTTGTACAAAACTATTATAACCACATCCCCAAAATGAATTATCACTTTTTTGAGCTATTACAAAGTCAAAACTGCAAGCTACTCTATACCAATTACTTTCTGTACCTACTTGCAAAGGTATATTTCTTGCATTTAAAGTGCCATCACTTAATTGACCTCTATTGTTGTTTCCCCAAGCATACATGGTGCCGTCTTGTTTTATGGCATAACTAAAATTATTTCCTGCAGCTGCTGTTAACCAATCAGAATCTGTACCAATTTGTGTTGGTGTATTTTTATCAATATTAGTACCATCACCTAATTGTCCTGTAGTGTTTCTACCCCAAGCCCATAAAGTACCATCTGTTTTAATTGCAATATTATGCCTATCACCAGCAGTAATAAACCGCCAACATTGTGCGTTACAAAGATTTGTACATATTAAAAATAAAAAAAGAAATTTTTTCATGGTTTCTAATTATTATTGTTTTATTACCTTAACAGTTCTAGTTTCTTCACCTTGTGTAATAATTACAGTATAAACTCCAGTACTGTAATTTTTTCCAAAATATTGTTTTTCTAAATCATTTTTATTCAATGATAAGTTTTCTATACGTTTTCCTAATATATCGTAGATGACTACTTCAATATTTTCTTCTGAATTTGAAATTAATTAAGCGAATATTTATTTCCATGATTATCAGGAAATCCACCTAATGAAATTTCTACAGGATTTTGATGATGAGAATAAATAAAGCAACTTGAAATAAAAATAAGCAACTTTATTGTATTTCTTTGGTAGATGGTAGTTGAAAATTAATAGCTTTATTTTTTGTAGTATATTATTACAAAGTTATAAAAAAAATTGAATAAAAAAGTAAATTCTTACTAAAGTTATAAAAAAATTAAATATTGAATTACTCAAATATCTTTTCAATTTCAAAATCCAATTCAGGAAAAAGTGGACTAGTAATTTTCTGTCCTTCTATGCAAGGTTTTAATCCGCTGTACTTTCCATCTTTTAAAGTGTAAATAAATATTGAGTTTTCTGCTGGTTCTACAATCCAATATTCTTTAACGCCATTTTCTTCATATAAATCGAATTTAATTCCCATTTCTTTTTTAGAATTGCCTGGAGATAAAATTTCAATTACTAAATCTGGTGCACCAATACAACCTCTGTCGTCAAGTTTTTCTTCATCGCAAACTACGCATAAATCTGGTTGAACTACAGAAAAAACTTTATTATCCTCAGTACTTTTTTTATAATTTATCAATCTAACGTCAAATGGTGCAAAATATAATCCGCAAGATTTTAATTCGAAATAGCGATCTAAATATCGATATAAAATCCCTGAAACTTCTTGATGCTTTCTTGATGGCGCAGGACTCATTTCAAAAATTTTACCTTTTATCAATTCTACACGTTCTTGAAATTGCCAAAGCAGATAGTCGGCATAACTATAGGTTTTGGTTAAATCTAAATCGGATAATTTT
>JAYVKR010000205.1:0-2520 GCA_043768185.1 Flavobacterium sp.
AAGCCCAAAACCCCCAATTTCTTAAAACCGCTGTTGGTGGCTGCACTTCTTATTGAGTAACTATTAAATATTTTGTCACTTATATTTGTTCATTTTTAATTATTCAGTTTTATCGGTGATTTCCTTTCAGTTGGTATTTGAACATTGAAAAACGGGACTTTTTCCATCGCGTGGCAACTGTTACAGTTGATAGTCATTACTTTAAAGTTTTTATTAAAAATTTCATTATCTTTTTTTTCTAACGACTTTTTCATTTGTGGCAATATTGTAGTCAGAAAGTATTCTGCTGATTTTGCTCTTTTTGGTCTTCGTTCAAGACCGTTTTCAATTGCTACTTTTATTTTTTCTAATTGATAATTTGCATATTCCCAATTCTTATCTTGTCCTGCCCAATAAAGTTCTTGGTATCTGTAACCTGTTTCTACCATTGCCATATCAAAACCACGAAACTGTTTTTCTATTTTATTTAATTTTTCTTGTTCAGTTCCCTTAATCCATTCGCCCTTTATTTGCTCACTTTTTTCTTTGTTACAAGCTAATAAAGTTGTCAAAAGACAGACATTAAATATTACTTTAATAATTTGTTCAACTGATATATTCATTTTTATTTTTTTTTCAATTACAAAATTACACTAACAAAAAAGAAATAAACTTATTGCGTGAGCAATAAGTTTATTTCTTTTTCTTTTTTTAAGAGTTCCTAAAAACTTGTTCCACTTGGTTGGTAAACATATTTAAAAGTAAAATATCTTGATAATGCTGTTGCGTCTGGATTTGCTGGAGCATCTTTGTAATAACTAATGATTTCCATTTTAGCATATTTTCCATCGTGAGTTTTAACAACAAATATTTTACCTGCAATTGGAGTAATTAAATTGTTTGTAGAATTATAGTTATACCAACCATTTCCGCTTCCTGTAGGAATTGCATATGTATTTGTTCCATCTTGTGTAAATGTTGAAGCACTTGGAATTGTAGTTACTGCACTTAACGTATTTGAAAGTATACTAACAGCACCGCTACCTGTGCGAGTTGGCTCGTCTGTAATGCCAATTGCAGTTCCACCATTTACAACAATTGTAGTTCCACGAAATGCAATATCCCAAGAATTATCGGTTACTGTTGAGTTTTGAGAGAAACTAAATTTTGTAAATGCTCCTCCAACTGGTTGTCCTTGTCCGCCTGTTTGTGGTGCATATAAGTTAGAAAATGTTTTTGTTTCTAGTGTTACTGTTGCTGGTGTAGTATCATCATCTTTAGAACACGAAGCAGATAAACTAATGATTGAAAGCACTAAGACTGATTTGAAAAAATTTGATTTGAACATAATTATTAAATTTATTGATTATTATTTATTTTTAAAATTGATATTGAATTCTTGTGAAAAATTGTCTTCCTGCCAAGTTTGGAATATTGTTTTCATCTTTATAATCTAATAAGTTGATTACTCCGATTTGAGCCGAAATTTGGTATTTGAAATCTTTGTTTAAGGTAAGATTTGTTAAAAAATATCCTTTTACAAAATCGTCATATTTGTCTAAAATGTTATTGTTGTTAGAGTCAAAAATTCCGTATTTACTTCTATAAAGAACACGAGCGTTTACAGATGTTTTTATAGATGTAATTAAATAATTGATTTTAATGTTTGCTGAATGTGTTGAGCGATTGTACAACCCAAAGTAATCGCTTGGTTTTAACTTGAAAGAAGACAATGTAATTGGATCTCTTGCAAATACTTCGCCTCGTTCGATTTTGTCTACAATAGTTTGGTCTTTAGCAATTAAATATTGATAACCTGCTGATACAGATAAATTTGAATTTGCTTTGTAGGTTGAATTTAATTCTAAACCATAGGTGAAAATTTTATCAATATTGAAGTAAGAGAATACGTTTTGACCATTTGTTTTTTGTGCAATTGCTCTTGTATCTATTAGATTTTTTATAGTGTTGTAGAAAAAATTATAATCAAAAGACCATTTATTCTTTTTATAATAACCTCCAAAATTGAAGTTTACTGAACTTTCAGGTTTTAATGGATTAGAAAAAGTAAAACCATTTGTAAATAATATTTGCCCTTGACTTTGTAATAATGCCAATTTTTCTTCTGCCACATTATATCCTAAAACGGTGTAACCAACTGCTGAATTTGTAAAGTCAAAATATAACTGTCTCAAATCTGGTGCTTTATAACCATACCCAACAGATGTTTTTAATGAAAAATTGTCATTCCATTTGTAATTTACACCAATTTTAGGACTAAATTGTGATTGATATTGATGATGATTGTCATATCTAAAACCTGCTAGAATATTCCATTTTTCTTTTATAAACCATTCAAATTGTCCAAAAATATATTCAGAATTTAGCTTTGCTTTACTTTCAAAATAAGTTCTGTCTAGTGTTTCATAATTAACTCCAATGCCTGTAGATAAAGTATTTTTACCTACTTTATAATGAGAGCGAATTTCTGGACGAAAATACCATTGATTGAATTTGCTTTCATCGAAAGGTTGGTTGTTT
>JAYVKR010000206.1:0-50275 GCA_043768185.1 Flavobacterium sp.
ATTGTGCTTTGGTTCTCTAATTCATTTTTTAAAGCTTCTTTGAAATTTTCAAGCCCTTTATTTATTAATTCACTCATTACTCTTTTTTAACTTTCGGCAAAGCTTAAAAAGAAAAATCTGAGACTGATAGGTACGCTAAGGTATCGTAAGGTATTGAAAGGTATGTTTAGGTACGCATAGGTATGATTAGGTAATTAGCAAGATAAAATAGTTAGTGTAACAGTATTTTTGGTTAATTGTAATGTTGACCGTTAAATTCTAATAAAAAAAGAAGCCGTCACTTAAAGGGGACGGCTTGTAAGAGTTGCAATTTTCTCGCAATTATTTTATATTTTCATTGCAATTCTACTTCAATTTCATTGCAATGGTTATTTTCATTGAGTTTATAAGAGGTCAAACCCTAGTTTTATATAGAAATAAAATTGCAATTACTTTATTTTCATTGCAATTTTTATTCAAGTAAGTGTGAATAGTCTTCGGGTAATTCTGCATCAATATCTCTTAAATATTGTTCCAACGCTGTCATTGTAGTATGCCCAGTAATAAGCATTAATTTACTCTTGGCTTCAAATGGTGAAGATGATTTGCGTAATTCTCTGTATAATTTTGTGATAAAAGTGTGTCTAAAGCTATACATTCCATAATCAATACCTAATTCAAAATGGTCTTTTACAACTGCTTTAAATCGCTTTGAAAAATGGTCTCTACGATTATTTTCTGTTGCAATCCATTCATCGCCAATTTTAGTCGGAGTAAATAAGAAACTGTCTTTGTTTAGCTCTGATAAATCTGGCAATTCTTTGATTAATATTTCGGGAATGATTTTGATTTTAACAGCCTTATTTTTAGCTTTTACATATAGTTTTTTATCCTTTATATCAATATCGCCAACTTTTAAGCGGCATACTTCAACGGGGCGTAAAAAATTATATGAAACAAATTGTACAAAGAGCAACAGAATAGGGTCTTTTTCCGCAAGATGTGCATAAATATCCAACTGCATTTCGGGAGTGTAAGTTTTGTTTCTTTCGGGTTTAGATTTTAAAATATTAATTTTTTTGATGAAATTATCTGTAATAATTTCATTGTTAGATAAAACTTCAAACAAGGAACTTAAATCGATTCTTGAATTATTTCGATTTCTTGCACTAGATTTTTCTAAAATTTCATTTAGGTATTCATTTGCGATTTTTCGAGTAACTGATGTAATTGGCTTATTTTCATCAAGCCAATTCTTAAAACGGTTTATCCTGCCTTCAAAATTGCTATATGATGTATCGTTGAGTGAACCTTTCTTAATTTTTAAAGCAAAATTGAACGCTTCTTTTATTGTCATAATGGGTTCTTCATCAATGACAGTTTCATTTTGGGTTTTAATTGCAATTTTTTCTGATGGAATTGCAATTGGTTTCTTTTCCTCTGCAATTACTTTATTCTCCAATAGCGATAAATCGTTATCAGTGTTAGGATTAAAGCCTTTTTCAAGCAAAAACTCTAATGCGTCTCGTAAGTTTATTAAATATTGTAATCTTTCTTTTTTGGTTTTTAGCCTATTTACACCGCCTTTTATATTAGGCATACGCTTTAATTTGTTGGTATTATCATCTAAAAATTTATAATAAATGTACCAATCTTTAGAAAGAGCATTGTTTTGCTCCTCTTTTGTGTGCTGATTCCAAAGCGTTATATCAACTCCTCCAGTATAAATTTTAGGTTGGGTGAATTTTTTTTTGATTGGCAAAATGTGTACTGTTTGGTGTACGTTTTGGTGTACTGTTTGCAAAAGTAGTAATATATTAGGCATAAAAAAGCTGGTTAATATACACTAACCAGCTCGTTTCTAATAAATTCCTTTTGTAGCGAGAGAGAGATTTGAACTCTCGACCTCAGGGTTATGAATCCTGCGCTCTAACCAACTGAGCTACCTCGCCATGCTTTGGTTTAGCATTCTTCAATGCGGGTGCAAATATAAAACTTAAATAATAGGTTGCAAATATATAATGAGAAAAAAAATTTATTTTAAAAATGCTTTTTTATTGCCATATTATTATATATATTTCACAAAAATTACCACTAACTAATGGAATTAAAATCAAGATACGAACTAGAATTTCCTATTAACTCATCTCCACAGTTGTTATATCAATATATATCAACACCTTCTGGATTGTCAGAGTGGTTTGCAGATAATGTCAACTCGAGAGGAGAGTTTTTTACTTTTATATGGGATGACTCAGAAGAAAATGCGCGATTGTCTTCCAAAAAAACTGGAGAGAAAATAAAATTCCGTTGGATTGATGAGAATAAGAAGGATACCGATTACTTTTTTGAATTGCGAATTTTAGAAGATGAAATAACTAAAGATGTTTCGTTGATGATTATTGATTTTGCAATGGATGACGAATTGGATGAAGCTAAATTATTATGGGAAAATCAAATATCAGATCTTAAACATGTTATCGGTTCGGTTTAATATTGTAGATATAAACATATCTTTGCCCTAATCTAAATTAGGGTTTTTTTATGGTCAATTTTAATGGTTTATTGGTTTCAACAGAAGAGAATACTTTAGTAAATAATCGTGGGTTTCTCTATGGGGATGGTGTTTTTGAAACTTTAAAAATAAAGGAAAATTCAATTCTTTTTTTAGAAGAACATTATTTTAGATTGATGGCTGCAATGCGTATCGTTCGTATGGAAATTCCCATGAATTTCACCATGGAGTATTTCGAAGAGCAAGTTCTTTTAGCTGTAAGAGCAAATAATTGCTCAGATTCTAGTAGAGCTAGAATAACAGTTTATAGAAATGATGGGGGTTTTTATTTGCCTGAAACAAATTCGATTAGTTATTTAATTCAAGCGATTCCATTACCATCTAAGTACTATTCAATAAATTCTGATCCCTATGAAGTTGATTTATACAAAGACTTTTATATTTCAAAACAATTACTATCCACATTAAAGACAACCAATAAAATGATTTCTATTACAGGAAGTATTTATGCCAAAGAAAATGGATTGCAAAATTGTTTGGTATTGAATGAAGAAAAAAATGTCGTAGAAGCGTTGCAAGGAAATATATTTATGTTGATGGGACAAACTTTAGTGACACCACCCATTTCAGACGGTTGTTTGAATGGTATTATGCGAAAAAACATCCTATCTATTGCAAAAAATATAGAAACTTTAGAAGTGATAGAAAAATCTATTTCGCCATTTGATCTTCAAAAAGCAGACGAACTCTTTATTACTAATGTTATTATGGGAATTCAACCTATCACTAATTATAGGAAAAAAGAATATCGATGGGACTTAGCAACACTATTGGTAGAAAAACTAAATGCGACTATTTGAGTTGTTAATTTAAAAGCGGATTCTCAGGAGCATTAGACCATATTATGTATTCTCCTCCGAGTTCTAATATTTTTTCTTTCCAAAAATCAGTAGTAGATTTTCCAATAATTTTATTTTCGTAGAGGTTTTCTGTTAATATCCATGAATTTGATTTCATTTCATTTTCTAATTGTTGAGCTTCCCACCCTGTATATCCTAAGAAAAAACGAATATTATCTTTTTTAATTTCGCCATTATTGATGAGGTTTTTAGTCAATTCGAAATCACCTCCCCAAAAAATTCCACTCGAAATTTCCACACTATTGGTAATTAATTCTGGAATATTATGAATGAAATATAAATTATCTTGTTCAACAGGACCACCATTATATATCTTAAAATTAGCTTCTACATCGGGAACCAAATCATTAATGGTATACTTTAGTGGTTTGTTGATTATAAATCCAACAGAACCATCTTGATTGTGGTCTGCTAATAAAATCACTGAACGATTGAAAGATAAATCTCCAATTATAGAAGGCTCAGCAATAAGTAGTTGTCCTTTTTTTAATTTTTCTGTTATCATTTTAACCTCAATTTTTAATAAATTTAATAATAAAATTTTGAAATAAACAAATAATTTAGATATTAAATAAAAAAAAAGCCTCCGAAACGGAGACTTTTAATGTATATTTTATAAACTTAAATTAGTTTACTGAACCTTCTAAATCTGCACCAGCCTTGAATTTAACAACATTCTTAGCAGCGATTTTGATTGTTTTTCCAGTTTGTGGATTTCTTCCATCTCTAGCAGCTCTTTTAGAAACTGACCAAGATCCGAAACCTACTAAAGATACTCTTCCACCTTTTTTCAAAGTACCACCTACGTTACCTAAAAATGATTCTAAAGCTAATTTAGCAGCCGCTTTTGTAATTCCTGCATCAGCAGCAATAGCATCGATTAATTCTGATTTGTTCATAATAATAGTTATTAATTGTTGGTTAAACGTTATTTTTATTAAAACAAATTTAGTAGAAAATACACACTACGCAAGCGTTGAGCGAGTTTTTTAACGTATTTGTTGATAAGTAGAAGCATTTGTTAATAAAAACGAGCATTTCGTCGAAGATTAACTACTTTTTTTCAATGATTACTTGACTTTACAACGCTTTTGTATCACTAGAAAGTGTAATTCCGTTTAACAATTCAGATGTATTCATCCTCTTTTTTGCTGGAAACTGTAAATTCTTAACTTCCAAGAAACCATTTGCAAGTGCAATTTTTAATGTTTTTTTAGTAGTTATTACTGTTCCAATAGCTTCTAAATGTTCTTCCTTATTATATACTGCTTCATAAATCTTAACATTCCACTCTTCATTTCCATCTTTTATAGTACACCAAGAACTCGGATAAGGCGAAAGTCCACGAACTAAATTATGAATTTCTTCGCCAGATTTAGAAAAATCTATTTTGCAATTTTCTTTATTTAATTTATATGCCGTTTTTATCTCGTGAGTATCTTTTTGAATTGTAGTTGCAGCTTTTTCATTTGCTATTAAAGTTAAAGTTTCAATTACAGTTTCACTTCCTAATACCATTAATCTATCGTGTAATTCACCAGCATTTTCATTTTTAGATATTGAAATTTCTTTACTCATAATCATTGCGCCAGTATCAATTTTATCATCAATAAAAAAAGTGGTAACTCCGGTTTTGGTTTCTCCATTTATAATTGCCCAGTTTATTGGCGCAGCACCACGATAATTTGGTAATAACGATGCGTGTAAATTAAAAGTTCCCAAATTTGGCATTTTCCAAACTACTTGTGGCAACATTCTAAATGCAACTACAACTTGTAAATTGGCATTTAAACTTTTTAATTCTGTTAAAAAACTTTCGTCTTTTAAATTTGTTGGTTGTAATAATTTTAAATTATTGGCAACTGCATATTCCTTTACAGCAGAATATTTAATTTTTTGACCACGACCAGCAGGTTTGTCGGCAGCAGTTATAACACCAACAACTTCATAATTATTTTTTATGATGGTATCCAAAATGCCTACAGCAAATTCTGGTGTTCCCATAAAAACTATTCTTAATTTTTTCATATTGTTTTTTATGCTAAAGCAATCTCTATTTTAATTATTTTTTATCGAATATAAATTATTAGAATTAATTACAATTGCATCATTTTCTAATAAATTTTGAAGTACAAAGATAACATCGTCTTTGGTATGTTTAGATAATTTTTGAATATCTCTAGAATTTAAATCTTGAATTTTTAATAAACCTACTATTTTATCAGATAATAAATCGAAATTGGTTTTGCTTTTGTTTTTAGAAATACAAAAAGAACAAACGCCACAATCAGTTGAAATTGTTTCTCCAAAATAACTTAGAAGTAATTTATTTTTACATTTTTTTTCTTCCTTAATATAATGTAATACTGATTGAAGTTGTTCTGTCTTTAATTTATTTTGTGCTTCTAAATATTTAGAAACTCTGTTTATGGTTTTGTCGTCTTCTCTAACTTCGTTAAAGGTTAATGTTGCATCGTTATTTTTTGCATTTAATTCTATGATGTTTTTTTCGTGAAGTTTATGAAGAATTGCTAGAACTTTCTTTTCTTCGGCATTAGATTTCTTGGCAATTAAAGCAACATTAATAACGGTTTGCGATTCATAAACACCTGGATTTGTTCTTAAAATAGTTAGAATTACTTCCTCATCTTGCTCGTTCAAACTCATGTATCGAATAACTTCTTTAGACGGAATTATAAATTGCAAGCTTATTTTTTCTGAAAATTCTTGCGATAAACTAATAATACCTTGTCTGTCTAGAAATTGCAAAGCATTATATACTTTTAATACAGAGAACGAATATTTTGTGCAAAAATGATTGATGTTGAAACTAAATTTTTCGTCAATTCCTTCGCCATAAGCAATTTGAAAATAATTACAGAGTTTAAGAAATACTAAATTTAAAAATGCTTTATCAGATAAAACAGAAAGAAATTGACTTTCTGCATGAATACTATCTGATGGGTTTGTGAGTAAAATTGCAAATGCTTTTTCGCCATTTCTTCCTGCACGTCCAGCTTCTTGATAGTAATTTTCAAGATTTGGAGGAATATGTAAATGAATTACAGTTTTTACATTGGGTTTGTCAATTCCCATTCCAAATGCATTTGTGGCTACCATAATTTGTACTTTGTCATTCATCCAAAGATTCATGTTATTTTCTTTAACCTTTGGCGATAATCCACCGTGATAATAAGTTGCAGAAAACCCTAAACTTTCTAGTTGACGAGAAACATCGGTACATGCTTTTCTATTGGTTACATATATTATGGAAGATTGTGGATTTTTAGTTAAAATTTGCTGCATTAAATGCAATTTGTCTTCGATTGTAAAAACCATATAAGCCAAATTTTCTCTGGCAAATGATTTAGAAAAAACAACAGGACTATTTAATTGCAATTGAGTAATTACATCTTCTTTTACTCTGTGCGTTGCTGAAGCAGTCAATGCCAAAAACGGAACTTTATTGAAATGATTTTTTAGTAAAGAAATTTTTAAGTAGCTTGGTCTAAAATCGTGTCCCCATTGCGAGACACAATGCGCTTCGTCAATTGCAATTAAATTTATGGGAAGATTTTTAATTCTTTCTAGAATCCAATCGTTTTGCAATCGTTCTGGCGAAAGATATAGAAATTTATAATTTCCAAATTCGCAATTGTCTAATAAATCTATAATTTCTTCTTGACGAATTCCTCCAGTTAATGCAATTGCTTTTATGCCTAGATTTTGTAAATTAGTTACTTGATCTTTCATTAAGGCAACCAAAGGTGAAATTACCAGACAAATTCCGTCCATAAGTAACGCTGGAACTTGGAATGTAATTGATTTTCCTCCGCCTGTTGGCATCAATGCAAATGTGTCTTGACCTTTTAAAACCGATGCAATTATTTCTTCTTGCAAGCTTCTAAACGCATCGTGTTTCCAGTATTTTTGAAGAATTTCTAGTGGAGTCAAGATTTAAAGTTGTTTAAATTTTTAAATTGTTTAAAAGTAAGCAAAATTTAAAAGCCAATTTTTTTGTCATTATTTTCAACAATTTCCTCTTTTATAATATATTTTCCATTAACTAATTTTTTAGTATATAAATTTATTGAATCTTCTAAACCAGTTACATAATTCTTGATTTTTTCTTCCTTTAAAATAACTTCATCATTTCTCCAAAAATAATTTTCAGAATGAAATTCTTGTAGAGCTACTCTCCATTCTGAGTAAATTTGCTTTTTTATTGAATCAAAACCCGGATTATAAACGCTGTCTAATGCAATAATATGTTTGTATTTTTTGGTTTTATTTTTATAAATCCAATAACTGTGGGATGAATTATAATTTCCAACATAATTTACTAGTTGAATATCTTTATAACCGTCAAAATTGATGTCTTCGTTAGCCGAAAAAGTTATTTCATATGGAAATAAAAAGTAATTTTTTTTGATATTTATTTTTTGAATACCATTATTTTGTTTGTTTTTGATTATGATTGAATCAAATGAAACATTCTCATTTTTATCTTTAGAATAATATAAAAAGCAGTAACTTTCTCTATTTTCATTTTTTATAAGATAAACCGAATCATTTATTTTATTTTCGAAATCACTTTCTTTTTCAATAATAGTGTCTTTTTTTATTGAAATAGTATCTGTTGTAGAAATTTTAGTTTCATTTTTTTTATTTTGACAATTAACAAAAAATATAAAAATAAATAAATATTTGATTGTTCTCATATTTTGTTTTTTTTACTCAAAACTTACAACTCAAAACTCACAACTCACAACTCACAACTAAAAATTCAAAACTTCCAAAATATATTCTATTCTGTTTTCTACAGTATCTTTAGGAACTTCTATAAGGTTGTAACCATATTTTTGATAAGTTTCTGAGAGATGATTGTAAATTAGTTTGGCTTGTTCGTAGTTTTCATAACGTTCTTCGTCACTAATGTAAATTTCTTCCCAAGGTGGAAGAATAAAAATTTTGGTATATTTATGATCTTTGCAAGCTTGATCAAAAAATGATGGATAACTGTCGCCAATGTAATGCATATAAGCCAAAACATCTGGAATGCCACGATCTAGAAATACTATTTTATGCGTTTCTGAAATGGCATTGTTGTATTGTTTTTTTCTTCCTTCTAGTAATAACTCGCTAAAAAGTAATGGTTTTTCTAGAAAAAGTTGTTCTATACCTTGTTTTTTGGCTTCCATTGTTACTTCGCGCGAAATTTCTGGATAGCAACAATATCCTTTGGAAATTAATCCGTCTATGATTGTTGTTTTTCCAGTTCCTGGTCCGCCAATTATTACAATGATTTCTTTTTCCAAGATTTTTTTAAAATAAGATGCAAATTTATTGAAAGTAATTCAATAGATGGTTGTTTTTTGTAGTTTATTTTTTAATCAATTCAAAAATTTTTTAGCCCTGATTGAATGGAATAACATCCCAATTTTTTATTGGGATTTATGGAATGAAAGCAGGAATTACCATTGAAGAGAATGCCCAAGCCATTTGCTACTGATATACATTAGCATAAATACTAAAAAAAGTAGAAATCTAAAATGTAAATAGTATATTTGCGTTTATTTTAATTTAATAATGGATAAAAAAACCGAAGAATTTTATACTCGGCTAAAAGAAGAATTGGCTAATACATCTGCTTGGCCAAGTGAATATTTATATAAATTTATAGTTCCAACTACGCTAGAAAATGTTATGGAAGTTGAAAATACTTTTAATAATATGGGTGCAGTTATAAAAACTACGCAATCTAAAACTGGTAAATTTACTAGTATTTCTATAAATGTAACTATGGAAAACCCAGAAAAAGTGGTAGAAAAATACCTTCAAGTTTCTAATATTGAGGGAATAATTTCATTTTAATTATGACAGCAAAATATATAAAAGAAGACGCAAACGATGTTGTATTTAATCTTGAATACAATGCTGAAAGACCACATTTATTGATTCCAGAATATGGAAGGCATTTGCAAAAATTGATAGATCAAGCTACAGAAATTAAAGACGATGTAGAACGCAATAAAGCTGCAAAATATATTATTCAGGTAATGGGAAGTTTAAACCCACACTTGCGTGATGTACTGGATTTTCAGCATAAATTGTGGGATCAGTTGTTTATAATGTCTGATTTTAAACTAGTTGCCGATTCGCCTTACCCAATTCCAACACGAGATGTAATTCATTTACGTCCAGAAATTTTAAGTTATCCTCAAAAATATCCAAAATATAGATTTTATGGAAATAACATAAAATTTATGATAGACGTTGCCAATAAATGGGAAGAAGGCGAAATGAAAAGTGCCTTGATAAAAGTTATTGCCAACCATATGAAAAAATCGTACTTGAGTTGGAATAAAGATATGGTTGAAGATTCGGTAATTTTTGAACATCTATTTGAACTTTCTGGTGGAAAATTAAACTTATTACAAAGCGAAGAAGAGCTTACTACGACAACAGATTTAATTAGAACCAACAAAAAAATATCTAATAAAACACTTTTACCACAACAAAAGAATTTAAAAATTCAGGCGTTTAAAAAACCTCAAGCTGGTAAAAAACCGTTTGTGAAAAATAATAATAATAATTCGAAAGCTTAATTTGTATATTGTATAATGTAAAATTGTAAATCAGTTATACATTATACAATTTTTACATTATACAGTTTTTACATTATGCAATTTTTACATTATACAATTTTTACATTATACAGAAAATAAACTATGGGAACTTTTAAAATTGAAGGCGGAATTCAACTAAAAGGTGATGTTACACCACAAGGCGCTAAAAATGAAGCGTTACAAATACTTTGCGCTGTATTATTAACGCCAGAAAAAATTACAATTAGTAACATTCCAGATATTATTGATGTAAATAAATTAATAACATTATTAAAAAACTTAGGTGTAAAAATTGAAAAAATTGCACACGGAAGTTATACTTTTCAAGCAGATGATGTAAATGTTGGTTATCTAGAAACTGAAGCTTTTAAAAAAGAAGGCGGAAGTTTACGTGGTTCTATTATGATTGTTGGTCCGCTTTTAGCACGATTTGGAAAAGGATATATTCCAAAACCTGGTGGCGATAAAATAGGTAGAAGAAGATTAGACACACACTTTGAAGGATTTATAAATCTTGGAGCAAAATTTAGATACAACAGAGAAGATCATTTTTATGGTGTAGAAACCGATGGTAAATTAAAAGGAGCATTTATGTTGCTTGATGAAGCATCTGTAACTGGAACTGCCAATATTGTAATGGCAGCAGTTCTTGCAGAAGGAACAACTACAATTTATAACGCTGCTTGCGAACCATACTTGCAACAACTTTGCAAAATGATGAACGCAATGGGAGCAAAGGTTAGTGGCATTGGTTCTAACTTATTAACTATTGAAGGTGTAGATTCTCTTGGTGGTTGCGAGCACAGAATTTTGCCAGACATGATAGAAATTGGTTCTTGGATTGGTCTTGCTGCCATGACTAAAAGTGAAATTACTATTAAAAATGTATCTTGGGATAATCTTGGTGTAATACCAAATGTTTTTAGAAAACTTGGAATTACAATAGAAAGAAAAGGCGATGATATTTATATTCCTGCGCATCTAGATGGTTATGAAATTAAAACCGATATTGATGGTTCCATTTTAACAGTTGCCGATGCACCTTGGCCTGGATTTACTCCAGATTTATTGAGTATTGTTTTGGTTGTTGCCACACAATCTAAAGGTGATGTTTTAATTCACCAAAAAATGTTTGAAAGTAGATTGTTTTTTGTTGACAAACTAATAGATATGGGTGCAAAAATTATGCTTTGCGATCCACACAGAGCTGTAGTTATGGGACACAATTTTGAGTCGCAACTTAAAGCTACCACAATGAGTTCGCCAGATATTAGAGCTGGAATTTCTTTATTGATAGCAGCACTTTCTGCTAAAGGAACTAGTATAATTCAAAATAGTGAGCAAATAGATAGAGGTTACGAAAGAATAGACGAACGTCTTCGTGCTCTTGGTGCTAATATTGTTAGAGAAGATTAATTTTATTTATCTAAAATTTAAAATCCCAATCTTTAAAATTGTTAAAGATTGGGATTTTTTACTATTTAATTTTTTCTACTCTAAAACATTCAAGAATTTCAATCCAAAAACAACTCCATCAGTCACTAATCCGTTTTGGTAGGAACGAACATAATCAAATCTAAACAACCTGAATTTTCCAAAACCTAAATTGTCTAAACCAACTGAAAATTCTTGGTATGGTTTTCTATCTGGCACAGCTAAATTATGAAACCCCAAAACCAATTGCGATTTTAATTTGTTCAATAACGGAATTTTATTCATTAAAAATCCTCTATCATTATGCTCTGCGTGAAACTCTAAATAACTATCATTTGTACTTGCAACATAATAAGGTAAAAGATTAAAAACATTGGTGTAACTGTCACTTTGACCAATGTGAGTTTGATTTCCGTTAAAATGTTTATAATCTACAAAAGCAATGTTATCAGCATTAAAGAATTTACCTGCTTTAAAATTTAGTTGCAAATCGCCTTTATTTCCTAATCTAAATTCTTTTGTAATTCGTGTTGATAGTAAATCAAACTCATATTTTTTATCAGTTGCTGCAAATGCTTTTTCATAACCAATAGAAATATTTGGATATTTATCGTTGCCAATATTAAATTTTCCGTCTGGACGTGTCCAATATTTTTGTCCAAATTTAATTCTAGCAACCAATGAAGTTTTAAATAAATTGTGTTTGTCAAATGTTGGCGTTACAAAATCATTTGGTGCCAACGGATTATTAGAACTATAAACATCATCTGTTTTTGCAGAAGCAAAATTGGTGGTATTAAATAACTGTTTTCTTTCTGCATATTCTGCATTTAAATTTAAGTTTAATCCGTTTATAATTTCTCTTCCAAAATTTATTGAAATTGCATTTTTTTCATACAACTTCATAAAATTATTTTTAAAAGCTAACGAACTTACACTATTTATATTTTTCGAAATAGGATTTGTAGCATTAAATTGATTAATTGTACTACCAACATTAATGCTTAAAATACTATTGTTTTTATTGTTGAATTTAGAAAAATAATATCCAGAAACTCTTAGTTTTTTTTCTGAAAATCCGTAGTCAAATTTAGAACCAATTCTACTGTAGGTTCTCTTTTCTTCATTTCTAGTTCCATAAGAAATTCCGGTATGTGTATTCCAACCTTGCACTGTGTTGAAAGAGGTATTCAATAATAGTCCATCATAATTTACAGACCATTTTTTATACGAATTACTATAAGAATATCCCATTATTACATCTGCTAATCCAAATTTATTTCTTTTGACATCGATAGAATCTAAATATTTTTGAGATTTTTTCTTTTCTTGTAACGCATCTTTTTTAATATAATCTGTACTTTCTTCTATAGTTAAAGGAACAGGACGAATGGTTTCCCAAAATGCATCTTCTTTTTTATTGGCGTTTTCTTCAAATTTTAAAACTTCACTAGTAAAAGTTTTCTTTTCAAATTTTTCTGGAAATTCAAAATTAGAATATACGTGAGTGAATTTTCCACTAAAGTTAAATCCTAATAAACCTGCTTCAAATTCAATAGTTTGCGTATTTTTTATCCAAGTTTTGGTAATGGTATTGTAACTAAAATTTTGTTTTAAAGCCAAATTATTCAACGCAGGATTTTGCATCTGACTTCCTTTTATGGCTAAATCTATTCCATATATTGCAAACGAATCGTCTACAATATAGATAAATCCATTCATTACAGGTTCGGTTTCACGCTTTGGTGTAACTTTAATTTTATAAATTAATTGGTTGTTTTCGTCAAAGAATGATCCATCAATTTTATATTTATAATAATTAAATGCACCATCAGCAATTGGCGAAATTACTTTTACGTCAAAGTCTAAATAATTTTCGTAAAAATCAAAATTTACATCGGCAGCATTATTAAAACTAAAACCATTATCGTTTCCACTCACTTTAGAAGCAATAATAACTTCTTTCATTTTATCTGGTTTTTGAAACGTAATTTTAGAAACCGTTTCCGATAAATATAAAATACCACTTCTGGTAGAATCTATTACTTCATCAAACATATCAACTTTTTGTCCTAAGATGGATTTAGGTAAATTCTTAACTCTAAAAATTCCTCTAGAGTAAAAATCGGCTTTGTATTTATTAGCATTTTTAGAATTTTCTTTTCTGTTTGCAATTGCTTTTTTAATAATGACATTGGCTGGATTTTCTTTGGTATTTATTACAACTTCATTCAATTGAAAATCTTCTTCCTCCAATATAATAGATAATGTTATTAAATTGTTTTCAAAATTTACTATTTCTTTGTGCGTTTTATATCCTAAATATTGAAATAAAATGGTGTAACTATCAGTTTTTTTAAGGTTTAATTCAAATTTTCCTAACTCGTTAGACGTTGTGCTTGTGTAGGTGTCTTTTACATAAATATTTGCAAATGCAATTGGATTTCCTTTGTTGTCATTAACAGAACCTTTAATTTGAGAGAATGAAATGGCGAAAAATAACAAAAATAGGAGTGTAGAAATTTTTTTCATAAATTGGTTTTAAGGTATAGACGAGAATAAATGTGAAATGGTTGTATGAAATTAAAGAAAAGATTTCAAAGCCAATTCGTAACTTTTTAATCCAAAGCCAAGAATAACACCTTTTGCATTGGCAGCAATAAACGATTGATGGCGAAATTCTTCTCTAGAAAAAGTATTAGAAATATGAACTTCAATTACAGGTGTTTCTATTGCTTTTACTGCATCGCCAATTCCTATAGAAGTATGAGTGTAAGCTGCGGCGTTAAGGATTATTCCATCATAAGTAAAGCCAACTTCTTGAATTTTATTGATTAATTCGCCTTCAATATTACTTTGAAAATAGGATAATTCAACTTGAGGAAAATTATTTTGTAGTAATTGGAAGTAGGTTTCAAAAGATTCACTTCCATAAATAGTAGGTTCTCTTTTGCCTAATAAGTTTAAATTGGGTCCGTTTATTATAATTATTTTCATTTGCAAATTGGTTTGTGTAAAAATAAAATAACTAGATTTAAATTAGCAATAATTTTGTTAAAAATGATGAAAAGTTATTTTATTATTTTTTTCTATAATAAATTCAATTTATTGTATTATTTGTAATAAACGGTTTACATTAAAGTCAAAATTTATTAGATTTGTTTATTTTTATTAATAAAATTTAGTATGTTATTGAATGATTAGCAGTTCACTTATTAACAAATTATATTGTTAATTCACATTAATACAAGAGATTAAGTAAGTATTTTCGAAATTAATATTGTTAATAACTAAAATAAAAGTAAGTATTGCATCAAATGTTAATACAATTACATTTGTAGTATTAATTTTAAACAAAATAATAACATGAAAAAATTATTTATTGCAGCTGTACTTTTAGCTGGTGTTAGTCTTACAAATGCTCAAGACATGAAATTTGGAGCAAAAGCAGGTTTAAATATTTCTAGTTTAACTGGAGATGTATCTGATCTTAAAAGTAAAATTGGGTTTCAAGTTGGAGCTTTTGGAGAATTTAAAGTTTCTGATAAATTTGCAATTCAACCAGAATTACTTTTTACAAGTCTTGGTGCTAAATCTGACAGTTCACCTGCTGAAACATTAAGTCTTGGTTACATTGCAATACCAGTTATGGCAAAATATTTTGTATCAGACAAATTTGCACTAGAACTTGGACCACAACTTGGTTTTTTAATTTCTGCTAAATCTAAATTTGACGGAAATTCACAAGATGTAAAAGATAGTTTCAATTCAACAGATTTTGGAATGAATCTTGGAGCTGGTTATGATGTTGCAGAAAACATTAATTTGGGTTTAAGATACACTTTTGGACTAAGTAATGTATTAAAAGATTCAGGAACTTTCAAAGCACAAAATTCTAACTTTGCACTTGCATTGGGTTACAAATTCTAGTAATTAAGAATTTTTTTTTATTAAAAACCACACAGTTTGTGTGGTTTTTTGTGTTTAAATAGTAGTAAAATTTAAACCATAATTTATTGCAAAATAAATTTTTATTAAAATTTATAGTTAATAATTTTAAAATTGCGAATACTGCACAATTTGTAAAAATAATGTAGTGTATGTTCTACAAATAGATATTTACCATTAGTAAATTATAGTATTTTAATGTTAAATTATTAAATTAAATGATAATTATTTCTTTATAAGTTATCATTATATTTAAATATAAAACTCTAAATACGAACTGTTTATATAATAATTTATGTTAATAACTTTGTTAACAACAATAAACTTGCTAAATTTTACTGTAAATTAATGAATATACCTTTGCACCATTAATTTTAAACAAAAATAATTAAGATGAAAAAAATTTTTTTAACAGCAACAGCAGTTTTCGCATTTGGATTTGCTAATGCACAAGAGAAGAAAGAATCTACAGGATTTGGATTTACAGAAGGAAATGTTTTAGTAGAAGGAAACTTAAGTTTTGGTTCAAGTACTGTAACAGATTCTTTTAACAGTAACGACCTTGAAGAAGTAAAGGAAAGTAACATGAGTTTTAACCCTAAAGTTGGTTATTTCTTTTCAGACAAATTTGCATTTGGTGTAGAATTAAATGTTCTTTCTGGTAAAACTGAAGAAACTGTATTTGGTAATCCAAACGTAGTTACAGAGGAAAAACAAAATGGTATTGGTGCAGGAGTTTTTGCAAGATATTATTTTTTAAACTTAGGTCAAAGATTTAAAACGTATACTGAAGCTAGTTTAGGTTTTGGTTCAATTAAAAGCGAACTTAATGGAACAGAAACTTCTAATGTTAGTGGTTTAGGTTTAAATTTTGACTTAGGAATTAACTATTTTGTTACTGATAATATTGCAATTAACTTTGGTTTAGCAAATGTTTTAGGTTATAATAGTACTAAAGTAGAATTTCCAAATGGTGGAGAAGTTAAATCTAATGAGTTAAGTGGGAATTTTAATATTTTCAGAAACTTTTTCGAAACGCCAACTTTTGGTTTAACGTTCAAATTCTAATCTAAATTTTAGATATATTTTAAACCACTCAAGAAATTGAGTGGTTTTTTTATGCCATAAATTGTTGTTTCTTTGTAGTAATGAATTGGAAAACCTACATAAAAAGCTATCAATCGTATCTTAAAATTGAACGTGGATTATCTCAAAATACTATAGATAATTACAGCTTGGATTTAGAACGACTTTGTCTATTTCTAGAACAAAATTTAATTGTAGTTTCTCCTGTAACTATTAATGAAGAAACTATTCAACAATTTATATATTCGGTTTCTAAAGAAGTTAATGCGCGTTCGCAAGCCAGAATTATATCAGGTTTAAAAAGTTTTTTTTCGTATTTAATTTTTGAAGATTATAGAACTTCTTCTCCAATGGAATTGATAGAAGCACCAAGATTAGGAAGAAAATTACCAGATACTTTATCTATATCTGAAATTGATAATTTAATTAATGCCATAGATTTATCTAAACCAGAAGGCGAACGTAACAAAGCAATGCTAGAAACATTATATGGTTGTGGTTTGCGTGTTTCTGAACTTACAACACTAAAAATATCAGACTTATTCTTTGACGAAGGTTTTATTAAAATTACTGGTAAAGGAAATAAGCAACGGTTCGTTCCTATTAGTGAAACTACAATGAAATTTATTAATCATTATAAAAATTTTGATAGAAAACATCTTACTATTCAAAAGAATTATGAAGATACATTGTTCTTAAACCGAAGAGGAAAACAACTTACAAGAGCAATGATTTTTACCATTATAAAAGAATTAGCTATTAAAATTAATCTCAATAAAGCAATTTCTCCACACACATTTCGACATTCATTTGCTACACATTTATTAGAAAATGGTGCCGATTTAAGAGCTATTCAATTAATGCTTGGACACGAATCTATAACTACAACCGAAATTTATGTTCACCTAGATAGGAAACATCTTACCCAAATTGTAAATACGTTTCATCCACGTAAATAATTGTAGTTTCTTAACTACTGATTTTATTAGATTTAACAATAATAATTTAAAAAATGATGTATTTTGTCGGTAAAAGAAGTGGTTTATCGTCTTTTTTTATATATTTGTTGCGTAAAGTAGTATTGGTCCCAAACTAAATTTTACTTTAATTTACTAACCTACCTACTAAATATGAGATCAAATTGGTACTCAGAAGATTACTTATTAGAAGAAAAAAACAGCTTTTACAGGAAGCTTTTAAACAAAATTCCAGATTTAATTTTTCAATTAAATATAAATCATATTAACGATTTTTATTTTTCTTATGTTAACAACAGTATAATTTCATTCTTAGAAATTACACAATCAGAATTAAAAGACAATCCACTAAAAATTATTTCTAGTAGAATTTTTCCAGATGATCTTGAAGGTTTTTTTGCCACATTATTTAAATCTAAAAAATCTGGTTTACCATGGTCGTATGAATTTAGAATTGTATTAGACAAAAAAGATATTACTTGGTTAAAAGTTGATGCCAATGTTGAAATAAGCAAAACTAAAGATTCTGTATTTTTTGGAAGATTGTCAGACATAACTATGATAAAAGAACGTGAGTTTAAAGTATCTAATTCTGAAGAACGATTTCATTTTGCCATGAAAGCTTCTAACAGCGGTGTTTGGGATTATAATGTTTCTAGTGGAGAAGTATATTTTTCTAAAGAATCATTAGCTATTATTCAATTTAATTTAGAAGATAATTTAAATACCAATGCACTTTGGGACGAAAGAATTCACCCAGAAGATTTAGATAATTATATAGAAAGTATAACTTCTCACAAAGAAAATAAAACCACTTACTTCGAAAATTCTAAACGAGTTTTAGCCAAAGATGGTACTTATAGATGGGTTTTAAGTAGAGGTAAAATTATAGAAAGAGATAAAAATAACAAACCTTTACGAATTATTGGCACGCATACAGATGTTACATTAGAGAAAGAAAGAGAAAACCATTTACTAGGTAATATTGATATTATAAATGCACAAAATAATAGATTGTTAAATTTTGCACATATAGTTTCACATAATTTAAGATCGCACACTGGGAATTTTAAAATGTTGTTAAATATTTTAGATAGCGATGACGATTTAGTTACGCGAGACGAATGTTTTAGTCATTTAAAATCTACTTCTAATGCACTTTCAGACACTATTGAGCATTTAAAAGAACTAGTTGATATACATTCTACAATAATTCATAAAAGAGAAAAATTAAACTTAAAAATTTATTTAGACAGTACTTTAAGTATTTTAAGTAAAGAAATAAAGGATAACAATGTTGAGATTATTAATAATGTAAACGAAAAACATTCAACCCATTTTAATCCAGCTTATTTAGAAAGTTTGTTTTTAAATTTTACAACCAATGCAATTAAATATTCGCATCCAAGTAGAGTTCCTGTAATAAGTTTTACATCAATTAAAGAAAAAAATAAATTAACTTTATTAATAAAAGATAACGGTTTGGGAATAAATTTAGAAAAATTTGGAGAAAAATTATTTGGTATGTATAAAACATTTCATAAAAATCCAAATGCTCGCGGAATAGGTTTGTTTATTACAAAAAATCAAATAGAATCTATGGGCGGAACTATAGAAGTAGAAAGTAAAGTTAACGAAGGAAGCACTTTTAAAATAAATTTTAATGAAGAAGTATAATTCTGTTTTTATTATAGATGATGATATTGTATTTCATTTTATCATAAAAAAGTTATTTATAAAGAGTGATTTACATGTAAACACCAAATATTTTTTTAACGGATTAGAAGCAATTGAAGTTTTAAAAAATAGTGAGTTAGTACCAGATTTAATTTTACTAGACATAAATATGCCCATTTATGATGGCTGGCAATTTCTAGAAGAATTTAGAAATTTAAAAACAAGTTTAAATAAAAATATAGATGTTTTTTTAATTAGTTCTTCTAATGATATTTCAGATATTAATAAAGCTGCCCATTATAAAAACGAAGTTAAAAGATATTGCAATAAACCATTAACCATATTAGAACTACAAAATATATTTAAATAAAGTTTAAAAATTTGGAGTAGAAATTCTACGGCTAAAAAAATTGTTATTACATATTATTTATTTCCTTTGCAAAACCTACTAACTAAATAAATAATGAATCCCAATTCAAATAAGTTTGAAGATAGTTCCAATTATATTGGAAAAATCATAAACCAATTGCCTAATATTTTATTTCAATTTACAATATCTAGTGACTACATCATTGGTTGCGATTACATGAATGGACCTTTTTTTAATTTTTACGAACTTACAGTTCAAGATGTTTTAGAAAGAACAGATGATTGTATTAAAGAACGAATACATCCAGAAGATATAAATTTATTCAATTCTTCAATTGTTTCTTGTTTTAAATCATTAGAAAGATGGGAGTTATCATTTCGAGTTTTACTACCAAAAAAAGGTTTAAAATGGATAACAACATCTGCCAAGACCGAACGTTTAGAAAACGGAAGTGTAATTTTTTATGGAGTTCAATCCGATGTTACACAATTAAAAAATAGTCAACAAGAACTAGAAATTTCTGAAGCTAGAAGTCAATTTGCCAATATGGCTTCCAATGTTGGCGTTTGGGATTGGAATTTAGTAACCAATAAAGTTTTTTACTCTAAAGAATCGCTAGAAATTTTAGAATTAGAAGAAAATGCTAAAGAACTTAGCAATCCAGAATTTTGGGATGATAAAGTACATCCAGAAGATAGAGAAATTTATTTTGGAAATATAAAACTGCATTTTGACGGAATAATACCCTATTACGAAACTGTTCACAGAGTATTGTGCAATAATAAATACAAATGGATTCTAGACAGAGGAAAAGTAATTAGTAGAGATGAAAATGGCAAACCAACTAGAATTGTTGGTACACACACCGATGTTTCTAATCAAAAAAATAAAGAAGAAAAACTATTAAAAACATTAGAACTTGTTAATGATCAAAAAAATAAATTATTAAACTTTGCTCATATTGTATCTCATAATTTAAAAAATCATACAGGAAATTTAAGTTCTTTAATAGAAATGAAAGAAACTGACATTTTAACTACTGATGAATTTTCTACTTATTTAAAAACAGTTTCTGTAGAATTGTCTAACACAATTTTAAATTTAGAAGAATTAGTTAAAGTGCAAGAAACGGTTACAATAACTAAAGTTAATTTAAATTTAAATGAGTATTTAGATAAGACATTTAAAGTTTTATTTGACGATATAAATAAATCTAATGCTATAATTATTAACAATATACCTGTTAATGTTACTGTAAAATTTATTCCTGCATACCTTGAAAGTATTTTGTTAAATTTGACTTCCAACGCTATAAAGTACTCTAGTGTAGATAGAAAATTAGAAATTATTTACACTGTAGAAATTGTTGATAACTTTATAATTTTATCAGTAAAAGATAACGGATTAGGCATAGATTTATACAGACATAAAGATTCTGTTTTTGGATTATATAAAACATTTCACGCTAACGAAGATTCTAGAGGTGTAGGTTTATATTTATCTAAAAATCAAATAGAATCTTTAAACGGAAAAATTGAAGTTGAAAGTGAAATAAATATAGGAACAACATTTAAAGTGTTTTTTAATGAAGAATTTTAGTAATGTATTTGTTGTAGATGATGATTTAGTTTTTCATTTTATTATGAAAAAGTTATTTGCAAAAACTAATATTAATGTTAAAACAAGTTATTTTTTTAATGGTAACGAAGCAATAGATAATTTAAAAAATAATATCAATCAAGAAAATTCTGTTCCAGATTTAATTTTGTTAGATATAAATATGCCAGTTTGCGATGGTTGGCAATTTTTAGACGAGTTTAAAAAACTAAAACAATATTTAAAAAAAGAAATTATGGTTTACCTAGTTAGTTCCTCTAACGATCTATCTGATTTAAACAAATCTAAAGAATATGAAAACGAAATTCAACAATATTATAATAAACCAATGACTATTGAGAGTTTTCAAAATATTTTTGCAGCATAAAATAATTTACTTCAAAATAAAATAAAAACGTTTAAGAAATTAAACGTTTTTTTTGTTTTTTAATATTTCCATATTTTTTAATTCTATATTCATCTTAATAAGCAAAGGTTTTGTAGATTTAATTCTACTATTTTTTACTACAATTATACACATAGTTTTAGAGTTAGAAAATTCTTATAAGAAAATTAATATAATATTATCTTAAATATAAGATTTATATTGTTAAAAATTAGTATTTATGTATTTTGTCGTATAAATCTGCTTTTAATAGATAATAATTAAATAGTTTTGCAATCTAATATGTGTTAATAATTTATTAAATAGCAAAATGTCTAAATTGCATCTTTCTAGTTCGGCATCAATAGAACAACATGAAACAACTTGGTATGTTTTTTTAAATTCTAAATCTTTTAGAATTAATGAAACTATTGCAATAGTTCTTAATAAATTTAAAGAACCAATAACTATTAACGATGTTTTAAAAGAATTAATACCAAATTCTCCATCCAAATCCAATGAAATTTTAGACTCTATAACCAATTTTTTATTAGAAATGAAAAAAATTGGAGTTTTAAAACGCGAAAATGCCAAAGATTATGTAGCAATACCACAACCATTATTTGAACTAAATTCTACACATCTAGAATATAAAATTGAAACGCTACTACTTATTAATAATCATATTCAAATTTATAAAGTTTTTAATAAAAAAAGAAAAAAACAATCAGTAATAAAACTATTTGCTCACAAAGTAGAAGAATCTATAAATGATAGAAAATTAATTAAAAACTATGAAATGTTTCTTCAAGAAATTGCTATTACAAGTAGCATTCCGCCACAAGAAAATATAAATGAGTACATAAAATCTGCTACTATTTATGATTATTTGTTTTTTGAAATAGATTTTATAGATGGCGAAACCTTGTCTAAATGTGTAAAATTAAATTCTATAGAAAATAAAATTAAAAATGATATTGCCAAGCAATTACTTTCGGCAGTGTCACATTTACATTTAAACAACATTATTCACAGTGATATTCATGCAAGAAATTTTATGATAAATACTGATAATAAGGTTAAAATGATAGACTTTGGTTTTTCTCACAATTTAGAAAATAAAACTTTAACTAAACAGTATATGGTAAAAGGTGGCGTAACTCATTACATGACTCCAGAAAGAGTACACGTTCATAGTTATAAATTTTCTAACGAATATTCTACAAAACAATCTGAAGTGTATCAAATGGGTTTAATACTTTATGCATTATACAAAGGATTAAATCCTTTTAACAAAGTTAAAGACGAAATTACCTGGAAAGAAATGGCACAAGATATTTTAACAAGAGAATTTAATGAAGAAATTTCTGGAGAAGAAAATATTGATATAATTATTAGAAAAGCATTAAAAATTAAACCCGAAGATCGATTTTTATCTTGTGTAGAAATGCACAACGAGTTTATAAAAAGCATAAATTAAAACTAATAAATAGTACATAAAAATAAGAAATAACAAGTTATGGCTAAAACAGACCCACAGTTAAAGTCTAATGATTGCGGAATAAGTGTAATAAAAACAATTTACAATATATTTAATCTAGACATTAGTAGAAAATATATTGAAGATAACATTGCACTTGAAGAAAAAGGATCAAGACTAATTGATATAAAAAATTTTTTAGATGCAAATGGTTGCGAAGCCAATTATAAGCTATTAGACATTAATTACATTCAAGGAAATAAAAGTACGCTTGATGCACTTTTTCCTTTTATTTTGCCTTTACAAAACAAATCTGGTTTACATTATGTTGTTGTAAACGGACGAGCCAACAATAAATTAAAAATTTACGATCCGGTAAAAGGAAGTCAATATTATCTATCAATTCAAGAATTAAAAAAGCATTCTTTTTTTAGTAAAAATTATTGGGATTTAGCCAAAACCGATGAAAAAATTGCAGCACTTTGTACAGAAGATTTAAGTAATTATGGAATTAAATATGACGATGTTGCGCTAGAAAATGACAACACAATGTTATTTAACAAGCTTACTTATTTTACTTATTTAAAAGAAAACTTTGGCTTTAAAAATAAAGTTAAAGAAAAAGAATTTGTACTTGACTTATTAAAAAATCAAGATATTTCTACAATACCCAAACATTTTAAATCATTAAAATACAGTTCAGACAAAGTAAAAGTAACTGCGCCGTTAATATTAACAGTTAAAAAAGTAGTTTCTAAACAAAAGTTAGAGTTTCCCAAAGACGATAGTAGAAGTGTATACTGGCAATTATTTAAGCAAATTGGTCAGTTTAAACAACTGTGGTACATCTATATTTTTGCCGCATTATTTTCTGCAACAACAGCACAATTATCGGTTTTTACTAGTCAAATTTTAATTGATGATGTTTTGCCTTCCTATAATTTAAATACTTTAGTATTATTTGCAGTAGGAATAGGAGTTTATAAATTGTTTGATCTTTTTACCTCATTATATAAAGCGTTTGTAGCCATACATTTAGGAAATTCGTTAGATAAATTTTTCTTGCAATCATTTGATAATAAGTTAAATACATTTTCGTTGCCTTATATTTCATCTTACAAGAAAGGCGATTTGCTAGAAAGAGTAAGCGATTCTTTAAAACTAAAATCATTCTTTTTACGCTATTTTACAAGTATTTTAGTAGACGTTTCTGTAGCAATATATTCACTAGGAATACTATTTTATATTAACTGGAAAATCGCAATTATTGTTTTAATAGTAATGCTATCCTTTTTTACTTGGTTTAAAATAATAACACCAAGACTAAGACAAAATGAACGAATTAGATACATTAGTAAAGCCGACTTTTTATCTAAAATGATAGAAAAAATAGAAGGAATTCAAGTTATTAAAAGTTTTAAAATAGAACAATATCATTCTAATAAAATAAATTTAGGAATATCTAATTATTTAAAAATTCAATTAAAAAACGGTTATATAGATTTAATTAACCGATTTGTTGTTACAATTATTATATCTTTTTCATCTATAATGATATTGATATTGTTAACCAAGTTGGCTATAGAAGATCAAGCTATTACACTAGGTCAAATAGTTACATTTATTGGTCTTTCGGCAAGTATATTCTCTTCATTAAAAAGCATTTTAGAAGACAATCTTTCGCTTCAAGAAAATGAAGTAATATTAAAACGAAACCTAGATTTTAATGAAGAATTACCTCTTAATTCAGCTAAAGGAATTAAAGATTTTACCATACAAAATGTGGCTATTAAAGATTTAAACTTTGGTTATTTTGACGATCAACCCATTTTAAAAAATATAAATTTTAATTTTAATAGTGGCGATAAAATAAAAATTGAAGGACAAAATGGATCTGGAAAATCTACACTTAGCAAGGTTTTAACAGGATTGTATTATCCTAAATCTGGCGATTTTTTAATAAACGATAACATCAATAAACTTTATGATCCAAATAAAATAAAAGATAAAATTTTATTAGTTACCAATGAAGATACTTTGTTTAATGACACCATTGAAGGAAATATTTTATTAGGAAAAGATATAAGTAGAAGTATAATTATAAATTATGCTAAGCAAATAGATTTTTATGATTTTATTGCCAATAAAGAAGAAGCATTAGATTTTATTGTTAATGAAAATGGTAAAAATTTATCTACAGGTCAAAGAAAAAAGATTTTACTTTTAAGAGCATTACTATCTAAAGCTGAGGTTATAATTCTAGATGAAGTACTCTCTGGAATGGACATAGAGAGTAGAATTAAAGTAGAGCAATTAATAAACGATGATAAACGTACTTTTATAATAATATCGCACGAGCCAATAGAAAAAATAAGTTTCACTAAAAAATATAAAATTACCAATGGAGAACTCAATATTATATGATACTAAATCCATACGATTTATAAAAATTATTTTTAGAATAACGCTGTTTTTTACAATCGTTGGAATAGGTTTATTGTTTTTATTACAAATTAATGATTCGATAAAATTTAACGAAGGTTCTATTTATTCTAATAATCCACAAGTTAAAATAAATGCGCCTAATGAAGTAAAGATTTTAAAAATAAATGTTGCCGAAGGTGAAGAAGTTAAAAAAGGCGACACCATATTTGAACTAGAAAATTTAAAAACACAAGCCGATTTTGATATTGTAAATCTAGACGTTACAACTCTAGAAGAAAAAATTAAAAACTGCAATATGTTAATAAACAGTTCTGTACAAGAAAAAACGGCAATGCAACGATTAATTGCAATACAATCTAATATTTTTAGTACAGACAAGAAAAAAACAGAACAAGAAATTAAAAATCTTAACAGTAAAATTGGTTGGTCTAAAAAGCAAAGTAATGATATAACAGAACGTTATAAAACAGATTCTATATTGTATGCCAAAGGTGCAATTTCTAAGTTAGAGTTGTCTGAACAGTCTAAAAATAGAATTGATGATAAAAAACAAGAATCAGACATAACAACCAATTATCAAATTAAAAAATACGATTATAATAATCTTGCCAATAATTATCAAAAAACGGCAAGCGATTTAAAACTTAATATAATTGCTATAGACAATCAAATACTTAATTATAAAGGTCAAATATTAGAATTGCAATCGCAAATTGACAATAAAAAAGTAAATATGAAATATTTTAAAGATGAGTTGGGCAAGTTAATTGTACTTTCTCCATTTAATGGAACCATATCTAACTTGTTTAATGACAAACAAAATTTGCAAATTATTAATAAAGGAGAATTGTTAACAATTATATCTCCAAATCAAGAAAACTATTATTCTAAAGTTGCGTTAACAGACAAAGATTTAATTTATGTAAAAAAAGGTCAAGAAGTTAATTTAAAATTAGATGCCTATAATTTTTATAAATATGGTGCAATAAAAGGAGTAGTTTCTTATGTTTCTGAATCAGATATTAATAATAAATTCTTTTGTATTGTAAAATTAAAAAAATACAACGAAAGAATTAAATTAAAAGCAGGTTATAGTTTAAAAGGAGAAATAGTTATTGATAAAATGAGTCTTTTTAACTACATGATGAAAAAGCTGTTTAAAAAACTAGATTAAAAAACAAAACATTTTTTTGAGATGAAAAAAATTAGTTACACCATAATACTATTACATTTAGTTTTGTTTTCTTACTGTCAAGAAAATTTAAGCTTAACAGATTGCTTTTTTATAGCATTAAAAAATAATTTAAATTTAAAGGACGAACAGTTTAACGCAAAAATATCTAAGACTAGAGTAAATGCTGCCAAATTAAAAGCGTTGCCAAGTATTAATAGTAGTGCAACCAACAGATATTCTTGGGGAAGATCTATAGATCCAGATTCTAACAGTTACATAGAAACACAATTTAGTACAGTTTCTGGCGGAATTGGAAGTTCGTTTAATTTATTTTCTGGATTTCAAAATTTAAATGCTATTAAACAAGCCAAGCAAGACTTAATGATTAACAAAGTTAATTATGCACAAGTTGAAAACGATTTAAAAATTAATATAGCTTCTAAGTATACTTCAATTTTATTTTTACAAGAAATAGTAAAATCGCTAAAAGCAGAAAAGGAATCTACAACTAAACAGTTGGAAATGATTGAACTAAAGTTTAAAGCTGGTTATTTATCTGAAAGTGAAGTTTATAAAGTAAAATCGCAACTTGCCAATTTAGATGTAACTTTAATTACAACCGAGAATGAATTAGATATAAATTTTTTAGATTTAAAACAGTTACTAAATTTAGATGTTACTAAAACAGTAACATTAAATCCATTAATAAATGAGGATTTTACAATATTAGAATTAGAAAAAGAAGAAGAATTTGTATCTAAAAATGTAGAAATTTATCCTATGTATCAAATATCTAAACTACAATTGCTAAAATCTAAAACAGATATTAGTTTAAATAGAAGTGCTTTGTTTCCTAAAATTAGTTCTAATTTTAATTACAATTCTTTTTATACAAGTAGTAAAGAATTAATAACTTTTAACAATCAAATAAATTTAAATTTAAATTACAGTGTAGGATTTTCTGTTTCTATGCCATTATTTAACCAATCTCAAGCCAGATCTAAAATTAAAGAAAGCAAACTTATTTATTTGCAAAATAAAGTAAAACTAGATTTAGAAAAAATGCGCGTTACTAAAATTCTTTATCAATCTGTAAAGGATGCAAAATCTGCAAAGAAAAAATATGAAGCTGCAAAATTAAATTTTGAATTCTCATCTAAAAGTTATGAAGCTGATATTTTAAAATTTAATTATGGAAAAATAAATTTTAATGATTTAATAGTTACTAAAAATGAATACTTAAATTCTCAATCTAATTTGATAAAATCCAAGTATGAATTTTTATTTAATAATGCATTGATAAATTTTTATAAAGGAAATGATTTTACGCTATAATTATTAACATAATTTTAATAGTTTATATTCTACTTTAATTTATTAAAAATAAATATTTTCTTATAAATTAAATGTTATTTATGTATTTCATCGATTTTATTTGCATTTAAACTGATTTAATTCTTATATTTGTATTGTTAAATTTTAATATTAAATAAATTTTAAAAATAATATGGTCGCTTTAACACTCAAGACCTTTAATGGAGTAACTAATAATTGTCCCAAATGATTACATTAGAAAAATTAACACAAGAATTAAGAATTGAAAATTTAGATTTAGTAGTTGGTGGAGGAAAAAAGCCAAAGAGTGTAAAATCTCTTAGTAATTCTTCTAGTTCATCACATTCGTCATCAACAGACGTGGTAGTTGTAGTTGATACTAAATAATACTTTTTTTAGTTATTAATTAAAGACTGTCTTGTGGCAGTCTTTTTTTTTGGATAATGGTAATCATAATAATTATTTGTAAAACCATCGTTGAACTACATACCTCTTGTAGATAAACGATTTTATCGTTAGTTTGTAGATTTTATTTTAGAGATAGTTACAATGTTTATATTTTTACATCAGAAATAAAAACAAAGAGTAATTTCATTACCTAATAGTAGTTTTACTATTGAAATTATTTTTTAAAGGTCGTTTTAACACTCAAGACCATAATGGAGTAAAACTAAAAATCGTCCCAAATGATTTCATTAGAAAAATTAACACAAGAATTAAACATTAACAATTTAGAATTAATAGTTGGTGGAGGAAAAAAAGTAAAAAGTATAAAAAGCATAAGCGAATCTAGTTCTGCTTCTTCTCACTCTTCATCATCAGGTTCATCATTTGAAGCACCAATAAAATAATAATTTTATAAAAATATAAATTAAAGACTGTCCATTGGCAGTCTTTTTTTTTGGGTTTGTAGCGAATATAATAATTATATAATAAACTATCGATGAACTACATACCGCTTGTAGATAAACGATTTTATCGTTAGTTTGTAGATTTTATTTTAGAGATAGTTACAATGTGTTTATTTTTACATCAGAAATAAAAACAAAGAGTAATTTCATTACCTAATAGTAGTAACATACTATTGAAATTATTTTTAAGGTCGTTTTAACACTCAAGACCATAATGGAGTAAAACTAAAAATCGTCCCAAATGATTTCATTAGAAAGATTAACACAAGAATTAAGCATTGAGAATTTAGAATTAATAGTTGGTGGAGGAAAGAAAGTAAAAAGTATAAAAAGCATAAGCGAATCTAGTTCTGCTTCTTCTCACTCTTCAACATCTGGTTCATCATTTGAAGCACCAATAAAATAAATAATTTTATAAAAATATAAATTAAAGACTGTCCATTGGCAGTCTTTTTTTTTGGGTTTGTAAAGAATAGAAGTGATAAATATTGTAATTTAACGAGTATAATAGCAATTTATAGATTTTATTTTTAAATTAATATTATATTACTTTATTTTATGATAAATTATTAAGGTCGCTTAAACACTCAAGACCAAAATGGAGTATTTATATAGTATAATATGATAACACTAGAAAGATTATCCCAAGATTTAAATGTTGAAAATTTTGATTTAATAGTTGGTGGATGTCCACCAGTAGGAGTTGGAAGCAGTAGTAAAGTTACATGCAAATCTGTATCTTCAATGTCTTCAATGTCTACAAAATCAGTTAAAATTAAAATTAAGCATTAATTTTTTTTAAAAAATTTAAAAGTCAGTTTTTATTAATAAATTCTGACTTTTTTTTATGAATAAATGTTTCAATAAAACTTAATTTATTAATAAATTATAATAAGTTTAGTAATAATATATTGTTAATTAATTGCATAAATTAACAAATTTAAAAGCAATTTTATTCGATAAACTACATTGTACTTGCAATTTAACGAGTTTATTGACAAGTTGGTAGATTTTATTTTAAACATAGTTAACATATACTTAGTTTTACATCAGAAACAAAAACAAGAAGTAATTTCATTACCTAATATTATATAATAATATTGAAATTATTTTTTAAAAGGTCGCCTTAACACTCAAGACCATAATGGAGTAAAATAAAAAATCGTCCCAAATGATTACATTAGAAAGATTAACACAAGAATTAAGAATTGAAAATTTAGAATTACTAGTTGGTGGTGGAAAAAAAGTAAAGAGTATAAAAAGTGCAAGCGGATCAAGTTCTGCATCATCTCACTCTAGTTCTTCTCATTCAAATTCTTCTACAGTAGTTGTAGACATTAGAGTTTACAATTAATAAAAAGATTTATTATACTAAAAAAGACTGCTTAAAAGCAGTCTTTTTTTTTGAATTGAAAGTATTAATATTATTTAGCGATATTAACCGCACGAGTTTCTCTAATTACTGTAATTTTAACTTGTCCAGGATAAGTCATTTCTGTTTGAATTTTTTGTGATATTTCAAATGATAAATTTTGAGCCATATCATCACTCACTTTTTCACTTTCTACAATAACTCTAAGTTCGCGTCCGGCTTGAATTGCATAAGCGTTTTTAACGCCATTAAATCCAAAAGCTATTTCTTCTAAATCTTTAAGTCGTTGAATGTATGAATCTAATACTTGACGTCTTGCGCCAGGTCTTGCGCCAGAAATTGCATCACAAACCTGAATAATTGGAGAAATTAAATATTTCATTTCAATCTCATCGTGGTGTGCTCCAATTGCGTTGCATACTTCTTCTTTTTCTCCAAATTTTTCTGCCCATTGCATTCCTAAAAGTGCGTGAGGTAAATCGCTTTCTGCATCTGGAACTTTACCAATATCGTGAAGTAAACCAGCACGTTTAGCCAATTTAACATTCAAGCCAAGTTCTGCAGCCATAATTCCGCAAAGTTTTGAAACTTCTCTTGAATGTTGTAATAAATTTTGTCCGTAAGACGATCGGTATTTCATTCTACCAACAACTTTTATAAGTTCTGGATGCAAACCGTGAATTCCCAAATCAATTACAGTTCTTTTACCAACTTCTATAATTTCATCATCAATTTGTTTGGTAGTTTTTGCAACAACTTCTTCAATTCTTGCTGGGTGAATTCTACCATCGGTAACTAATTTATGCAATGCCAATCGTGCAATTTCTCTTCTAACTGGATCAAAACAAGATAATATAATTGCTTCTGGTGTATCATCAACAATAATTTCAACTCCTGTTGCAGCTTCAAGTGCACGAATATTTCTTCCTTCTCTACCAATAATTCTTCCTTTTACATCGTCAGATTCTATATTGAAAACAGATACGCAATTCTCTACAGCTTCTTCTGTTCCAACACGTTGTATGGTAGAAATAATTACTTTTTTAGCTTCTTGTGCAGCAGTAAGTTTAGCTTCTTCTATTGTATCTTGAATGTGCGACATAGCTTTGGTTTTTGCCTCAGCTTTCAAGCTTTCTACAAGTTGTTCTTTGGCATCTTCTGCAGAAAGTCCAGAAATTACTTCTAGTTGTTCTACTTGGCTTTTGTGCATTTTTTCAACTTCATTTTGCTTTTTATCTAGCAACTCAATTTTAGAAGTATATTCAGTAGTTTTAGCTTCGTAATCATCGTTAACTTTCTTAGCTTTAGATAATTCGCTAGAAACTTGCGATTCTTTATCTCGTATTCTTTTTTCAACTTCGGCAAGTTTTTTATCTTTAGCCAAAATATCCTTTTCGTGCTCTGATTTTAACTCTAAAAACTTTTCTTTTGCTTGTAAAAGCTTGGCTTGTTTCGTATTTTCTGCTTCAAGATTAGCTTCTTTTATTATAGAACCAGCTTCTTTTTTTGCACTTTTTATCATGTTAGAAACGTTGCTCTTTTCCAAAAATTTTGCAATTGCAAAACCACCGCCGATTCCAGCTAAAACTGCAAAAATTATAAATAATGTTGTACTCATGTTTGTTTAAAATTTAGATATAAAAAAAACCTACATTAGGCGATTGAATAAACTCGAATCGACAAGTTTTGAGCTAACTCGCTGTTCAAGCTTCCAATTCTAGATTGGCTTGCTATAGTAGCGACGATTCACTCATTTTAATTTGTTAGTGTTGAGTTTACCAAAAATGTACTAATGTAGGCAGTATTTTTAGTTTATGTAAATGAACGTTTTTTAACCTTTTTTATTATTTATTAAGATACGAGTCAACCTTATTATTAAGTTTATTTAATCTATCTAACGATGCTGTTCCATCAATAGGATTATCTACTTTTTTTTGTTCAACTTGCGATGCAAATTGTAAGGCACACATGGCTAAAACATCTTGTTTATCTCGTACTGCGTAATTTTCTTCAAACTGTTTAATCATTACATCAATTTTTTTGGAAGCACTTCGCAATCCTTCTTCTTGAGAGAATTCAACCGTTAACGGATAAACTCTATCTGCAATTGATATTTTAATTTTTAGCTTTTCATCCATATTTTTAATCAGATAATTGTGCAACACAATAATCTATATCACGAATTAAAGAATTTATTTTCAGCTTTGTATCTCTTTTATAATCTTCACTGCCCAATAATGAATTGGCTGTTTTTAAAGTTTCATACTCTTTTTTTAATTGATCTACAATTAAATTTTGATTCTGATTGGAAACGGCAGATTTCTTTAATTCTTCTTGCAACGCTTGATTTTTTTCTTCCAAACTATCTATTTTTGCAAACAGTTTTTCGATTTTAATTTCAAGAGTATCAATTATTTCTGCAATTTCACTCATTTATAACACTATTCATTACTTAATCTTACAAATTTATAATTCTCAATCAATTAAACCAATATTTTGAGTAAAAATATTCATTTATTTTTAGTTAAACTTGTAATATTTTGTTACATAGCTATTTATAATCACTTTTTTATTTTTATTTTAGTAGTAATAATCTTTTTTATATTTTAGCCAAAAACCTACTTTACCATGAGATTACTAATTTTAACTTTATTGATTACATTTTTTTGTAATTCACAAGAAAAATATCCTCAAGATTATTTTAGATCACCATTGGATATTCCTATTCAATTGTCTGGAAATTTTGGAGAATTACGTCCCAATCATTTTCATGCAGGTTTTGATATTAAAACCCAACAAAAAGAAGGATTAAATATCTATGCTGTAGCTGATGGTTATGTTTCTAGAATTAAAATTTCTATCTATGGATACGGAAAAGCAATTTACATTACACATCCAAATGGTTATACTTCTGTTTACGGTCATCTTCAAAAAGCATCTGGAACTATTCAAGATAAAATTATCGAATTACAATACGATCAAAAATCTTATGAAATTGAAGCTTTTTTTAAACCTAACGAAATACTTGTTACTAAAGGTCAAGTAATTGCAATTTCTGGAAATACTGGCGGTTCTGAAGGTCCACATTTACATTTTGAATTTAGAGAAAATAAAACAGAAAATGCTTTAAATCCGTTACTGTTTGGTTTAAATGTAAAAGATACTAAGAAACCTGTTGTTTCAAGTTTAATGGTTTATCCTATTGATAATGAATCTGTTGTAAATTCATCTAAAAGACCAATTGCATTAAATTTATCGCTTCAAGCTGATGGAAGTTACGTTTCTGAAAAGGTTTTGGCATCTGGTAAAATTGGTTTCGGAATAACAACTTCAGATTATGATGATGTTTCTTTTAACAATAACGGAACTTATAAAACGCAAGTAAGTGATAATGGTAAAACAATTTTTAGTTATGAATTTGACAAAATAGCATTTGAAGAAGCAAGGTTTATTAACGCATTTATTGATTATGATAGATATAAAAAAATGCGAAACAGAATACAAAAATTGTTTATGAAAAACGAATATAAATTAGCAAATATAAAATCGAACATTAATAACGGAGTTTTAAATATTGTTCCAAATTATATGGATACAGAAAAAATAGAAGTTTCAGATTTTTATGGTAATACCACTAAAATTACAATTCCAGTTTCTTATTCTGCTGGATTAAATGTTGTTCCTGTAGAACCAAAAACAACTAAATATTTTATAAAAGCTAAATCTGATACTAATTTTGAAAAAGATAATTTCTCTGTTTTTTTTCCTGCAAATACTTTTTATGACGATTTTTACATGAACTTTGATGTAAAAAATAAAACACTTTTTCTTCATGAAGATGTTGTGCCTGCGCATACTAATTTTACAATTTCTATTATAGATTCTGTTTCTAGCGCAACAGATAAAAGTAAACTATTTATTGCAGCAGTAAACGGAATAAAATTGAGTTACAATGCAACAAACTTAGTAGATAATACGTTTACTTGTAAAGCACGAACTTTAGGACAATTTATATTAGTAAAAGACACTATTGCGCCTAAAATTTCTATTGCCAAACCCATTCAAGATAAGTGGATTACAGACCAAAAAAGTATTTCTATTACAATTTCTGATGATTTGTCTGGCGTAAAAACCTATAATGGTTATATAAATGACAAATGGGTTTTATTTGAATATGAAAATAAATTAAAACGATTAACGCATACTTTTGATGATAAATTATTATTAGAAGGAAAAAATAATTTGAAAATTGTTGTAACCGATAATGTTGGAAATTCAACTATATTTGAAACGCAATTTAATAGAAGCCAAAAAAAATAAAATTTGAAAACAAAAAATACATTATTTCACCTTTTTTTGCTACTTGTATCAGTAGTTTCTTTTGCACAAAACGCTAGAATTAAAGGAGTTATATTAGACGAAAATAATAAAGCTGTAGAAGGCGTAACGGTTAGTTATCAAGGCAAATCTACTATTACTGATGAAACTGGTTTTTACATTATTGGTGTTCCTTCCAATCAAAAAGTGGTTTTAATATTTTCTCATATTTCTTTAGGAAAAATTACAGGAACATTTCAATTAAAACCAAACGAGGATTTTGAATACAATCCAATAATGATTGTTGGAGCTGAACAATTGAATGATGTATTAATTACCAGTAATAAACGAAGAGTTCAAGGTATTATAAGTATTGAACCAGAAACTATTAGAAGAATTCCTGCTGCAAATGGTGGTATTGAAAACATTTTAAAAACTATGCCTGGAGTTAGTAATAATAATGAATTAAGTACACAATATTCAGTTCGAGGTGGAAATTACGATGAAAATTTAGTCTACGTAAACGAAATAGAAGTGTATCGACCGTTTTTAATTCGTTCTGGCCAACAAGAAGGTTTAAGTTTTACCAATACCGATTTGATTCAAAATGTAGATTTTTCTGCTGGAGGTTTTCAGGCAAAATATGGCGATAAAATGTCGTCTGTTTTAGACATTACTTATAGAAAACCTACAAAATTTGGCGCATCAATAGAAGCAAGTTTGCTTGGAGGAAGCATTTCTGCCGAAGGTGTTTCTAAAAATCAAAAATGGAGTGCCATTACTGGAGTTCGTTACCGTGACAATTCTCTTTTAGTAAACAGCCAAGAAACAGAAAGTAATTTTAGACCATCATTTGCCGATATTCAAACTAGTGTTAATTTTAATTCGTCTACCAAATGGCAATGGAGTTTTCTTGGAAATATTTCTCAAAATAAATACAATTTTCAACCCTTAACGCGTCAAACCAATTTTGGAACTATTAACGAACCAATTGCGTTGCAAGTTTTTTACGAAGGTCAAGAAAGTGATGAATATCAAACTTATTTTGGTGCTATAAAATCTACTTTCGTTGCCGATTCTGTAAGTACTTATAAACTAATTGCTTCTGCTTTTCACACTCAAGAACAAGAACATTTTGATATTGATGCAGCTTATTTTCTTGGCGATGTTGATACTAATATTGGATCAGAAACCTTTGGTGATGTAACTTTCAATACAGCAGTTGGTTCGCAATTAACTCACGCAAGAAACGATCTTGATGCTGTAATTGTAAATGCAGAAGTTAAAGGAAATCATAGTATTAAGAATAAATTTCAAATAGATTGGGGTTTAAAATATACCCACGAAAGTATTCGCGATAGAATTGTAGAATGGGAAGTTATAGATTCGGCAGGATTTTCATTAAACAATCCAATATTAGATTTGCCAGTAAATGATCAACCTTATAATCCATATATTGGTCCGTTAGTTCCATATAAAAATGTTAGAGCAACTAATTTTGTAGACATTAATAGAATTTCTGGGTTTGCACAATACAGTAAAAAAACTAAGCTTGGCGAAAATCAATTGTGGTTAAATGCTGGAATTAGAGCACACAATTGGACAATTTCTGGACCACAAATTACAAATGCTAAAACGCAAACTGTTTTTTCTCCAAGAGTTCAAATTGCCTTAAAACCCAATTGGGATAAAGATATGATTTTTAGATTTTCTACAGGATTTTACTATCAACCGCCATTTTACAGAGAATTACGAGATGAAAATGGAGTAGTGCAACCCAATGTAAAAGCTCAAAAATCTATTCATTTTGTGTTGAGTAATGATTATAGTTTTAAAATGTGGAATCGTCCTTTTAAACTAGTTTCAGAGTTGTATTATAAAAATATGACTGATGTAAATACGTATACTTTAGAAAATGTTAGAATTAGATATCGTGCTAATAATGATGCAGTTGCATATACTTATGGATTTGATTGTAGGTTAAACGGACAGTTTGTAACAGGAACAGAATCATGGTTTAGTTTTGGATATTTAAAAACCGAAGAAAACCAAAACGATAAAGGTTACATTGCAAGACCAACAGACCAACGATTAAAATTTGGAATTTTGTTTCAAGATTATATGCCAAACATTCCAAACGTAAAATTATATTTGAATTTGGTATACAATACTGGACTTCCTGGTGGTTCTCCATCGTATGCTGATGTGTATCAATATCAAAGTCGATTGCGAGATTATCGTCGTGCAGATGTTGGATTTTCGTATGTTTTTACAGAAAAAAATAGTGAAAAACCAAGCGGACATTGGTTAAAAAAGTTTCAAGATTTATCATTAGGATTTGAAATTTATAATCTATTTAATAATCAAAATGCAATTACCAATACTTGGGTTCGCGATGCGTATACTAAAAACCAATACGGAATTCCAAATTATTTAACCCAACGAGTTTTTAATATAAAATTGTCGGCTAGGTTGTAAAATTCATTAAATTTGATAAAAAAAATCATTATGCATAAATTCATCATATTAGTTCTAATTATTGCTTCGTTTAGTAGCTGCAAACAAGAAAAAGAAACTCCCAAAGTACGTTACGAAGCAACTTCTAAAGATAAAAAAGAAGTAAAAGTTGATACAACTCAAATTGCTGTTGCCGATTTGCCAATACATTTTGAAGGAACTAATTTTTTAATTCATCCAATAGGAAATTTAAATAGTGCTGGAAAAAAAGTTGCCTATGATTCTTCTAGTGCTTATGAAGATCAAAGTTTTACTATTTCTAATACTAATGATTTTCAAATAACTGGTCATTTATCTAATTTAAAATTTCAACAAGTAAATTCAGATTCTTTAAAAGTGCTTTCTGCAAAACCAATTCTAATAGAAACTGCTACCTATTTAAAAACATTTTCAGATAAAACAGGAAATCAATTTATGGTGTACACTTTATCAGATTTTGATACCAATATGGATGGAAAACTTGATGAAAAAGATATAAAATCTATATATTTAAGTGACAGTAGCGGAAATAAATTCACTAAAATATCTCCAGATTTAAATGAATTGATAGATTGGAATTGTATAGAAACAACTTCCAAATTATATTTTAGATCAATTGAAGACAGTAATAAAAATGGAAAATTTGATAAAAATGATGTGGTGCATTATCATTTTTTAAACTTACTATCTAAAGAGTGGAAAGCACAAGAATACAACCCAATTTAATTAATTTTTTACTCCAAAAAGTACTGCTAATAGTACTCCAAGAACAATTAAAATAAACAAAAATAGTATTATTAAAAATCCGAAAAGTAAAATTCTTAAAATTACATCGCCACTATTTTTATCTTTATAAATACTGTAATACGTCCAAAGAGTTAATCCATAAATAGGTAAAGTTGCAATTGTACTAATTATAAGTATGTATTTTGTATCAAGAAGATATAGAAAAGGTGTTATTACAATTCCAAATACTAGCCGTTGTCCTGCAGCAAAACAATTAATTATAATATTTTCGATATAATTATAACCCCATTTTTTAAAAGCTACGTAAGAACATAAAGAAATTATTGGTAATAAACCTATTTCAAAAACTGCATAATGTTCTATAAACCAAGTAGAAACTGATGCATTTATGGAATTAAATTCTGAGGTATTAGCATTTTTAGAAGTAAATACATCTTTATATAAATTAATAGAAAGTAATCCATTTAAACCTGCTAATACAAAAACTAGCAATATAGGTTTATAATGTTGAATTCTTTTTCCTGCTATAAACTCGTTTATAGTTTCTCCAGGACGTACAAATAATTGTTTTATAGTGTAAAGTAATCCATTATTAAGATGTAGAAAAGTATATTTTGCCTCATCTTTTAAGTAATTCCAATCCAATCTTTTTGTATTGGTTTTTTGTCCACAGTTGGAACAAAATTTTCCATCAAAACTATTTTCGCAGTTTTTGCAAAGATTTTCTAGCATTTAAAACTAATATTCTAAAAAAATATTTTAACTAAAACTGAAACAAGAACCGTAATTAATTTTACTACAAGTGTTATCATAATTTTTTTGTTTAAAGTTTTGAGGAACTTATTTTGTGTAAAGTTAAAATATTTACTGTTAATAAAATTGTAAAAATGGAAAGAGATTTTAGTTAAATTTTATTCTTCAAAATTATCAAAATAAGTAAAATCTTTAGATATCAAACCATTTTTGATGCTGAAAATAGTACATATTGGCAACTCAAATTTAGAATTATCTGGCGCAGTTCCGCTTGAAACAAATTCTACAATAATATTATTATCTCCAGATGGATAAACTGCAATTACTTTATCGTTCAAATCTTGAAAAACTTTGTTTAACTCAGTATATTTATCGATAGTTTGTTGTCTAGTTTGTTTAACGATTCCAGTTCCTAATGTTGGGTCTTTAAAATCGGCAGTTTCTATATACATTGCTGCCATTGCTTTCCAATCGTGTTTGTTGAAATGTTCAAAATAGGTTTTTACTAATTGTTCATTTGCTATTGTTTCCATTTTTCTATTTTTTTGTTGGTTACAAGAAATAATTAATACTGTAGCGATTAAAAGTGTTACGAGGTTTTTCATAATAGTATGTTTTTAGTTAATTAAATTCTAATTCAATTTTACTGTCTTTTAAAAATTTTTCATAATCTTGAATGTTGAGTATGTCATGAATTGCTTTTTTCTTATCTAATGCTTGGTTATAATATGCTTTACATATTTGATAACCAACCCAATACCCTAAATCTGCTGGTTTTTCTTCGGTTTCTTGATCACCATTGGCAATCCAATTACTCTTATCATTGAGTAACATTTCTTTTTTAAAATCTGACCAAATGGTTTTTTCTTTTCCTTTTGCATAAATATGTAAACGTTCGTTGGCAGTTTTTCCAGAAATTAATTCTCCTATAAAATCGGCCATGCCTTCTACTAAAGCAGCTTTTAAAAGTGTAGGACTTGATGCCATACCAGATTGTTCATAATGTATCAATTCGTGTGCAACGGTGTATGGCAATTCTTCAAATGTTGAAATATTATTTTTTTCCCAAGTAGTTAATTCATTTGTCACAGCATTTTTAGACATACACGCTTGATCAATTGCTAATATTAATCCGTCGCTAGAAACTGTTCCAGCAGAATTTAACTTTCCGATTACAAAATAAATGGGCGGAAAAATAGCTTCTGGATAAATGTTTTTTAATTTAATAAATGATTTTTGATATGACGATTGAAACTTCTTTGTGTTTAAAGTATTTTGACGAATACTTTTATAATAATTTTTCTTTAAATCGTGTTGTAGAACAAAATTTTCAATAGTTTGAATTTTATTTACAAAATAATCTTGTAATGCAACTGTGCCTTTGTCAATATAATTTGTTTTATAAACTGAAACTACATTTTCCTGATTTTTATTTGCTAAGTCATATGCTATCCAAAAATTTTGAACATCAGTATCTATAATTTTAACTTTTTTAGGATTGGTTGTGTAAGCAACTTTAATTGATTTTAATAGATTTTTCCATCTATTGGATTGTTTCATAAAATTAAAACTATCTTCATCTTTCAATGAAGGCAAATCGTTGTAACCAAACTCAGAAATCGTTTTTTCTAAACATCTAAAACTGTTAATACTGTCTGATGCTTTTGCAAATGCCATTGCTGTGTAAACATAATATTCGCGTTTTGAAATCGCAAATTCTGCCATTTGTGACGCTTTTTCCCAATTTTCAGCTGCGGATTTAAACTCTTTTTGTTTGTAAAATTTACTTCCAACTTGAATTAAACTATCTACTTTTTGTTGTGAAAAAGCTGAAAATCCTATCAATATAATTAAGTTGTAAATTTTTATTTTGTATAAAATCATTGAATTTTTTTTAATTTTATTTATTTAGTATTATTTTTCTAATAGAAATTAAATGTGAAAGCATTACAATAGGAACAATAAATGTGGGCAACCAACTTATAGGAAAATTTATTATTGCAATGTTAGGTTGTTCAAAAGCCATTTGTTGAAATGGCGTTGGCGAAGATAAAATTCCTATAATCACAACATTAATTACAAGTGCAAGACAAATAAAGTTCCAAGTTAGAATTACATTCTTAGTAATTTTATCTTTTTTGAAACAGAAAAAAGCAACTATTGGTGCAGTAATTCCAGCTATAATATCAAAATTAGTTCCTTCAAATGTCATTGTTTTTGGAATTGTTTTTTCTATAAAAAGCCAATATAACACAATTTCTACAGGCAGTCTAACACAACTGATTAATGTTAAACTTTTTAGTGATAAACCATCTATAAAATTCCTTCCTTTACTTGTTACAAATAATAAAATTATTATGGCAACAGTTGGAAAAATACCAAAAATAAAAATTTTGGGTGGTATTGAATTTATATTTGTATTATAAACATTAGTTAACGTTAAAACTCCTTGTAAAACTAACCATCCCAATAATCCAATAATTATTAATGAAGATTGCTTTTTAGAATAATTTGAATTTTTTAAAGCCAAATAAACCAACAATAAAGTTAACAATGTTGTTAGAAAAAAAACTATAAATATTTTATTTGAGAATGTTGCTATCATTGTAAATTGTTATTAAAAATTTAAAAGTTAACTTTAAATTTATCTTTTTTCTAATAATTCTGTAAACAATCCTTTCATAATTTTAAATCCTTCTTTTCCATTGTAAATAAATCCGTGATTTCCTGTTTCTAAAGTTTGAAATTTCCAGTCAGTAGCCAGATTTTTATTACTATCATAAATTGCAACTACATCTTTATAATTAAAAACAGAATCATCAACAGCGTTTACTGATAAAAAAGGTTTGCCTTGAGAAATGTTTTTAAAATTGATTGTGCCAATTTCTAATTTTGGATTGGGCGAAAAAGCAAAAAATCCTTTAAATTGATTTTGTTTTTGATTGGCAAACCAAAAAGCTGCTGTTGCACCATTTGACATTCCACCTAAATAAATAGGTCCAATATTATATTTCATTTTTGCAAGAGTAATGATAGTGAAAATATTTTCGAATGCTTTGATTTGATTGACCCAACCAAAATCTTTTTTTCCAAAAGGATAAATAATTATAGAATTAAATTGTTTTCCTATTTCAAATATTGGCTCACCAACAACATTTGGATCTTCAAAATTAAAATTCTCTGTATTTACTATGCCACCATGAAGATAAACTATTGTTTTTGTTGGTTTTTTTGAATCGTAATTTTCTGGAATATAAATTAAAAAAGGAATTTCAAGATTGTCAACTTTTGTAAAATATAGTGCATAACCATTTTTAACAACTGATTTTTTATATATAACTTGATTATTTACTATTATTTTATTCCATTCTTCCTTTTGTTTTAAAATTGTTAGTTCTTTTTCTTTGTAAGCCGTTTGCATTGCTAGAACAAATTCGTTCCAATCACTAAATTGTTGTAACTTTTCAAAAACAGGATCGTTTTTAATATTTTCTGCTTCGCCAGGATTTAAACCTAATCCTTTTTCTTGACTCATTTTTAACCAAGTCAATGCTAATTTTTCTTTTTTGCAATTTAGAGCTGCTGTTGAAGCAAATGCCAAATCATAAGTTCCAATTTTTTCAGTTTCTTTAAAAGCATCTTCAAAGAGTGTTAAAGCATCGCAAAATTCTTTTTTTGTAAAGCTTCACTAGCTTTATTTATTTTTTCTTCATACGATTGAGAGAATAGGAGAGTTGGAAATATGGCGAAAAGTAAAAATATTTTTTTCATTGGTTTAGTTATTGTTTAGTTAAATTAAGGACGAGCCATAATTAAATTTGTAACATTTTAAAATATTTAATAAACTTAAAAAAGAGTTTCAAAAATTAATTAATTCGCTTTATCATAAGCCATTTTAATCCAGTTAATTACTTCTTTATCAATTTCAGAAATCTCAGCAAGATTAATTTTATGCGAACATATACCATTTGGTTTTTCGGCTTCTAATTTTCCTTTAGGTTCTACTCCTTTTAAGTTAAAACCAATTTCGAAACGTGTTTTAGATGCAGGATTTAAAATTATAAATTGTTTTTTCCGTTTTAAACTTACGTAAGTTTTCTTTGGTGCAATTTCAAAATCGCCATCAAATTGTTCAATTTCAGCTAGTATTTTATCATAAAAAGATTTTAAATGTTCTTTACCTTTGTATTGAGTTTCAATAAAATCATCTGCATTTGTTGAAGAATCTGCGTCAGAACCTAATACTTTCAACCCAATTTCTGAAGCATAACCGTGAGTAACATTATGTTTTTCTTTTAGAAATTTTACTATTTGGCCATGTTTTGCTAAATTTTCTTTAGTAATTATTACTTTCCACTCTTCTAAGGTATTACCTGTTTTTTCTTTCAGGTTTTCAATCATTGATGCTACATTTTTGTCCATAATTTTTTTATTTTTTAAGATTCAATTGATTTTTTAAGTAAGTCTAAACCTTGTTGGTTGGTTTTTATCATTTCTGCTTTGGCACCAAAAAGCCATAAGAAAAATGCATCTACTTGACCAGATTCTAATTTGAATGTTTCCTTAACAGTTAAACCATCAGCAGTTTCTGTAAAATTATAATCAAAAGTTGGTTTGGCTACAAATGGTTTTTGAATATCACATTTTTTTCCAATAAATGTTCCTTCTTCTATTTTAGTGATTTCTTGATAACCAACATCTTCTCCGCCATTTCCTACCCAATGGTATTGCGAACCTACTGTGCCATTTGCACCTTTTACTTCATATTTCTGAGATGGATCTTGTACTAAGAATGGCGACCATTTTGGGAATTCTGATAAGTTTTTTACTCTATTAAAAATGGCTTGTCTTTCGCCTTTAATTATAGTTGAAGTTACAATTTCTATAGATTTTAAATCATTAGACATAAACATTCCAATTGCTAAAAACCCTATAATTCCTATTCCGATAAGTAATACTATTTTTTTCATTTTTTTTGTTTTTTAAAAATTATACTCCAAATTGTGTTAAATGATGGTCTAAATGTTTGTAATAAAAATTATTCCATTCTTGTTTGGTCATTACACCAAAGCCAGGATGATCTTTTAAATCAAAATAGTCTTCTCCTTTTTTAACTAAATCATGCACATTTTCAACAAGTTTATTTTTTTCTGACTCGAAATTTTTAGGTGTTTTAATAAGCATTTCTGTAGCTGTTGAACTATTTTTTTTAAGCGGATTTTCGTTCACCAAACCTTTTTTCACCAAATTCTTTAATATAAATCGTATAAAGCCATTCGATTTTTTGTAATTTTCATCAAATGCCATTTCGTAACTTACGTTGCAATGCGCCATCATTTGGCTAACATCCATTTTGCCCCATTGTTGCTGGGTTGATACTGATAAATTGTTTATTCTAGCTGTAAATTTTTCGGCTGTTGATTGAGAAAAAATGTTTTCTGTTTTCATTTTTTAAAGTTTTAGGTTGTTGATTTAAATTGAATATTTGTAGTTAAAAAAATAACTTTATTTCATTGGTGTAATCGTTCTAACTTCCACTGTTCCGCCCATAAAAAGTATTGGGCAATTTTTGGCTAAATCTGTTGCTGCTTCAAGAGAATTTGCTTTCAAAACCATATTGCCAGCAAGCATTTGATTTTCTGCAACTAAAAATCCGTTGTCAATAGTTTGATAAGAAGAAATTTTATTTCCTTCAAAACCCAATTGGTATGTGCTAACTAATTTTCCTTGCATAGCAATGTTACCAATAAATTGTCCCCATTGTTTTTCCATTTCTTGCAACTGTTCTTGAGTTGGTTGTTCGTTGCTTGGTTCCATTCTAAAAAGTAACATAAATTCTTGTAGCGTTTCCATAATAAAAAGTTTTAATTATTAATTATGAAGCAAATTTCTAGCAATCAGTTAAATAAAAACTTGTCATAAGACAAGAAAAACTATTCGGTTGCAATTTCTTTTCTAATTCTGCTTAAAGATGTGTCTGTTATTCCCAAAAAAGTAGCAATATGTTTAAGAGAAATATTTTGAATAATGTGCGGTTTCGTTTTTAAAAGTTTTAAATAACGATCTTTTGCTTGGTCTGCAATAAGCGAAATACTATGTTCTTTCAATGCGAAATAACTACCAACCAAAAGACCACGTTGTTGTTCTCTATAACTAGAAATTTCATTAAAAAGCGCTGTAAAAGTATTAAAGTCTATTTCCCAACAAACACAATCTGTCAATGCTTGAATGTTTTCTTTGGTTGGTGCAAAAAAGAAAAAAGATGGATAATCAATTACAACATCGCCAGAAGAATATAAATTAAAAGTAATGTCATTTCCTTCTGTATCAATAACATAAGATCTAATAAAACCACTTTCTATAAACCAATACTTTTTTTCTATTGTGCCTTCATTCAATAAATAATCATTTTTATTAATTAGTATTTTATTGTATTTGGGAATAATTAAATCTAATTCAGTTTGAGTAATTCCGCTTGAAGCAAAAACTTGATTTAAAAAATGTTGGTTTTCATTTATCATAATTAGTTATATTTTGTTAATTGATTATTTAACTTTCTCTGGAGATAAAATTAAAACATCAAATTGCTTTATGCAATCAATCATTTCTTTTGATAATTCAATTTTAGGAGTTTTTTTTAATTGTTCGTTATAAAGTTTAGCTTGAAATGGTCTTAAATCTAAAATTACCCATTCATTTTCTTTGTACAATTCTAATAATTCAATTGGATAATCGCCAGAAGTTAATCTATCTGTCATCACATTTTTATCTAACTCAAATCGATAACAAAGCTGCATGTGAATTGATTCTTGGTTTTTCATTTGTGATAATTGATTGATGAAATCTCCCAAATCTAAAATTCCAAGTGGCGATAATCCTTTTGAAATGTGGTTGCTACCAAATTTAAAAAATGCTTTTGGTTCAACCTTTTTTGTATTTAAATAGTTTGTGTAATAACTGTTATAATTGGTTTTCATTAATTTAGATCGAACTGTATTATTTTGATAATACTTTCCTGCTGAATAATCAGTGTAAATTGCTATTGATTCTAGCATTTCTTTTTTTATAGATTGTGCTAGTTTATTTTTAGATAAATCAAATAATGTTGAAAATGCTAAATTGCCATTGGGTTTACTTGCATCTTCTAATAAAGTTGAATTTTCTTGTTTGGTTTTAGCATCATAACCATTAAAAATATCGTCCATAACAAATTGAAATCCACCAAAATAATGTTGATCTAAACCCCAAAGTTCAAAACCATTATTTCTTGAAGCTTGTAACATATCAAAGTCAGCCGAAGAGCTAAAAAAAGGAATAGCATCATTATTTTTCCCATATTTTGTAGTAAAATCGGTTATGTTTTTGGTAAAATCTTTACTGTCTAAAAAAGAGTTTAATTTTCTAACAGATGTTGGACTAATTTCAGTCACCCAAACTTTAAAATTGGCCTCTTTTAAATAAGGAAATAAACTTTGAGTGAATTTAGAAACCAAGCTAGAATTATGATATTCGCCCAACATAAAATTTTGATTGGTTTTCATCTCTACTTTTAGAAATTCAAATCCTTCACCATACAATTTGTATGAAATAGTGTCTAATGTAAATGTTTTTGCAGTTTTTACCAATTCAGCTTTTGTAATTTCTTGCGCAAAATTATAGGAGGTAAATAACAAAAAATAAATAAAAATTTTTTTCATTGATTTTTATGTTTAGTTAAGATAATTTGGTTTACTTATTCTTTTATTAACTCTGTAAAAACTTTTTGAAAAGCAACTTCAGATTTAGTTTCAACATTTGGAGTTACACCGTTTTGCTCAATTCTAAATCCATCAGACGTGTAATAATCTGCTGTTGGAACGTATATGTAAAAATTATTATAAAGATTAAATTTTTCAGCGTTTAACATTGCTCCAGCTGTTTTTTCTCCAACTATAGTTGCTCTTTTTTGTTGTATCAGCTCATAAACTATAGGTTCACAAGTACTTGCTGTTTTTTTATTAGTTAAAACATACAAATTTCCTTGAAATGATTTTGGCTTAGGATTAACTTTTAAATACAATCCTTTTTTTGAGTGTATTCCATTAATTATTAAATCGAAATTAGATTCACTAAAACTTTCAAATTGGCTATATTCTTTTAAGGTTGGAATTACTTCATTTTGGTTAAACCATTTTTGTGTTAAAAAAACACCACCATTTACGGTCTTGTTAAATATATTATTTGCCAATGCCATTCCTGCTTCAACAGTACCGCCACTATTATTTTGTAAATCAATAATTAAGTTTTTATAATTTTTTAAATTAATAACATTAAAAACACTATCTATTTCTGATGCACTTCCGTTAAATGATGTAATTTTTAAATAAGCAGTTTTTTCTGTTTTTTCTTCTAATAAAATTTGATTTGATTTTTTAAGGTTTAAAGCTTCATTTTCATTATTTTCAGATTTTAATAATGCAAAATGAGATGTTTCTAATTTATTGCCAAAATAGTAAAAAGCACTAACCATTTCTAAATCATCTTGAATTTCAGGTAAAATTTCATTCATATTTGAAATGAAATTTTTCCATTTTTTTTCATCAAATAAAGATTTTTTATAAATTTTTTCTTTAGAAATTTCTATCGCTTTATTAAATAGCTTACCATAATCTTCAAGAGGAAGGGTTATTTTTGCTCTTGTGCCAATAATAGTACCAAATGTTTTTAAATTACTTTTACTAATATTTACATTTAATTTGTCATTATAAATTGTTCCTATAAAATTATAATTACCCATTGAAGTAACGATAATTCCTTTGAGTTTTATAGTATCAATTACTTCTGTAAATTCTCCTTTTTCAACACGAATAAGTGATCCATTTTTAAAGTTACTCATACCTCGAATCATTGGTGCTTTTAATTTACCCAACAATAATTTATCAGCATCTTTTCTAGAAAATGCATAAAAAGTTTTTTCTTTAGTCTCAAATTCTAATATAGTCTTTACAACTCCAATATCCGGATGAGTGAAATCTACCAACCATTTTCCATCAATTTTAGAATTTTGTGCATTAATTACAAAAGAAAATAAAATGTTTAAATAAATAAATAGTTTTTTCATTGGTTTAATTATTTATAATTTAGATAAAAATATTAAAATAAAATTGTTAATTTGGTAAATTAAATTTTATGAGTAAATAACATTTTTTAATATTTTTGTTAAGGTTAATGTAAAATTATATTTTAAAAAATCTTAAAAATTGTAAAAATGGAATCTAAGAGCCAAACAACCAATTTATTTCCCCATTTTCTTGAGAAGTTATATTTTTAAAAAAAGTTTTGGGTGTTAAACCTGTAAGTGATTTAAAATCTTTTATAAGATGAGATTGATCATAAAACAACATATCATAACTTAAAGAAGTATAATTATTTTTAGAAGTTTTATTTATTTGAACTTTTAATGCTTCTCTAAAACGGTGTACTTTTTTAAACTCTGATGGTGTTTTACACAAATGAATTTCAAAATGCTTGCTTAAATTCTGACGACTTGTTTTGTATTTCTTAGCCAATTCATCAATAGAATGTTCTTTTTCAAGATTTGATAAATCTATAATAACATCTTTTAAAAATGGATGTTTAAAATCTAAAATTTTAGACAACCAATAGTTTTCTATTAAATCTTGCCTTTCATCAAAATCATTTTCGTTTAAAATTTTTTTCATTTCAGTTTCATAATCATCAAATGGAAAAAAATTAGAAAAGAAATTAGAAGTGTAATTAGATAGCGGTTTATTTAAAAAAGCATTCAATCCTAAAGGTTTAAAATAAAAAGTAATTTCGTTTATAAAACCATTGTATTGAAGTTGAATTGGTTTTTTGTAACGGCAAATTAAATCTGACGAAAAAGGACTATTTTCATCCTCAGACAACAATGCATTATTTTCTGAATACTCAACTTTTATCTTTTCAAAAACCGATATTATACTGTAGTTATTTGGAAATGTTAGGTATTTAACATTCGGTTCATCTACTTTTTTAGTCAAGAAATAGTATCCTTCAATATAGTTTTGAAGAAGCTTGCTTTTGGGTTTAAAGAATTTTATTTCCAAAGAAATTAAAATAAATTGGTTCTGTAAATATATGAAATCAATTATATTTTAAATGTTAAATTTTACTGAACTGTAATAATTTATATTAAAATATCACTTTCTAAATCAGACTTTTCTATTTCAAAATCGAAACCAAGTTTATCAACCAATTCTATAACCAATTTTTTATACCAGTTTTCAGATTTGGGATGAATGTAAATTTTTTCAATTAGTTCATTAATATTTACATTAATTTTCAAACCATCATTAATTGCAATAGTATTAGATGAAACATCAGAAATAATTCGAACTTCACGTTCATACTGAAAACTTTTTCGCTTAAAAAGAAATGGAAAAAAGGCATCTTCAAATGGAATGTATTCTTTTTTATAGTCGATATAATTTACTTCGCCAATAAATTGGTCGTAGTTTTTTTCGGGAATTAATGCGTTTTGTAATCGTTTTACTGTAGATTGTATGGCTAAACCTTCACTATTTTGAGTAAAAATTTGCCACATTGCAAAACTTTCATACTCATTAATGTGCCAAGAACTAATAATTACTTTTTCGCGTTTGGACTTGTAATAATCTAAAAACTCTGGATTGTTTTCGGATAGTTTTTTAATTTCTTCAAAGGTTGGTTCGCTAAAAGTGCCTTCGTATTGGTCTTCAAATTTGTCTGATCGTGACATAAATAATTTCTGCGAAAGCAATAAATCTAAAAATTTAGACAAGTCCAAGTATTTCCAAACAATAGTATCTGGATTTTCTGGAAGTGTGCTATTTGGATTTTGTTTATACATAAATTCAATTACAATGTCAATGTCAATTACAATTACAATGTCAATATCAATTACAATTACAATTACAATGTCAATTACAATGTCAATTACAATTTCAATGGTAATATTGATTACAAATTTTAACTACAAAATTCTAACTCATAACCCATAACTCACAACTCATAACTCACAACTCACAACAGAAAAGCTACTCAAAACTTTGTAAAGTAACCAAGTTAGCATACGTTCCGTTTTTAGCCAAAAGTTCTAAATGTGTTCCTTGTTCTACAATTTCGCCTTTTTTCATCACAATAATAGTGTCTGCTTTTTGTATAGTTGATAATCTATGAGCAATTACAATTGATGTTCTGTTTTGCATCATATTTTCTAACGCCACCTGAACTAATTTTTCACTTTCTGTATCTAGTGCAGATGTTGCTTCGTCTAGAATCATTATTGGTGGATTTTTTAAAACTGCTCTTGCAATAGACAATCGTTGTTTTTGTCCGCCAGAAAGTTTGTTTCCTGCATCACCAATGTTAGTATCGTATCCTTTTGGTAAATCTTTTACAAACTCGAACGCATTTGCAATTTTTAAAGCATTTACTAACTCTTCATCAGTTGCATTGGGTTTTCCAATAAGAATATTATTTTTTATGGTATCATTAAAAAGAATTGAATCTTGTGTTACCAAACCAATTAATCCTCGTAACGAATTCATTGTCATATCTTTAATGTCAATTCCGTCAACTGCAATACTACCTTCTTGAACATCATAAAAACGAGTCAGTAAATTGGCAATAGTACTTTTTCCGCTTCCAGATTGACCAACAAGAGCAACAGTTTTACCTTTTGGAACAGAGATTTTAAAGTTCTTTAA
>JAYVKR010000207.1:0-4761 GCA_043768185.1 Flavobacterium sp.
CGATTGTATATTTGCAACCGCATTAAAGCGATGGTTTGGTAGTTCAGTTGGTTAGAATACATGCCTGTCACGCATGGGGTCGCGGGTTCGAGTCCCGTCCAGACCGCTAAAATTGGGAAAATATTTAAAAGCACTTTGGAAACTTAGTGCTTTTTTGCCCAAGAAAAGCAAATGAAATGATTTTAAATAATTATTTTTAAAATCATTAACAATAGTTGTGTTGTTTTCGTTTCGTTTTTTAAAACGAAACACGGTTTAGTAGTTAGACCAATGAAAAGCTTTTCATCGAAAGATGAATGGCTTTTTTGCTTTTTATAAAATTATGTTTGTAAATAATTTCTAAACATAATCCAAACAAACAATAAAAAAAAAGATAAACAAACCATAAATTTCATAAAACTAGAAACTAAAAACCCTAAAAAAGCTCCAGTTGCGGCTTTAAGCGCTCCTTTTTTATCTTTAAAGTTATAAATTAATTCTCCAATAAATGCACCAAGAAAAAGTCCAATAATAAAGCCAACAGGCGGAAAAAACAGTCCAATTAGCAATCCAATGTTTGTTCCCCAAACGCCATATTTTGTTCCACCAAATTTTTTTGTCCCTTTAGCTGGAATCGTATAATCTAAAATCGAAATGGTGATAGTTACAACTAAAGTAATTCCTAAAACCCAATAATTTGCTTCAACAACTTTTGTTAAATATAAAAGTAATAATCCCAACCAGCTTATTGGTGGTCCAGGTAAAACAGGTAAAAAACTTCCTAAAAGTCCAATAATACAACAAGTTAAACCTAAAATAATTAATATAATATCCATAAAATAATTTTTAGTATTTTTGATGCAAAATAAAATTAAACGAATATGAGAAAAATAGTTCAAATAATTGCATTAACTGTCTTATTTTTTGGTTTTTCAAATACTGTTTTTTCACAAGAAAAAATAAGTAATTTGATAGATGGACAACTTAAAGAATCACTTTACAACAAATATAAAAAAGAAGTTCAAGCATATGATAAAAAACAATTTGATACTTTATTTTTCGATTTTTTTTCAAAACAAAGTGATAAAAAAATAACGCTTACCAAAGAAGAATATTATTCATTTACCGTAAAAATAGCAATTTATTCAGAAAAATTAGGATTGCTTTACAAAGATCAAAAAGAAGAATCTTTAAAAGCCAAGCAAGATTGGTTAGAAAAAAACTATCAAGAATATCTAGATTCTAAGCAATAATAAAATACACTTTGAAAAAAATTACAGCATTTTTATTATTTTTTTTATTTCAGTCTTGTCAGTATTTTGACAAGCAAATTCCATCTGAAAAAGAACTTCTAAATAAAAGATTAAAAGAAATTAATTGGAAAGAAGTAGACGAATATCCTTCTGTTTTAGAATGTGAAACACTAACTGATGAAACGCAACGTAAACAATGTTTTTTCGAATTTTTAACAAGCACAATTCAGCAAAAATTAAATATTGACACGTTGTCTATAATGTATCCAGAACTTGATACTATTGAAGTAAAAGTTACAGTAAATACTGATGCAACAATGCAATTTGAGCCACAATTTCCTCAAGATTCTGTTACTTATGATAAAGTAAAAATTGATAGTATTCTACGCGCAAGATTAATAGATTTACCCAAAATTAATCCTGCCTTAAAAAGAGGAATTCCTGTTAAAACTCAATTTATTTTACCAGTAATTTTAAAAGTTGAATAATTATTTACTAAACGATCTTCCTTTCCAAGAAAAATTGCCAAATAAAGAATAAATTCCAACACAACTACAAAATATTGGATAAATTAAACTGCTTGCAAATGGTAATAAAAATTTTCTTTTTCTCAAATAAATATTAGATTTAAAAAGCAAAATATAATCTATAAGATATTTTCCAATAAATACAATTAATAGTACTTTCCAGTCTAACAAACCCAAAATCCTCAAACCAAAACCAGCAACTAAGGAAACATTCATTACCAAAACAACAACTGCCAAGATTTTAGAATAAATATCAGAATAGGAAGATGTTTTACTTGCCCAGCGAACTCGTTGCATAAACAATTTATACAAATCATTTTCAGGTTTTGTTGTAACAATTGTATCAATATTTTTTAAATAATGTACTTTATCTGAATGATTTTTTATAGCTTTTTGTAATAAAAAAACATCATCGCCACTTGCTATTTTATTATTTCCACCAAATCCTCCAATTTCGTTAAATAGTTTTTTGGTGTAAGCAAAATTTGCTCCATTGCACATAAATGGTTTTCCAATACCAAAACTGCCAATTGTTGTTCCTTGCAAACTCAATAAATCCAATTGTTGAAAATGATGAAACCAATTGTTTTTAGTTTTGTAAACCACAGCACCAACAACCATTTCTGCATTATTTTTTTGAATAAAATTATCTAAAGTATTTAGCCAATTCTTATTTACAGTACAATCTGCATCAGTTGTTACAATCCATTCATTTTTAATTATTGGAATTGCTCTTGAAATAGCATCTTTTTTAGGTGAATTTGACAGTCTTAAATTTTCTAAAAGTGTAGTTTCAATCAAGCCATTTAACATTCGCCATTTAATGTATACACGTTCTGAATTGTCTTTAGAAAAATCATCTACCATAATCAATTCAAACAATTCTTTAGGATAATTTAAATTGGAAATTGACTTTAAAAGTTTTTGCAAATTCTTCTCTTCATTTCTAAATGGAACAATTATTGAGAATTTTGTAATTGGTTTTTCCTCAGTTCTAACAAATGTTTTCACTTTATCAAAACCATAAATCAGTTGCAGAATAAACACAACATAAATCGCTAAAATAACAAACAATATAATTTCAATCATAGATAAATAGTTTACAAACAAATTTTCAAAAAGGCGAACAGTTTCCACTAATTTACAAAAATCATTAGATTTCACGAAATATTAATCTTAATGAACTTAAACTTCCTTAATGGTTAAAATCTTTGCGACTTAGCGTCTTCGTGGCAAAACCTTAAAAATTAAAACATAATAACTACCAAAAACCACTGGCAAAACCACATTTAAAAACCACATAAGCATAGTTACAAAAACTACAATCCATTCGTTAACGCCAAGCAAACCAAAGAAATAAATTGCTAAACTTCCTTTTAAAGCAAAATCTAAAAACTGAAAACTTGGTACAATAGAAGCTAAAAAGTAAACTGTTGTAATGGTAGCCATTAAAGTAGTGTATGGCAAAGCTACATCAAATGCCAAAAACAAAAAATAATATTGATGCGAAAAAACAATGTATCTGCAAAATCCTAAAACTAAATTCTTACGATGTATCTTTTTCGGAATTTCATTAATTTTTTCTAACAAATCTTCAATAGAATATCCTTTAATTTTTATTTTTTTGGTAAAATAGGAAAACAAAAAAAATGATATTGTAACTAGTATAATTCCGACAGTCCAAAAACCAATGTTTTTGTCACACTGAACGCAGTCGAAGTGTAACAACATCAATCCAAGAATTCCAAATATTCCTGTAGCAACTATCTGAACGCCATTACAAATTAAATTAAGAAATATTATTTTTTTAGTATCTTTTTTTTCATAATACAATGCTTTTCCGGCATATTCGCCAACGCCAACTGGTGTAAAAACGCCCAAAGTTAAAGCTGCAAGAACTTGTTTTGTAGCTTCATTTACAGAAATTGGTTTTACAACTTGAGCCAGATTTTGCCATTTCAGAATTTCAAAAAAACGATTTAAAAAACTAAAAAATAATATAAAAGAAATTCCGGCAAACGATTTATTTTTATTAAACAGAACAAGAAATTTCTCCCAATCTAATTTGTCATTAGTAGCAAGTTGATTGTAAATAAAATAAAATGCGCCAACAACAATTAAAAGTTTGATTGAAAAAACCAAGAATTGCTTAACTTTGTTCGAAATTATAATCATTGTTGCAAAGAAACAATTTTAAACTTTTAAACCCTTTAAAATATAAACTTTTATATTGGCGAACGAACGAATCATTTTAGGCATTGATCCTGGAACCACAATAATGGGTTTTGGAGTAATACGAGTTGTGAATAAAAAAATGGAGTTCGTTCAATTAAACGAATTAATTTTAAGTAAATACGATGATCATTATACCAAACTTAAAGTAATTTTTGAAAGGACTATAGAGTTAATTGAAACCCATCACCCGGACGAAATTGCTATTGAGGCCCCTTTTTTTGGAAAAAATGTACAATCTATGTTAAAACTTGGTCGTGCACAAGGCGTTGCGATGGCAGCAGGTTTATCACGCCAAATTCAGATTACAGAGTACGAACCAAAAAAAATAAAAATGGCAGTAACTGGTAACGGAAACGCCAGTAAAGAACAAGTCGCTAAAATGTTGCAACAGCTTTTAGGATTGAAAGAATTACCAAAAAATCTTGATTCAACAGATGGTTTAGCAGCAGCAGTTTGTCATTTTTTCAACTCAGGAAAAGTGGTTGGGGAAAAAAGTTATACAGGTTGGGATGCTTTTGTGAAGAATAATGAAGATAGGGTTAAGAAATAAAAGCTATATTTGTTAAAATATTTTTTTATAAAAAAAATTCAATTATTAATTTTCTTATCAATCTTAATTTTAATAGGCTGTTCAAGTGATGATGATTCATCATCTTTTACAATTAATAATCAAGAATATTTTAATTTCAATATTGAAGGAATTGATTTTATACTTAATCCAAATTTAAACAATTCTGAATCATTTAATAGAGGTGGAATAGTTCAAA
>JAYVKR010000208.1:0-3755 GCA_043768185.1 Flavobacterium sp.
TGCTAGACTTTTAAATTGCTCCCTCTCTTGGGCTCGAACCAAGGACCCTCTGATTAACAGTCAGATGCTCTAACCAACTGAGCTAAGAAGGAAACTGTATATTTTCAATATTTTAGGATCGTTTTATTATTATTTTTATTATTTTCTACTCGAACCAATTCCGATAGCTATCGGAACTCTGATTAACAGCCAGATGCTCTAACCTTCCGATAGCTATCGGAAGAGCTAAGAAGGAAACTGTATGTTTTCAATATTTTAGGAACTTTTTATTATTTTTTTATTCTTTTCTTCTCGAACCAATTCCGATAGCTATCGGAACTATGATTAACAGTCAGATGCTCTAACCAACTGAGCTAAGAAGGAAACTGTATATTTTAATTTTTTTAAGAACTTTTATTTGTTTGCTTTTAGATAATTTATCATCGTTTAAGCGGTTGCAAATATAATATGTTTTTTACGTTTTACAAATTAAAAAGTAAAAAAAATTAATTTTTTTATAAAAGTTTATCTACTACCAATTGGTAAATATCTTTTCCAAAAGTTAAAGCCATTAAGCTCAGTAAGATAATCATTCCAAAGGTTTGAACATAACCTGCTGCTTTTTCGTTTAAAGTTTTACCAGTTATCATCTCTACAATTGTAAAAAGTGCATGTCCACCATCTAAACCAGGAATAGGAAGTAAGTTCATAAACGCTAAACCTATAGAAAATAATGCCGTAAAACCCCAAATAAATTCCCAATCCCAAACGTCTGGAAGCATTCTTGCAATACCAATTGGACTTTTTACTTGCTTGTACGCACCTGTTTTTGGTTTTAAGATTAATTTAAACTGTTTAACATTGTAAACTAACAACTGCCAAGATTCTTTAGCTGCTGCTTGAAATGATTCGCCTAATGAAAGTTTATTTATTACTAATAATCTTTTTTTGTCTGATTGTGATGTTGTGTATATTCCTAATTTCCCATCTTTATCTACTTTTCCTTGTAATTTTATTTCTTTATTATCACGAATTACATTTAATATAGAAAGTTTTTTAGCACTTTTTAATTCATCTGTAAATTCATCATAATAAGTAAAATTTTTATCATTAACTCCTATAAGTTTATCGCCTTTTTTTAATCCAGCTTTTAAAGCTTCTGATTTTGGCATAATTGAATCTATAACAGCTGTAGAAAATCTTGGACCTGTGAAATTTTTACCTTCAGAACCTAATATTTCACCTTTTTGTTCATCTGACAATGTTATATTTTCTGTTTTCCCATTACGTAGTATTTCAATTTTATCACTTAATAAAACATCAATAACTAATCGATTAAAGTTTTTTTGAATTGGCTCGCCATCAACAGAAATTATTTTATCTCCATTTTTAAAACCAACACTTTTTCCAACATCGCCAAATGCTAATCCGTTTTTTTGAACTACATCTGTAGCAACATATTTTTGACCAACTGTAGAATAAATAGTTGTAAAAATTACTAATGCCAAAACAATATTCACAAATATTCCACCCAACATTATTATCAATCGTTGCCAAGCTGGTTTAGATCTAAATTCCCAAGGTTGTGCAGGTTGTTTTAATTGCTCACTGTCCATACTTTCGTCCATCATTCCCGAAAGTTTTACGTAACCACCAATTGGTAACCATCCAATTCCCCATTCGGTATCGCCAATTTTTTTCTTAACTAAAGAAAATCCTGCGTCCATAAAAAGATAGAATTTTTCTACCCTAACTTTAAAAATTTTTGCTGTAATGTAATGTCCAAATTCGTGAAGTATAACTAATACTGATAATATGAAAATAATTTGTGCAGTTTGTATCATTTAATATGTAATGTGAAATATTTTTAAAAAGCAAAAGTAAGGTTTTCACCTTACTTTTAATCAATTATCTTGCCGTTGGTTATTTTTTTATAATTTTTTTATGAAATGTACCTTTATCAGTAATAATATCTACAAAATGAATTCCTGTAGAAAGTTGAGAAACTGAAAAGTTTAGCTTGCTAGATTCTAAAACTTTTTGACCTAATGAATTAAAAACAATTATATTTAGTACTTCTAGATCTCTTGGAACATTTATTGTTAAAGTTTCAGATGTTGGATTTGGATAAACTGAAATTGATTTTTCTAAATTAAAAGTTTCATTTCCTAGTAATACCACATTATTTTTAGAAATTATGTTTTGATTAATATCAAAAATTACATCAACAACTTGAAACGGAACATTAACTATATATTCTTGACCATCAAAAGTATTTTCTAATGTAACATCTAAAAAATTTCCATTTACGTCAAATAATCTTACTGGAACTGGCATTTCAAAATAACTTACACTAGCATTTGACTGCGTTTGATTAATTGTAATTTTTGCTTGTCCTGTTCCAAAATTTTGAGCTGTAATTGAATACGTAGGATAACCTTGATTTACTATCCAATCATTAAAGAATTCTGTTAAATCTAATCCAGAAGTTGATTCCATATGCGATTTAAAATCAGATGTAACTGCATATTTGTAAGCCAAATTAGTATCTGCCAAATAATTTCTAACGCCTTGAAAGAAAACCGCATCACCTAGTTTAAATCGAAGCATATTTAACACCATCGCACCTTTATTATAAGTCAATCTTCCGCTAAAAATTCTATTTACATTGGTAGCTTGTGTGTCTGTTAAATAAACATTTCCTCCAGTTTGAGAAGTAATGTTGCCTATCATATAACTTTTTTCATCTCTAAATGCGTCTTGTCCATCAAAATTTTCTATAACTAATGCAGCAAGATAAGTTGCAAAACCTTCATTTAACCAAATGTCTTTCCATGTTCCACAAGTTATTTTATCTCCAAACCATTGGTGCGCCATTTCGTGAGCTATTAATCCTCTGTTAAAATTATTCATAAATGAAACAGTAGTATGTTCCATTCCTCCACCCCAACCAAATTGAGCATGACCATATTTTTCATTATGAAAAGGATAAATCTCAAATAAATTTTTATACAATTCTAATAGTAATGGCGTTTGATCAAGTTGACTTTGAGCACTTTCAAAATTTTCAGGATATATATAATTTATAATTGGAAAGGTATTAGGTGCCGTTCCAGCTGTTTGTGTATAAATGCTATAATCCGTAACAGCCATACAAATTAGATATGCAGGAATTGGATAACCGTGATGAAAATGTGTGGTTTTAAGATTTCCTACAACTATTGGAGCTTCTGGTTCAATACCATTCGAAACTGCTACATATTCTGATGGAGCTGTGATGTATACGTCTATACTATTTATTTTATCATTTAAATCTTGTTTACACGGCCACCAATCTCTTGCTCCAAAAGGTTCTGATAAAGTATAAAGTGTATTACTACCGTTTGATCTAACTTCTGTTGTAAAAGCATCAAATCCATTTACTGGAGGTTGACCAGAATATGTTACCACAATAGTTGCTGAAGTTCCCGTTGTTTGTGTAGCTGGCAAAGTAATTACTAATTCATTATTACCGCTTTCAGTAAAAGCTAAATTAACACCGTTTCTTTTCACCGAACTCACCGTTAATTGGTTAGCCATATCAAATGTGATGGTGTTCATATTTGATAAAGCTGTGTAAGTAGTTGTAATTTTTCCATTAATAAAATAAATGGCAGGGTCAACTGTGAAATCAAGTCGATGATAGGTAACATTGTAATTTTGAGTGTTGGGATTAACTACAACCGCCATTAAATTGGAGGCCGATTTCATTTCTGCTTCTACTATTTTTTCAAATT
>JAYVKR010000209.1:0-2389 GCA_043768185.1 Flavobacterium sp.
AATTTGTTGCAGCAGCTTGCCTAAAACTGTCAGTCATTTTAGCCCCAATTTTTTTTGCTTTTTCCATTTCAATTTTTTTATAAATTTATAACTTTTTTATTAAAATACAACAATATTTATTAATTTAACGTTTTTTTGAAAAATTGCCGCCAACGGTCCGCCGCTTCTCGTCAGTTGCGAACTTCGGAACTGATTATTTTCTGTTAAAGATAAAATTTCTTGCGAAACGTGAACGTGAATTTACCACAAAATTCGCAATTGCGCCAAACGTGTGTTGGCGGTTGTACTTATCCTTTCAAAGTTTCTATTGTGTCTTTAATTGCTTTATTAAGTTCGTTAAATAAAAAACCAGTTAAGTTTCCTTTTTTTATTTTTTTACATTTGTTTTCAACTCTTTTTTCTAATTCTTGAAAAAATTCTATTTCTGGCTTTAAATAATGATCTTGATATTTTTTGTAACGATTTGGAAGAAATCTAATTATCTTCCATTTCATTTCATTATTGCTATTAAAAAAGAATTTATAGAATTTATAACTATTAAAGTCTTTCATTATTGGATTGTAGAAATAATCTTTATCAGTTCTTAAAACTTCTGTGAAAAACTCTGTAAAGTTTTCATAACATTTTGATTCTAAATCAATCACAATTGATTTTTTTTCCTCTTGTAATACTTTTTCATTTATAAGTAAAGACTCATTTCTGATATTTGTTAAATGTATTTTATGTTCTGAATTTTCATCAACTCTAAGATAAAAATCTAATGAACTTGCAAACTTATAATTTGCTTTTCCTTTTTTCATTCCTCTAATAATTCTTTTTTCTAAGTTTTGAAGATTGTAATTAAGAGGATTATTAAATCGTGAAACAAAGTGAAAAATTGATAAATAATTTGTGATTTCATACAAACCTTCGTCGCTATATTCCATTAACTTTTTTGTTAATTCTAAATATTTTTTATCAGTTAAAGTGAAACAGTTCTGATAATTTAAATCATTTAAAACTTTATAATGAGGTAGAATTTTGTTTTCCTCAATATTGTAATATTTGTTAAGTTCAACTATTACATCTTTATATTTGAATATATTTCCACCTGTTAAGAAATCAAAGATTGATTTGAAATATACATATTCTTTGTCTTCAAAATAATCTATGTTAAATTGCTCTTTGTATGTTTTTTCTTTTTCCTCTTTATCTTTAGGGAGATTGTTCTTTTCAAAAAAGAAATCTAAATACATCCAAGAACCATCATCTAAAGTTTCTCGATTAGTAAATGAAATTTTACCTTCTTTATATTCTATTGATATTGCAATTGAAAATTTTAATAGCATTTGCAAAATTTCTTTTTCCTTTTCTTTTAATATATTTTCAGCATTTAAATTGTTAGTGATTTCAGAAAATATATTTTGAAAATATGATAAGCAATAATTCAAAATTCTAATATTTTTTGATTTTTTAGAAAATATATTGATTATAAATGATTTGTTTTCTTTTAAAAAATTCAAATATAGTGGGAAACTAGAAAATTTAACTTCAATTAAGCTGTCAAAAGTGTCATTTATATTTGAGATAAATTCTATGCTATTACCAACAACTTTTTCTTTAAGAATGTGATAATTTTTTGTTTCAATTTTATTTTCATTTGCAATAATTATAACTTTTACATTTTCATTTTCAACAAGTGAATTTATATATCCGATTAATTCTTCTAGTTTAAGGTTTTCACTAATTCTCTCTAAATCATCAAAGCATAAAACAAGTTCTTCAAAATTTATAAAATCTTTGGTGTTCACATTAACTTCTTCAATATATTTTGTATACTCTCCTAATCCTTTTAAATGTAATATTCCTTTTGTTACAGCTTTTCCAATAGATGCGCCAAGTTTTAATTTGCTGTTTTTTAGTATTGGATATAGACAAAGAAAAATCTCCGACTGAATTTCTTCTATGGATTTTAAACCAAAAAGAGATACGAGAATTGGTCTATATTTTTTACTATCATTGTTAAAAGTTGAAGTTTTAGATATTTCTTTTGAAAGTATATTTTTGAAATAATATGTTTTTCCAATTCCCCATTCGCCAGTTATCATTAAGGCGTAATTGGTATTTGACTTTAAATAATAATCAACTATTTCTTTAAGATTTTGCATTAGTTTCTATTTTATGAGGGATTTCTGGTAGTATAACCGCTAACTACTAAATACACGAAAGTTCTTGCGTTTTTAACATTTTTTTATGTTGATTGCACTTTCAATTATTTATCAAAAATAGTATTATTTTTTTTAAAACAAATAATTATTAATTTTTTTTATAAATCATCTTTTTTGTTTAGCTTGTTTATTAGCTGGTCTAGTGGACATTGTATTTTATCCACTATTTTACTGCTAAGATG
>JAYVKR010000210.1:0-2070 GCA_043768185.1 Flavobacterium sp.
CGATTACGAAAAATCAGTAATTAGCGCCTTTAAAAAACAAGAACAACCCGAAATAATTATTGTTGTAGATAAATTACTAACAGGTTTTGACGCACCAAACAATCAAGTTTTATACATAACCAGAGCTTTAAGAGAACATACTTTACTTCAAGCTATTGCAAGGGTAAACAGAGTTGCACCAGGAAAAGAATATGGTTTTATAATTGATTATTTCGGAAATTTAGAAAACCTTGATAGCGCATTAAATACATACAGTGGCTTAAATGATTTTGAACAAGAAGAACTATCAGGAACAATAATAAATATCAATAAGGAAATAGAAAAATTACCACAAGCACACAGTGAGTTATGGGACATTTTCAAAACGATAAAAAACAAAAAAGATGCCGAAGCCTATTCAGAATTATTAAATGACGAAAGCATAAGACATCCTTTTTATGAAAAGTTATCTGCTTTTGTCCGTTTGTTTAAACTGGCAATGGCATCAATTGAGTTTAATGATATTCAAAACGAAAAAACCATTGACAAATACAAAAAAGACAGTAAATTTTTCTTGCAGTTGAGAGTAGATGTTAAGCGAAGATATTTTGATGATTTAGACTATGCAGCTTATGAACCACAAGTACAAAAGTTAATAGATAAGCATATTACAACGGAAGGCGAAGTGTTAAAAATAACAGAACTAGTAAATATTTTTGATAGAGAAAAAAGAGAAGCTGAAGTAGAAAAAGTAATAGGTAAAGCTGCAAAAGCCGACCATATCGCTACACGTACAGTTAAGGCAATTAATGTTAAAATGAATGAAGATCCAATCTTCTACAAAAGTTTATCCGCATTAATAAGAGAAGCCATTAACGATTACCATCAGCACCGGATTGACGAGGCATTATATTTACAAAAAGCAAAAGAATACGAAAATCAATTCCTTACTGGAAAACAAAACAATGTTCCAAATGTTATTCAAGATAATCCAAATGCAATTGCATTTTATAACCTAATAAATGATGTTTTAGATAATAGTTTTAGCAATGTACCAGAGCCAAAAGAAGTACAAGCCAATACAGCTTTAGAAGTTGAAAATTGTATTAAAAACATTGTATATGAAAGTAATACGCTAATTATTGATTGGCAAACCAATACCGAGATTGAAAAAGAATTGAAAAATAAATTAGATGATTTACTTTTCGAAAAGCAACAACAATACGATACGCAATTCTCATTTGATAAAATTGATGAATTGATAGAAGAAGTAATCAAAATTGCTAAATTAAAATACATTTAATGGTACATTCTATCCAACAAGTAAATTATGGTAGTAAAAGCATTGAATATAATTTGTCTTTTGCTACAAGAAAATCATTAGGTATAAAAGTAATGCCTAATGGTTTGGTGTCGGTTATTGCTCCAAATGATACAAATATTATTGAAATTAATAAAAAGGTAAAATCCAAAGCCAATTGGATTTTAAAACAACAAGCATTTTTCTGTAGTTACAAGCCACATACTCCAGAACGTAAATATGTTAATGGAGAAACTCATTTGTATTTAGGAAGACAATATAAGTTGCAAATCATTGAAGATACTATAAATGAAATAAAAATTTATAGAGGTACAATGATTATGAAAACTAAAAAAGTAAATCCTGAATATTTAGAAAAAAAACTAAACGAATGGTACAAGGAAAAAGCAATCTTACATTTTGAAGAAATGTTAGAAAGTTCTTTAGAAAAATTCAATAAGTATAAAGTAGAAAAACCTGTTTTAGATATAAGATTAATGCAAAAACGTTGGGGAAGTTGTACAAAATCAGGCAAAATAATTCTAAATACCGAATTAATAAAAGCACCAAAAGGTAGCATTGAGTATGTAGTAATTCACGAACTATGCCATTTGATACATTACAATCACAACAAGGAATTTTATGATTTACAAAACAGATTATCCCCCAATTGGGAAAAATGGAAAGAAAAATTAGAACACGCTTTGTCTTAATTTTTTTAACATAGCGATTTTATAATAAAAATTAGTTTTACAAAACCCAAGAAAAAACTTCTCAATCAAAATTTTAAA
>JAYVKR010000211.1:0-3292 GCA_043768185.1 Flavobacterium sp.
AATTTTAGTGTAATAGGCATTACCTTCCATTTTAACTTCGGTTTCGCGGTGACAATTAATACACCAACCCATTGTTAATGGAGCAAATTGTTTTTGAATTTCATAGGTTTTAACTTCACCATGACATTTTTTACACTCAATTCCTGCAACGGTAACGTGTTGAGAGTGATTAAAATAAGCAAAATCTGGAAGATTATGAATTCGAACCCATTTTACAGGTTCTGTTTTACCAGTATATTTTTGAGTGGTTTTATCCCAACCAACAGCTGTGTATAATTTTTGAATTTCACCATCGTAAAATGCTTTAGAATATTCTGGTGTAGCTGTAGTATCTGAAACTTGAGCAATACTTTTATGACAATTCATACATACATTTAAAGAAGGAATTCCAGCATGCTTACTAACTCTTGCAGATGAGTGACAGTATTTACAATCTATACCATTACTACCAGCGTGAATTCTGTGAGAATAATGAATTGGTTGAATTGGCGCGTAATCTTGATCTACTCCAACTTGCATTAAAAATCCGTACACTAAATAAGCACTTGTAAGCATTAAAAATACAACAGAAACCAAAATTAAAAATTGATTTTTAGCGAATGCTCTTGGTATGTTTAAAAAGTCTATTTTTTTATCTGCAACTACAATACCATTTGCTTTGGCAACTTTAGTTAAAATGTTATTTACAAAAAACATCATTATAACTAATAATAACAACACTACTCCCAAAACACTAAGAACAACATTATTAGAAATGCTATTACCATCAACATTTGGATTAACAGGCAAAGCGCCTGGAACACCACCAACTACTGGCGCTGCTGCTTTTGGAGTATCAGTGTAGGCAAGAATATTATCAATATCTGTATTAGATAACTCAGGAAAAGCTGTCATTACTGATGGCTTGTATTCTTCCCAAAGCTTAACAGCATCTGGATCGCCAGATTTTATCATAGCAGAACTGTTTTTTATCCAAGGATAAAACCATTCTTTTTTATGTCTTCCTGTTACTCCTCTTAAAGCTGGACCAGTCATTTTATTATCTAAATTATGACAAGCAGCACATTTTGAATTAAATAATTCTTTTCCAACTACTGGATCTCCAGATGCACTTGCTGCTGCTGGAGCTGCTGCAACAACTGGAGTAGCTGTTACTGGCTGCGCTGGTGCTTGAGCAAATGTAGATAAGGAGAATGTTAGCAATAATGCTATACTAAACGAATAAATTCTTGAAATCGAATTATGGTTTCCCACTTTTTTCATATTATAAATGATTATCGACTAATTTTGGTATGATTTTTTCTATCGTAAAAAATAAATCGGTACGCTTTTTTTTAAAACTTGCACAAAAATACGACATCTCTTCAATTCTCAAAACCTTAAATATACCTTAATTTATAATTTATATTAATTCTAAATAATATTAGTATTTTTGTTTTTAGAAAGAAGTACTACATTTGCATTAAAATCAATCTATTATGAAGACATCTCCAAAAAAAATGATAAAAACTGGAATATTAGCCCTAATATTTTTAGTAAATTTTAATTTTTGTTTAGGGCAAAATTTGACTGTAAATCAAGATTCTAAATTTGAAGAATTGCTGGTAGAGAAAAGAAAATACAATTCTTCTTTACGAGTGAATGAATTTTATAAAATTCAAATTTTTAATGGTCCAATTGAGGACGCAAAAAAAACGTTAACATTGTTTAAAAAAGAAAATGTGAATTATGATGCTACTATAATTTTTAATACACCAACTTATAAAGTTTGGGTTGGAAATTACAAAACTAGAATTGAAGCAGAAAAAAATATTTTAATTTTAAAAAAACAATATCCAAATTTATTTTTAGTTAAGCCGAGTAATCTTTAAAAAGAAAAACTCCCAATAGAAATTCTATTGGGAGTTTTTTAGTTTTAGTTGTTTGTGAATTTTAGAATGACTGAATCTAAAGTGCCATCGCCATCATAATCATCTGAATATTTAACTGATAAATTAGTTTCTGTTAATTCAACAATTTCATAGGTTTCTGTGCCAGATTGGGGATCAATTACAGAAATAGTATTTCCTGTTCTTGTAAATGTTCCCATTGAATTTGTGGTTGCCACACAATTATCAATATCAATAGATTTATATTTATTTGCGTCATAAAACTCGATGTAATCTTTTCCACAAGATTCATTTCCGTCGTATGGAATTATTTCTCCATCTACAACTTCTTCTTTATTGTACCATTTTTTATAAATAGATGCTTCGCTTGTGGTTTCATCATTATCATTTGTGCAAGATAGTTGCATTGATAACAAAGCTAAAGGATAAATTAATACATTTTTTATTTTCATGATTTTATTTTTTTTAAATTACTGTAAAGTTAATTTGATCTGGGCTGTTTGTCCATTCTAAACTAGTATCAATATTATAATAAAAATATTTAGATTTTCTAATAATAATGTTACCGCCGTTGATAAATGAATAATTACCAGTTCTATTTAATTTTATTTTTACTTCTAACTCATAATTACCGTTATTTGGGTTGTATATTACATAAAAGCCATTACTATATTGACCTTGATTTCCTTTTAAAACTGTCACTTCATTATCTACAAAAAGTTGACTAAATAAAAGTGCTAATTGCGCATCATAATCGTTGGTTGATTGTAATAAATTTACTGATGGTCCATCAAAATAATTATTTATTGAAGGTAGATCTAATTTTAATGTTATAAAATCACCTTGATTATATACTTGTTGTACAGGACTAATTTTTATTAATTCTAATGTGGTAGTTGTTATTACTGTTGTATCTGGTTCACCCATACTTAAATTACAAGATGAAGTAATACTTATTAATAGTATAAAAATAACTTTGTAAAAAAATTTTGGACAATCCATACTTTTGAATTTATTATTAATTAAACTTTTGTAAGATTTTAAACAAATATAATAACTTATTTCATAAAAAACTCCCAACTGAAATTCAATTGGGAGTTTTACTATATAATAAGGTAGAAAAATTATTTCAATTTTTTCTTAACCATAACTTCTTGGAACGCTTCAATAATATCTAACTGTTCTATTTCATTATAATTTTTAAGTTGAATACCACAATCATAACCTTTAGCAACATCTTTTACATCGTCTTTAAAACGTTTAAGTGCTGTTAACTCTCCAGTAAATATTACTACACCTTCTCTAATTAAACGTATTTTAGAATTTCTAAAGATTTTACCATCGGTAACCATACAACCTGCAATTGTTCCAACCTTAGAGATTTTGAACGTTTCACGAATTTC
>JAYVKR010000212.1:0-7959 GCA_043768185.1 Flavobacterium sp.
TCAGCTTCTTCATAGAAATTCATTGCTTTGTTAATGCTTGCATAACGTTTCCAGTATGCTTTGTTTTGGTCGTCAATTTCTAATGCTTTGTTTACATAAAACAATGCTTTAGGATAGTTTTTTAAACGAGCATAAAAATCGGTTATGGCAATCCAACCTTTATCAAGAAGTGGATCTTCATGAACTGTTTGGTTGAAAAATTTTAATGCTTCGGCTTTGTTACCTAATCTTTCGTGGCATTTACCAATTCTTAGTAACGCATACGAAGTTGGATCGTCTAAGTCTATAGTTTTTTGGTAATTTTCTATGGCTTCTTCATAGCGTTTTAGCTTTTCTAACGCTTTTCCGTTTTCCATAAAAGCACCAACAAATTCATCATCTATATAGGTTGCATATTCAAAAGCACGAACAGCTTCGGGATAATTTTTTAATCCATAATACAATCTGCCTACTTGATGCCAAGCAATTTCGCTATACGGATTTTTGTCTATATATTGTAGTAAATAATCTATGGCTTCTTGGTTTTGATCTAGAAATTCGTGGCAATAAACTACATTATACAATGCAGATTGATCTTCAAGATCTTCGTCAAGACAGCGAATAAAATTTTCTTTTGCCAATTCTAAATTGTCCATAAAAAGATATTCCATTCCAATAAGATTATACACATCGGCCAAATCATCAGTATATTGTAATGCTTCTTTAAGTAGTTCTACCGCTTTTTCGTGGTTATCTCTTTTAGAATATATATTGGCTTTTTGTATGTAAATTTCCTCATTAGTTGGCTCAATGGCGTATAATTCGTTTAGCATTTTTTCGGCTAAATCTAACTTGTCGTCATAGACCAACATTTCTACTTGAACTAGTTTAAGTCCAGTAGATTTTGGGTGTTGTTCTAATGCCAATTTTAAAGCTTTTTTAGCCAAATTAGCTTTTCCCATATCAAGATAATGAAGTATTATTTCTTCAAATTCTTCTGAGTCAAAAAACAACACTTTGTTGGTTTTTAACATCGATTCGAATTTAGATAATGATACTTGGTAATCGTCGTCTTCTTCGTCGCTTAATTGCATACTATTTTCGTATTGATTAGCTTACATAAAAGTAATTAAAATCTTTTTATATTATTGATTTTTTATTTTTGTTGTGAACAATTTAATTAACAAGTAATTTTGTTGTTTATTGTTTTTGGTTTATGATTTATATTTTTTAAATGTTATTCTTTTTTAAAATAATAATTTGTTTCTGTGTACCAACTTGTTTGATTTCCGTTGGGATAACTGTGAACGTATCTTAAAACTAAATACTGATTGTTTATTACAATTGGTGTTGTTTTTCTGTTAAAAAGATGTTCTCTTTCATATATTAAAGGAATATTTTTTAGGAATATTGAATCGTTATAATTTAAATTGAATATTTTTAATAGATTTTCTGTTGTTACAACTTCATTATTATTAGATACGTATTTATTGTTTACTGTAGTTTTTGGTTGTCCAACAATTTCACGCCAACCGTTTACTGAATAACAAATTAGCTTCCAATTTGTTGATTTATTTATTGTTATTGAATCTTTTGAATTTATTAATTTTTCTATGCTCTGAATTTCTTTAGTTACTAATTTTAATGAATCTACATTTTTTACTTGTACTAAATTCTTTTGAAATTTACTCAACTCATTTTCTTGTGAAAATGTATTTATTGATATCGAAATTATAAATAGTAATAGTATTTTTTTCATTTTAAAATTTGGATTGTAAATAATGACTGATTAATTGAATAATAATGAACTAAAGAGGTTGGCTTAGCCCAGATTGAAACGGCATCCTTTTTAACTTTTTTTTTAAAGTTAAAAAGATATAGTGGAAAGCTGGAAATAGCTCCTGACAAACTTTAAACCTTAAACTTTAAACCCGAAACTATCTCATCCATCGCTTCTAGAATTATGGCGCAACCTTCACGAATTTCATCCATAGAAATGGTTAATGGTGGCGTTATTCTTATTGCATTTCCTTCAAATAATAGCCAAAATAATATTAATCCTTTGTCTTGACATTTAAAAATTACTTGATTGGTAATTTCTGGGCTTGTTGTCATGGCTGCAAGCATTAAACCAATTCCTCTAACTTCTTGTATCAAAGGATGTACCAAAAGTTGACGAAAGAGTTTTTCTTTTTCTAGTGTTTGCGGAATTAGATTGGTTTCTACAATTTCTTGAAGTGTGGCAAGGCAAGCTGCGGCAATTACTGGATGTCCGCCAAAGGTTGTAATGTGTCCTAGTTTAGGATTGTCTGACAGTAAATCCATATATTCTTCTTTGGCTACAAATGCGCCAACAGGCATTCCGCCAGCCATTCCTTTTCCAATTATTATAACATCTGGAACTACATTATAGTTTTCAAAACCAAATAATTTTCCTGTTCTACCAAATCCTGGTTGAATTTCGTCTATAATTAATAGTGCTCCAACTTCTTCGCAACGCTTTTTTATTTTTGCCAAAAAGTCAGCTTCTGGTTGAATAAATCCTGCGCCACCTTGAATACTTTCTAGAATTATTCCTGCGGTTTTAGTAGTTATTTTTTGTATATCGGCTTCGTTATTGAAGGTTATAAAATCTACATCTGGAATTAATGGACGAAAAACTTGCTTGCGTTCTTCAAATCCCATCACACTCATCGAACCCATTGTGTTGCCGTGATAAGCATTATGACACGATATTAATTGACTTCTGCCAGTAACTCTTCGAACTAATTTTAATGCACCTTCGCAAGCTTCTGTTCCTGAATTTACTAGATATACTTTGTTTAATTGTGGAGGAAGCAATGAGGCTAACAGTTTGCAATATTCTACTGCTGGACTTTGAGCATATTCGCCATAAACCATAACGTGCGAATATTTATCTAATTGATTTTTTATGGCATCGTTAACGCGCTTGTTTTGATGACCAAGTGAAACGGCAGAAACGCCAGCAACAAAATCTAAATATTTTTTATTATCGCAACTGTATATGTACGAACCTAATGCATAGAAAATATTTATTCCTAATGGATATGGTGTTGTTTGTGCTTGGTATTTTAAGAAATCTTGATTCATATATTTGCCACAAAGGCACGAATTTTAATTTTTTCGCCACAAAGACGCTAAGTTTAATTTTTATAATTTAATGTTGTATGCAATTCTTATAGCATAATTTAATTTGGCACAAATTTATGAAATTACCTTTTGGAAATTGTGTTATTAAGATTTTTTTATGTTTGAAATGTGCATCTAATTTTTATATTTGTGCATCGTGATAAAAACAGCTTCATTATGAAAAAAATAATAGTATTTGCTTTGATTGGCTTAACGCTATCTGCAAACGGACAAAAGAAAAAAAATCAAAAAATGATTAAGAATAAAAAAGAAGTGATTCAAGAAAAGAAAGTAGTTGTATATCAAGCTTTTACACGATTATTTGGAAATAAAAATACCACCAACAAACCTTGGGGAACAATTCAAGAAAATGGAGTTGGAAAGTTTAACGATTTTACTGATAAAGCACTTACTGAAATAAAAAATCTTGGCGTTACTCATATTTGGTATACTGGCGTTCCGCATCATGCATTGGTAAATGATTATACAAAATTCGATATTTCCAATGATGATCCAGAAGTGGTAAAAGGTAGAGCAGGATCGCCTTATGCAGTGAAAGATTATTATAATGTAAATCCAGATTTAGCAGTTGATCCAGCTAAAAGATTACAAGAATTTGAAGCTCTTATTGCTAGAACTCACAAAAACGGATTGAAATTATTAATTGATATAGTTCCAAACCATATTGCTAGAAAATATGAAGGAAAGTCTAATCCAGTTGGATTTAGAGATTTTGGAGCAGATGATAATGTTAATGTAGAATATGCAAGAGATAATAATTTTTATTATATACCTAATCAAGCATTTCAAGTACCAACATCAGATAATTATAAACCTTTAAATGGAGAAAAAAACAGTTTAATTGATGGAAAATTCAATGAAAATCCTGCAAAATGGACAGGAAATGGTTCAAGATTAGCAAAACCAGATATTAACGATTGGTATGAAACTGTAAAAGTAAATTATGGAATTAAACCAGACGGAAGTAAAGATTTTCCAGAATTACCAGCAGGATTTGATAAAAAATCGAATAAAGAACATTACGAATTTTGGAAAGGAAAAAGTGTACCAAGTTCTTGGATAAAATTTAGAGATATTGCCTTATATTGGACATCGAAAGGTGTTGATGGTTTTAGATATGACATGGCAGAAATGGTTCCATACGAGTTTTGGAGTTATATGAATTCAGCGATAAAAATGAAAAATCCTGATGCTTTTTTATTGGCAGAAGTTTATAATCCGAAAGAATATAGAAATTATATTCAGTTAGGAAAAATGGATTATTTGTATGATAAAGTAGAAACTTACGACTATTTAAAAGACATAATTCAAGGAAAAAAATCTCCAGACGGATTGTCTGCAATTCAAAAAGGTTTGTCAGATATTGAACATAATATGTTACATTTTTTAGACAATCACGATGAACAGCGTTTGGCAAGTCCAGAATTTGCAGGAAGTCCAGAAAAAGGAAAACCATTAATGGTAGTTTCGGCAACAATTGGAACATCGCCAACTATGATTTATTTTGGTCAAGAAGTTGGAGAAGCAGGAAATGAAAATGCAGGATTTGGAACTAGTTCTAGAACTTCAATTTTTGATTATATTGGAGTTCCAAACCACCAACGTTGGATGAATGGTGGAAAATTTGACGGTGGAAAATTATCACAATCAGAAAAAGAGTTGCGTGATTTTTATAAAAGACTTTTAAATTTCACTAAAAACAGTTCAGCTTTAATGGGAAGATTTGAAGAAATTCAATCTGCAAATAGAGATAAAACTGTTGGTTACAGTGAAGGAATTTATTCTTATGTTCGTTATTCAAAAACCGAAAAACTTATTGTTGTAACTAATTTTTCTTGGGTAAGTGATGCTTCGTTTGATTTAAAAATTCCTGCAGAAATTATTAAAAATTGGAAATTTGAAGATGGAAATTATAATTTAGTTGATCAATTGTATGGAGAAAAAAGAATTATGAAAGTTGAAAATGGAGTAGGAGTTTTGGGTGTTGAGATTGGAAAAAGTGAAAGTTTTATATTTAAGTTATAAATAAAAAAATCCCAAATTTCAATTATATTGGAATTTGGGATTTTAAATTTTTGAAAATTATTTTAAAATCGTTTGTTTTCGATCTGGTCCAACAGAAACAATTTTTATTGGAACTTCAACTTCTTTTTCTATAAATTCTATGTATTGTTTTAATTCTATTGGAAGACTTTCAAATGTTGTTAATCCAGTTAAATCGGCTTGCCAACCTTTAAATTCTGTATAAATAGGTTTTACGTTTTCTTCTTCAATATTATAAGGTAAATGCTGAATAGTTTGTCCTTTATAATTGTATGATGTACAAACTTTTAAAGTTTCAAAACCAGAAAGGACATCGCCTTTCATCATCATTAATTGTGTAACTCCATTTACTTGAATTGCATATTTTAAAGCAACTAAATCCAACCATCCACAACGTCTTTTTCTTCCTGTTACAGATCCAAATTCGTTTCCAACGCTTGCCATTAAATCTCCAGCTTCTTCAAAATCTTCGGTAGGAAATGGTCCAGAACCAACACGAGTTGTGTAAGCTTTAAAAATTCCGTACACTTCTTTTATTTTATTTGGAGCAATTCCCAAACCAGTACAAGCTCCAGCAGCAGTTGTATTTGACGATGTTACAAAAGGATAAGTTCCAAAATCAACATCCAATAATGAACCTTGTGCGCCTTCGCAAAGAATTGATTTTCCAGCTTTTTGTGCTTGGTGCAAATATTCTTCGCTATCAATAAAATCTAGTTTTTTAAGTTCTTCAATGGCTTCAAAAAATTCTTTTTCTAATTCTGGTAAATTATATTGAATTGAAACATCGTAGAATTTTATCATTTCTTCGTGTTTGTTTGCCAAAGCACGGTATTTTTCTTTAAAATCTGCCAATTCAATATCGCCAACACGAATTCCGTTTCTTCCAGTTTTGTCCATATAAGTTGGTCCAATTCCTTTTAACGTTGAACCAATTTTGGCTTTTCCTTTCGATGCTTCGCTTGCTGCATCTAGTAATCTGTGCGTTGGAAGTATTAAATGTGCTTTTCTAGAAATTATTAATTTGGATTTTAAGTCTAGATTAAATTTTGTCAAACCATCAATTTCACTTTTAAAAACTACAGGATCAATTACAACTCCGTTTCCAATTACATTGATATTATTATCGTGAAAAATTCCAGAAGGAATAGTTCTTAAAACGTGCTTTATTCCGTCAAATTCTAATGTGTGTCCAGCATTTGGTCCGCCTTGAAAACGTGCAATAATATCATACTTAGAAGTAAGAACATCTACAATTTTTCCTTTTCCTTCGTCACCCCATTGTAATCCTAATAATAAGTCTACTGTCATTATTCAGTTGTTTGTAGATACGTTGCATTGCAACGTGTCTGATTTTTTAAGAGATATATCGCAATGCAACGTATCTACGGTTTTTTTGTTCCATAAAAATACAATGAATGACTATTAATGTCAATATTAAATATTTCTTCTATGGTTTTTTTTATGGTTTGTATTCTTGGATCGCAAAATTCTATTACTTCTCCAGAATCGGTCATTATTATATGATCGTGTTGTTTATCAAAATAAGATTTTTCGTAATGCGCTTGATTTTGCCCAAATTGATGCTTTCTAACCAAAGCACAATCTAAAAGAAGTTCAATTGTATTGTATAGTGTGGCACGAGAAACCCTGTAATTTTTATTTTTCATTTTAATATATAAATTTTCTATATCAAAATGTTCTTCGCTGTTGTAAATTTCTTGAAGTATAGCGTAACGTTCAGGTGTTTTTCTGTGACCTTTGGCTTCTAGATATAATGTAAATACATTTTTTACAATATCTTGATTCTTATTATTATCAGTTGCAATTAGTGTCATATCTGGCAAAGATAATTTATTAGAGTATGTAATGAAAATTTATTAAAGTAAAATTTAGTTGTGAGTTTTGGGTTGTGGGTTTTGAGTTTTAAGTTTGTTTGAAATTTAATTGAAAGTTAAAAAGGAAATAATAAAAGTTAATCTTGATTTTTTTTGAATTAACTCAAAACTCTTAACCCAAAATTCACAACCCAAAACTCACAACTAATCTTAATTCGTATAAACTCGAGTAACCTTATCAATTCCATCAATTTTTTTAATATTATCCATTAATTTTTTCAAGATGGTATTATTTTGAACCACAACGGTAACTTGACCATTAAAAATTCCTGCTTCACCACTTAACGAAATACTTTGAATATTCACATTCATTTGGCTTGAAATTACTTTGGTCAAATCATTGGTTAACCCAATACTGTCCATTCCTGTAATTTTTAAAATGGCTTTAAACTCTTGTTGCGATGAGTCAATCCATTTGGCTTGCATTACTCGGTAAGCATAATTAGATTGCATACTTATTGCATTTGGACAATCGCGTTTGTGTACTTTTATGCCTTCATTAATAGTTACAAATCCAAATACTTCATCACCAGGAATTGGATTACAACAAGTAGAAAGTTTATAATCTAATCGGTCTTCTTCTTTTCCAAAAACCAATAAATCATAATTATTTGCATCGTTTTTAAAATTTTCAGATTGTGTACCTGGACTTCGTTTAATTTTATTTTTAAAGAAATTTATTAAAGTATTACTTTTTTGCGCTGCATAATCTTTCAATTGCTGATTTTCAATTGCTCCTGCACCCATTCTATAAAATAAATCTTGACTGGTTTTTAATTTGAAAAAATTAACCAATTCATTAAGAACACTTTCGCTTAATGTTATTTTTAAATGGCGTAACTTTCTAGTTAATAATTCCTTACCTTCT
>JAYVKR010000213.1:0-2948 GCA_043768185.1 Flavobacterium sp.
AATTATAAGTATAATGGAAAAGAGCTTCAAGAAGAGTTGGGGTTGAATGTATATGATTATGGAGCGAGGTTTTACGATCCAGCTGCACCAAGATTTTGGCAGATAGACCCACTAGCTGAAACCTCACGAAGATTTAGTCCATATAGTTATGCTTTAGACAATCCAGTGTTTTTTATTGATCGTGATGGGATGTTTGCGGATACTCTTGAAGGTCAAGAGGATTGTTGTCCAGGATTTCCACTTGGAGGAAATCCTCCAAAAGAAACCAGTCCTTTAGGAGGTACAATGCAAAATTTCACTCCATCAGATAAAACAATGAGTTTATTAAATGAAGGGAAAGAATTATTAAGTAATATTTTTGGATATGAAGCTGGTGTGTCAGCAGGATATAGTACTGGTGTAACTGCAACAGTTGGACCTGTAAAATTAGAAGCTGAATTAACATTAGCTGAAGTAGAAGTAAAATCAACTAATAAAAGTTTAGTTGAAGCAGAAATTAAAGGTGCTGGAGCAAAAGCTACTGCATCATTAGGGGATAAAAAAGCAGAAGCTAAAGCATCAACAGGTTCAACGAGTGTAGTAGTTGATAAAAAGTTAAATGTGAACACTAGTTCGGATGGAGCTAAATCAAAAGCGACGATTTCACAAGGAAATGCTAATTTAAGCCTTAAAAATTCAGGAACATTAGGTTTAAGTATAAAAGTACCTACACCAGAAGGAGTTAGTGCGAAAGTTGGAGTAACGGTTAATTTATATAATGCTGGTAAAGGTATTGTAAAGATGATAGAAGGTGGAGTTAGTTACTTAAGTGATTATGTTTCTAATTATTTTAGCGGAAATTAAAGAAAATATAAAGCATGAAAAAGATTATTGAAAAGTATATAGAACTACCTAAAGAATTGTTTAAAAGAATATTTTTTACATTTTTATTTGGCTATCTTCCTTTTGCAATTTTGCATATTATTTTAAACATTACTGGTGTAATACCTGTTAATTTTAATGGAAAAGAAATTTACGGAATACAAGGAATTTTAGTGCTTGTATTATTTATACCATTCGTAGTTTTAATAACAGCTTTCTTTGTTTGGCTGTATTTTATTTTTGGAAATCTAATTTTAAGAATTGTAAAAAAAATGTTTTATGAATAAATTACTTATAAAATTTATAATTCTGTTTAGTTTAATAAACAATAGTATTTACTGCCAAGAAAATATAAAAACTGAGTTTTACAATTTAAAAGTACCTGAAAAAACAACCGTAAAAACGTTTGCTTCAACTCAGGAAGAATTAGCAAATATTGATGCTTACCAGTTTATTACTAACGATAAGCCTAAATACATTTTGTATTTAATGTCTAACAAAACAAATAAAGAAATAGCATCTGTTAATATTGATAATTATAAAGATTTTTTATTTGATTTAGGAAATTTAAAAGTATTAGGAATAGAAGATTTAAACGGAAAGATTAAAATCTTTTTTACATATGTTGACAAACAAGAAATAAAAGGGATTATATACGCACATGTAAATGGCAATGTGTTAAATAGATTTGTTTTTTTGCTCCCAAACCAAAGCGCCAAAGAAGCTTTTCAGAAAGAAATAGATACATTAATAAACAATATTATCGAATTAAAAAATAGTTGGTAATTTTTTAAATCAATTTAACCCAGCTCTACGAAGTCTAAAAAAAACTACGAAGCTCTGCGATGGTCTTTAACCTCGCAGTATAATTTACAAAACCACATTTTTAAAGTGTGGTTTTTTTGTATTTTAAGAAAGTTGTTGTTGTAAATTAGATTTTAGAATAAAAGCATCTAGAAACTCTTTAACGAGGTATTTTTTACTATCAGGTAGTTTTTCAATTTTCTCAAATTGGAATAAAAGTTCAGTATCTTGAATATTATTTTTAGCTTTATCTTGAATAGTTCCGTTAAGTAAAAAATCAGGCGATACTTCTAGCGCTTTAGCAATACGATTAAACACATCAGCCGACGGAACAGCTTCTGCTCTTTCATACTTCCCAACATTAGTAAAGTGTACTCCTGCAATCTCGGCAACTTGTTGTTGAGATAATGCTTTTTGCTTTCTTGCTTCTAATAATCGTGTAGCTAAATCTGTCATAGTGATATTACTTATTAACAATACAAATATAGTGAATAAGCGTGTTAAAGGATTGTTTTAAATAGTGATTGTGAATAAGTTTATACTATAGTAATTGTATTGATTAAGCTAATAATATACATTTGTAGTGAAATCACTATATTAAAAAGTTTTCAACAATGGAAATAAGCACAATCAAACAAAACTTATCACTAGTAAATGTACTGCAACACTACAATTTAAAACAGGACAAAAACAATATGCTGCGTTGTCCTTTCCACCAGGATAGCACAGCTTCTTTACAAGTAAGTTTTAGCCAAAATAAATACAAGTGCCACGGATGCGATAAAAAAGGCGATGTAATCCAGTTTGTCCAGGATTATGAAAAGCTAACCAAACACGAAGCACTAAAAAAATGTACTGAAATGATAGCAACGATAGCACCAATACAAAAAGTAAATCCAATAACAAAACAAGAACCAATCACAACCGCAATAGTAAACACTTACTTTATTGAAAAAATGTTTTTAAGTTTTAGAAAAGGATTGTTATGCAGTGAACCAGCCAAAGAATATTGCAAGAGTAGAAATTTAGATTTTGATAAATTAGAAGTAGGTTTTAATAGTGGGCAATTCCATCACGGAACACGAAAAGACGAAAAGTTAATTAGTGATGCGCTGCAATGTGGACTACTGACAACAGCAGGAACTAACTCAAGAACAGGCGGACAAGCATATAAACCTTTTGGAAATAAATCAATATTGTTCCCATTAAAAAACAAAGAAAATCAAATCGTATCATTTTACTTTAGAAGTACAATAAACAATGAAAACTCAAAACATTTTTAT
>JAYVKR010000214.1:0-7006 GCA_043768185.1 Flavobacterium sp.
TAAATTAGATAGTTATTTCGATTTAAATTCCCACATTGGATACAAACATAATGAACGATTGACATTTTTCTTAAAAGGAAATAATCTTGCCAATCAGAATTACCAACGTTGGATAAATTACCCAGTTCAAGGAGTTCAAGTGTTGCTTGGTGGAAATTATAAATTTGATTTTTAATTATTGCCACAAAGACGCTAAGGCGCAAACTTTTTATATTATTTAAATGGCGTAAAAATTAATTATTTTTTCGTCATTTTTTATATAGTAATATTTCAACTATATTTTTTACGTAGTCAAAAACTTATTAACTTAGCAACCTTAAAAGAAAACTTTGTGTGTTAGTGTCTTTGTGGCAAAAAAAAATGTTTAGTGTTAAAAAAAATGAAACAAAAAATTCTAAAACACCACCAACAATTACTTCAAGATAAAATTGATGTTTTTCGTGATATGATTTCTGGTTTAACCGAAGATGCTAAAAATGATGCAAAAGGTTCTGCTGGCGATAAGCACGAAACTGCCTTGTCAATGATGCATCTAGAACAAGAAAAACTAAATTATAAATTAAGAGAAATTCTAGATCAAAAAGCAATTTTAGATAAAATTGACGCTTCTCAAATTCATAATAAAATTGCACTTGGAAGTATTGTAAAAGCTAATGCAATGTATCTTTTTATTTGCGCAGCTTTGCCAAAAATTGTATTAGATTCTAAAACTATAATTGCACTTTCACCACAATCGCCACTTGGTGTAAAACTTATGGGAAATAGTGTTGGGTTTTCGTTTGAGATTAATGGGTCGTTATACAATATTGAGGAGATTTTTTAGATGTAAATTTTAATTTGTTACATTAAAAATGTTATTATTTTTAATTAATTACTATTTTTGTATTAAGATGATGAAAATTATAGAAAATAAGGGAAGTTATAGAAGTTTGTCTCAAATCTTTACACCTTCTATTTTTAAAGAGGTTGTAAAGAGTACTGATTACACTAAATTGAATTATAGAATAGAAAAGCATTTAAGAGATTTTAAAAAAAATGACTATAATTCCGTTTTAGAATTTTTATATAATAAACTTGAAAAAAACTACAGGAACGAATATCTTTTTAAAAATGCTTTACTTAATAAAAAACTATTAGGAACTTATTCTTTAAAGACAACAACAATTCTAAATGAATTTAAAATTGGTAGTTCAATTGCTGATTTAGTATTGTTAAATGGAGAAGTTAGAGTTTTTGAAATTAAAACTGATTTAGATGGATTTGATAAATTAGAAAAGCAAATTAATGATTATAAAAAATTTGCAGATAAAATCTACATAGTTGTAAGTAAAAATAATTCATCTAAAATTGAAAAGTTATATAGTGAAACTAATATTGGTATAATTGAATTCACAAAAAGTAATACTTTAAAGACAATTAAAGAGGCAGTATCTGATAAAAATTATTTTGAACATTTAACAATTTTTAAAACTTTAAGGAAGAATGAGTATCTAGAAATTTTAGTAAGTTATTTTGGTTTTACACCTAATGTTCCAAACACTCAAATTTTTAAAGATTCTTTCGATTTAATAAAACAGTTAGATATAAATACTTTTCAAAATTTAGCATTCCAAAAGTTAAAGGAAAGAAAAATAAAGTGTCCTGAAATTTTAGAATCTGAATTGATTCCAAATGAATTAAAGCATTTATGTTATACTCTTAATTTTTCTCACAAAGAGTATGATAATTTATTCAAATTTTTAAAAACTAAAGTTTAATATGTATTATCCGTATTTAAGAGGCAAACAATTTGAATTAATAGCTTTAAGAGAATTGAGTAATTTTATGTCAGTAAATAGAGATAAAATTTCTCCAATAATCGAGCCAGTAAAAGATTCATCAACTTTGAAAAATGCTATAAAATCGTTTAGAGAAAATAATATTAATTTCACATTAATTATTAACCCACAAGTCGGCGATTTAATTAAAAACAGTAATAAAATTTTTGAAATTATTAAATCTGAACTTTCAAATTATAATAATTATCAGGTAGGTATTATCTTTGAAAAATCGGTTGATTTAAATCTTTTAATAGAAGACATATCAAATGCAAATATTCATCCACAAGGTTTTACATTAATACATAACACTGTAATTGAATTGGAAATGCTAATTTCAATAAAAAATCGTTGCGAAGTATTATTTCCAATAACTAATAATGTAATAAATTTTGACAAAACTAATAGTAATAGGCGATACAACAGAAGTTTTTCTTCCGACACATTAATTTCTTTGGCTGATTATTTTTCGTCTCAAGTAAAAAATTCTGATTATTTAAATTTAGAAAGTGTTTTTACAGAGGAACATCTTTATTATAAACAAGAAGGATATAAAGGTTTTGGTGACTTTTTAACTATTGGGGATAATTATTCAGAATCTGGTTTTATGCCATATGCAGTGGCAATTCACATATCATATGCTGAGTCAAATGGAAAAATAAATATTAAACATTTTGTTTCTGATTCTAATGGTGATACATCAGATATTGGAGGAAAGTTTGCTGAGGCAAACGATAAGTTAGTTGTATGGTGTGATTCAATCGGTATTAAAACAACTGCAATTAAACAATTTAAAGAATTAAAAGAAACTGGACATTTTCCTGGTTTAGGAGTAATAAAAAAACTTTCAATAATAAATCATATTGAATTAATGATAAATTCTATTTGAATATGAATTGTTGTGTTGAATGTTTTTCAAGCCCTTATTTAAAGGATATTATTAATAGAAATAATTTAAAAGGTAATTGTGAATTTTGCTTATCAAATGACTATTTCATATATGATTCAAAAGAGTTATCATTAATTTTTCAAAATATTTTAGATTTATATACTATTAATGAAGGTATAGGTAAAGAAATTCAATTTCAAATTGAAGAAAATTTTCCAAATAAGATTTTTTCAAACAAATTAACTCACGAAACAAGAAAAATACTTTTAATATCTATTATAGAAAACGAAATAGAAGCTTATATTCATTTATTTGAAAACAAAGTAATATTTAGTTTTATAAATGATGCGATTGGAGACAATTTGGTCAATCCTCTTCAAATATCTTGGGATAAATTTGCTGAAGAAATTAAATCAACAAATAGATTTCATATTCAAAATACCTTAGATTTAGATAAATTAAAAATCTTGTTAAATAGATACAGCAAACCAATTCATAAAGGTAAAATTTTTTACAGAGCAAGGGTTTCTTCAAATTTAGGATTTAATATTTCTGAAATGGGAAATCCGCCACCTAGTAAATCTAAATCAGGAAGAGCAAACCCAACAGGTATTTCTTACTTATACATTGCAGATCAATTAGAAACCACATTATATGAAACAAGAGCATCATTATTGGATTACGTTAGTGTAGGTCAATTTAGATTAAATGAGAATATAAAAGTTATTAATTTAAGAGGTAACTTATACGACCCAGTTTTATTAGCGGAAGGTGAAGAATTAGAAGATTTTATGATTCATTTACCTTTTATTACAAAACTAGAACAAGAACTATCAAAGCCAAATAGAAGAAATGATTTAGAATTAGATTATTTACCTACTCAATATTTATCAGAATTTATAAAATCAATTGGTTATGATGGTGTAGAGTATCAAAGCTCGTTATACATTAATGGCTATAATTTAGCAATTTTTAATTCAGATAAATTAGAGTGTATAAATGTTGAACTTCACGAGATAAGTGAAATTAAATTCATTCATAAACTTATTTAGAATTTATTTTTACATTTTAAACCAAACCACCCAAAAATTACAATCTAACTTACAAATAAAACAAAAAAAACAAATTTTGGTTACAATTTATAACTAAAATAAAGTAATTACTTTAAATAAAATAAGTAATACCGCAAATTTGCTTTATCAAATAAACAGTATTACAATTTTAAAGAAAAAATTATGTGCGGAATTTTAGCCATTATAGGAAAAGGAAAAGACGAACAACTAGTTAAGCAACTTTCTAAAAGAATGTCACATCGTGGTCCAGACGAAAGCGATATTCACATCACCACAAACGGTCATATTTTAAGCCACGAACGTTTATCAATTATCGATTTACATTCTGGTAAACAACCAATAAAAGGAACTTCTACCGCTTATATGGTTCATAATGGTGAAATTTACAATCATCAAGAATTACGCGACGGAATTTTAAAAGATCATAGTTTTAAAACAAAATCTGATTCAGAAGTAATTGTTCATCTGTACGAAGAATTCAAATATGATTTTCTTCATCATTTAGATGGCGATTTTGCTTTTGTAGTAGTAGATGGCGATGATTTTATTGCTGGTCGTGATCCACTTGGCGTAAAACCATTATATTACGGAATGGACGAAAGAGGAAGAACTTATTTCGCCTCAGAAATGAAACCCATTTCAGACCAATGTAAAACATTTTCAACTTTTCCTCCAGGTCATTATTATACAGCAGAAACAGGATTTGTAAAATATTATAAACCAGAATATGAAGACTTTACAAAATGCGATAAAGAACTAGATTTAGTTGCTATTAGAGAAGCATTGACAGAAGCAACTCGTAAGCGATTAATGAGCGATGTTCCAATTGGAGTATTACTTTCTGGCGGATTAGATTCGTCATTAACATCATCAATTGCAGCACGTTTATTAAAAGAAAAAGGCAAAGACTTACATTCTTTTTCAATAGGTTTAAATGCAGATGCTCCAGATGCAAAAGCAGCTCGTAAAGTTGCCGAATTTTTAGGAACAAAACACCACGAAGTACATTTTACAATAGCGCAAGGAATAGAAATTCTAGACAAACTAGTTTGGCATTTAGAAACCTACGATGTAACCTCAATTCGTGCCAGTACACCAATGTATTTCTTGTCCAAAGCAATTACCGATTTAGGAATAAAAGTTGTACTTTCTGGCGAAGGTGCAGACGAAATTTTTGGAGGATATCTTTATTTTAGAAACGCTCCATCAACCGAAGATTTTACTAAAGAAACCATAGAAAGAGTGCAAAAATTATTTACTGCCGATTTACTTCGTGCCGATAAATCAACAATGGCTCATGGTTTAGAAGCAAGAGTTCCATTTCTTGACAAAGATTTTCTAGACGTTTCAATGAAAATAAAAGGCGAAGAAAAATTACCAAAAACCTACGACGGAAAAGAAAAATACATCCTAAGAAAAGCATTCGATACACCAGACAATCCTTATCTTCCAGACGAAGTTTTATGGCGTCAAAAAGAACAATTTTCAGATGGCGTTGGCTACAATTGGATAGATCAATTAATAGAATATTGCTCGGCACAAGTTACCGATTTGCAACTAGAAAACGCAGCAACTGAGTTTCCATACAACTCACCAACAACCAAAGAAGCGTATTTTTACAGAACAATTTTTCATAAATATTACCCACAACTCAGCGCAGCACAAACCGTTAGAAAATGGATACCAAAATGGCAAGAAAATCAAGATCCATCAGGTAGAGCAAACTCGGCACACGTTCAAGCCGATGTAGAAATTGCCAAAGCCACAATAATTGCATAGTTTAAAGTTAATATTAAAGTTTAGTTTGTTTGTTTAATCTGAATTTATTTCAGATTCTCTAACGTTTGTCAGCAATGGCAAGCGTTTTTTGATTCAATCTTAACTTGTTTCAGATTCACTAGAAGCTATTTCCAGCTTTCCATTACAAGTTTTTACAACTAAACACTATTTTTCTAAGCCATAAAACGTGCTTCCTATGGTCGCAGTTTTCTGTCAAGAAAAAGTAGCATTTAGTTATAAAAAGCTTTCCATTTCCATCTGGGCTAAGCCAATCACTAGTGGTAATTTATAAATCAAAAAATTAGAGAAATCTAGTATTTACATTAAATATATTGCTTTAAATTTCTCCAATTTCTAAAATCTATGTTTAAAAAATGTAACATAATCTCCTTATTAAAATATACTAGTTTAAGATTAAAAATCCGTGTAAATCAGTAAAAATCCGTAAAAATCTGTGGCAAAATTTATAACACAGAAACACATTTTAAAAGCAAATAAATCGTAAAAATACAATATCAACAAATGTTAATAACTTACCATTCAAAACCGCTTAAAACACTTTAAAATCACTTCTGTTTTTATATATTTGCGTGTTAGACAAAATTCATACCAACGATACAAATTTTATGAGCGACGAGATTAAAAAAAATAATTATTCAGCCGATAGTATTCAGGCATTAGAAGGAATGGAGCACGTTAGAATGCGTCCATCTATGTACATTGGTGATACTGGAGTTAGAGGATTACATCATCTTGTATATGAAGTAGTTGACAATTCTATTGATGAAGCTTTAGCTGGTCATTGCGATACCATTTCACTTTTTATAAACGAAGATAATTCTATTACTGTTGAAGATAATGGTCGTGGAATTCCGGTTGATATGCACAAAAAAGAAGGTGTTTCTGCTCTAGAAGTAGTAATGACTAAAATTGGTGCTGGAGGAAAATTTGATAAAGATTCCTACAAAGTTTCTGGAGGATTACATGGTGTAGGTGTTTCTTGTGTAAATGCACTTTCAAATCATTTACGTGCAACGGTTTACAGAGAAGGAAAAATATACGAACAAGAGTACGAAAAAGGTAAGGCAATGTATCCTGTTAAGCAAATTGGCACGACTACAAAGCGAGGAACTATGGTAACATTTGTTCCAGATAATACTATTTTTACGCAGTCTACAGAATATAATTACGATACAATTGCAGGGAGAATGAGAGAATTGTCGTTTCTAAATAAGGGAATTACAATTACACTTACTGATAAACGCGATGTAAATGATAAAGGAGAATTTCAAACAGAAATTTTTAAATCGGAAGAAGGACTTAAAGAGTTTGTTCGTTTTTTAGACAAAGGTCGAGAAGCAATTATTTCGCATGTAATAAGTATGGAGCATGAAAAGGGAGAAATTCCAGTTGAGGTTGCTTTAATATATAATACTAGTTACTCTGAA
>JAYVKR010000215.1:0-5231 GCA_043768185.1 Flavobacterium sp.
ATGAGCCAAGAAATAAGAAACTTAGAACCAAAAAATCTTTGGAATAAATTTGCCGATTTAAACGCAGTACCAAGACCATCCAAAAAAGAAGAACGCGTAATTGAGTTTATTAAAAATTTCGGAACCAGTTTAGGATTAGAAACTTTTGAAGACGAAATAAGAAACGTAATTATAAGAAAACCTGCTACTGCTGGAATGGAAAACCGAAAAACAGTTGTACTACAAGGTCATCTTGATATGGTACATCAAAAAAATAATGATACCAATTTCGATTTCTTAACACAAGGAATTGATATGTATGTCGATGGCGATTGGGTTCGTGCTAGAGGAACAACTCTTGGCGCAGATAATGGACTTGGAGTGGCAATGATAATGGCAATTTTAGAAAGTAAAGATATAAAACATCCAGCAATTGAAGCACTTTTTACAATAGATGAAGAAACAGGAATGACTGGAGCTTTAAACTTAAAAGGAGGAATTTTAAAAGGAGAAATTCTTTTAAATATGGATACCGAAGAAGATGACGAAATTGATATTGGTTGCGCTGGCGGAATTGACGTTACAGCCAACAGAAGCTACAATCAAGAGGAAACTCCAGAAAGTTCTGTAGCATACACAATTACGATTAAAGGTTTAAATGGCGGACATTCTGGAATGGATATTCATAAAGGTTTGGGTAACGCTAACAAAATTATGAACCGTTTATTGTTTGACGGATTTGAAAATTTTGGACTTCAAATTAATGAAATTTCTGGTGGAAGTTTGCGCAACGCCATTCCAAGAGAAAGTGTTGCCAAAGTGATTGTTGCAGCAATGTATGACGAAGCTTTTGTATTTGATATGCAAGAAATTATTAGTGATATCAAAACCGAGTTTAAAACAACAGAACCAAACTTAACAATTGAAATAATTAAATCAGATGTTCCAAGTAATGTAATGGATTTGGGAGTTCAAGAAGGTTTGTTACGATCAATTTATGCAGCACACAATGGTGTTTATAGAATGTCTGCCGATATGGAAGATTTGGTAGAAACTTCTAATAATATTGCTAGAGTAATAGTAAAAGATGGTGAAATTTCTATTCAAAATTTAACTAGATCATCTGTTGAAACTTCTAAGATGGATTTGGCAAATAGTTTGCGTTCTGCTTACGAATTGTTTGGTTGCGAAGTAACTTTTGGTGGAAGTTATCCAGGTTGGACACCAAATGTAAAATCGGAAATTTTAGATTTATTAGTAAAAATATACGAAAGACAAAACAACGAAAAACCAAAAGTAGTTGCCTGTCACGCAGGTTTAGAATGTGGAATTCTAGGAACAAATTACCCTAATATGGACATGATTTCTTTTGGACCAACCATTCACGGAGCACATTCACCAGACGAAAGAGCTTCGATTAAATCGTCTCAAAAATTTTATAAATATGTTTTAGAAATTTTGGAGAATATACCAGAGAGAAAATAGAGAAAAAAGAAAAGAGACATTAAAGTAGTATTAAGATTTTAGTATCAAGAATTAAGATAAAACTCGTTTAGAAATAAGCTAGTTTTTTGTTCTTTTTACATTTATTATTTAACGTACTATTAAAATCAATTAAAAATTCAATAGTCACACTGAGCTTGTCGAAGTATTATGAAATTTTATTGAATCTCGTCTAGAAATAGGCGAGTTTTATTATCATTTTACATTCAATATTCAACGTACTATTAAAATCAATTATAAATTCAATTGTCACACTGAGCTTGTCGAAGTGGTTTGTAATAAAATAAAACTCGTTTAGAAATAAGCGAGTTTTATTATCATTTTACATTCAATATCTAACATACTATTAAAATCAATTAAAAATTTAATTGTCACACTGAGCTTGTCGAAGTGGTTTGTTATAAAATAAAAACTCGTTTAGAAATAAGCGAGTTTTATTATCATTTTACATTCAATATTCAACGTAGTATTAAAATCAATTAAAAAATTCAATTGTCACACTGAGCTTGTCGAAGTATTATTAAATTTTATTGTATCTCGTTTAGCAATAAGCGAGTTTTTTGTTCTATTTAAAGTCAATATCTAACTTACTACTAAAATCAATTAAAAATGTAAGTGTCACACTGAGCTTGTCGAAGTGGTTTGTAATAAAATAAAACTCGTTTAGAAATAAGCGAGTTTTTTTTCCAAATCATTATTTCTTCCTCATAAACCCAACAATCTCATCAAACCTTTTACTCCATGGAAAAAAGTACTGCGTCATCATAGTAACGTGTTTTTTATTTAAAACAATAGGTTGCACATTGGGTTGAAATTTATGCAGTTCTTTTATAAAACGATCATTAGAAACTTGAATACTTTCGTAAGTTTTAGTTCCGCCAGTGTAAATCATAAATGGTGGCGAATTCTTGTCTAAAAAATAAATTGGTGAGGCATTTTTCCATGTCTCAGGATTATTTGTCCACGTTGTTAAATAATCATCTTTTTGTGTTGGAGGAACTTCTTCAAGATAATGTTTCATATCTAAACCTGCGGCATCATTTAGAATTATACCTTTTATTATAGTTTTATCTTTTAAGTATTTAGAATTTGTACCAACCAAAGCAATTAAATGTCCGCCAGCAGAATGTCCTGTTAAGAAAACTTCATTTGGATTTCCGTTATAGTTTGCTATGTTTTCTTTTGTCCATTCTACAGCTTTTGCAACTTGTAGTGCCATGTCATCATAATTCGCGTTCGGACTCAAAGTATAACCAATAACAACCGTTGTAATACCTTTTTTGGCAAAATTTCTTCCAAAGAATCCGTAAGTTTTTTTATCGCCAGAATTCCAATTTCCTCCATGAACAAATACTAAAACTGGGTTGTTTGTAAATTTAGAATTTCGAGGTTTAAATACGTTTAATGTTGGGTTTTTATCAGAAGATGTATATGCTAAATAATCTATATTTTTATACTTTTTAGAAGCACAACTTGCAAAAAAAAGAATTGAAAAAAGGAAAGTTAAAAGTGAAAATAATCGCATAATTTTTTATTACAAAATAAGTTTAAATCATGATTTAAAAGTTTACACAATCTGTTATTTATGTTATATAATTTATGTTTAATTAATTTATCATAAGATGTTTTTCTGAAAAAAAGCAAATATTCTAAGTTAAATTATCTAAAATTCCAACAGCAAGTTCTGCCCACAATACTAAAAACACAATTAAAATAAAGATGCAAATGCCAATTCGAGTTTTAGTATTTTTTATATTATAAACTACAAAATCACAAGTAAAACCTGTAACTAATAATAGCATTGCAGCCAAAATAAAATCTATCAAAGACCAATTTACTTCATTTGTAAATTGCATCGCTATTAATGGAATTAGTAATAGTAGAATTACAATTATGAAGATGATTTTGTATGGTTTTTTCAATGAAATTATTTTATATTATTTATTAAGGTTGATTTACCAAACTTTCAAGTACAAAACTAACTTTAAAGTTTGCCTAAAACCCCAATTGCGCCAAACCGCTTTTGTGCGATCGGCAAAATCGATGCGATTTAGTTCAGGTTAAAATTAATTTTTTCGCTCCATTCTAATTCATTCGGTAACTTTTGGTTACTAAACTCAATATGGATTACTCTTCTTCTTTCATTATTTGTTGTTTTGTTTGAAACGTGAAAAATCAGCGGTTTCATAATCATTATTCCGCCTTTTTCAACTTCGCAAATCGTTTCTGTTTCGTTTTCAAGTTCGATATATTTGGTTCTTACTATTCCTTTTTTGTGTGATTTATTCAGAACTTTCAATGCTCCGTTTTCTTTTGTTGTTTTGTCAATATGAATTCTAATTGTGAAGTTTTGTTCCAAAATTTCTTTTGGTGGTTGTACCGCAAATTGATTTTGTTTAGATGTCCAATTCTCATAATTCTCTATTTCCACTTTTTTGTCAACAGAAATTGTTAAATCTTGATGATATGCTACAAACCAATTCGACTTTTTTGGTTTGTCAAAATATATTGATTTCGTTATGAAATAATTTTCTCCAAAGTTCAGTTTTATAATTCCTCTCAAATTTTGGTTAAAAATAAAATTTAGCGTTTCTGGAATTTCTTTATGAAATTGACGAATTGCAAATAAATCTTGAGATTTTCTAAAAGTAGAATTTTCGGTTTCGTTTTCAGTAACTTTTTCTATTTCTGCAATGATTTTTTCGATTTCATTTTCGGAATAAACGTTGTCGATAATCGCAAAACCTTCGGAATTTATTTCGTTAATATGTTTCATTTTTTCAACTTATTTTCTTCTCGGTTTCTGTTGCTCATTGCTGTCGCACAACGTCTCGTGGCTTGGCGTCAGTTGGGGATTTGGTTAGCCAAATGTATAAGTTAAAGACCGAACTTGCAAGTACAAAACCAACTTTAAAGTTTGCCTAAAACCCCAATTGCGCCAAACCGCTGTTGGCAGAAGTGCTTTTCATTTTTACTTTTTAGTTTGCAAATGCTTTATTTGTCAACAAAATCCATTTTGTTTTTTCTAATATATTCAATTTGCAACTTTTGTAAGTCTTCTTCTTTGTAAAGTTTATAAAACTCTTCATCCAATTCATTTAGCGGATTTTCGTCGTAGGATTTACTAAAACCTTCAATTGTTCCGTCTTGATGTTTTGCTATTTTATCATTTTCAGCTTTATAAATTTGATTTGCTCTATTGGCTAGTTCGGCAAATTTAATTGCTCCAACAAGTTTTAAAGCATTTGGAGTTAATTTCGCAAATTGCCCACTTGAATTAAAAAAATATTGGTTAAATCCGCCATTATTTATTTCCGCTTCTAAACCCCAAATCATATAAATTGCTTGTTCAGATTTAGATAATTTGAGCACACTATCATATTCTTTTTTATAATCTTTGGGCAATTTAAGCGAAATATTATCATAAATATCCATTAGTAAATTTTCATCAGTAATTTTATCTATTGTTTCTTCTGTAAATTCTGTTTTAGATTTTTTTTTGTTTTGCCCGTTACATCCAAAAAAACTTAATAATGTTGCTATCATTAAAATTTTAATTATATAATTCATAAATTTATTTTTATCTATTCTTATTTTTAGCATTTCTGCCAACGTCTCGTGGCTTGGCGTCAGTTGGGGATTTGGTTAGACAAATGTATAAATTAAAGACCGAACTTCCAAGTACAAAACCAACTTTGGAGTTTGCCTTAAACCCCAATTGCGCCAAACCGCTGTTAGCCGTTCGGTTT
>JAYVKR010000216.1:0-4045 GCA_043768185.1 Flavobacterium sp.
GTTAAAACGATAAAATCTATTTCTGGATGCGTAGTTAAATAATTTTTTAATGGGTTTTCAATGTTTGTAACATAATCTTGAAAACTTATATATTCTAAACTTGAACTTAAAGAACTGTCTGCACAAGAAATAGATAAAATTTTGGTAACATTTCTTCTAGTTGAATAATCATAAGCAATGGCTAAGGAAGTTTCGCTATTAAGATTTTGAACAAGCAAAACACGATCTTTTAATGGAATGTTTTGTGCAAAACTAAAAAATGAGACAATCAAAAAAATAAACAGTAGGTTAATTTTATTTTTCATAACTATCTCATTTTATGTAAGTAACACTTGTAAAATTAATAATTAAATTTTTACAATGGCATTAAACAAATCATAAATTAAATTTAAAATAAATTCATAACATCACTTTTGCTTTTATTTGCACCAATTTTTTTTATAAAAAAAGTAACATTTTTATTGTCTTTTTGCGATGTCATTTCAACAAAATCAGTAGTATTTATAATGTAGGAGTTTCCATTTTCATCAAATGCTAAAAGTGTATTTTCTGAGCTTTCGCTAAAGGCAAAATGTTTAGGAGAATAACCGTAATTTCCATCATATGTCAAAATTCCATTCAATCTTTTATCTACTAAATAAATAAATAATGGATTTATAGTTTCGCCTTTTTCATCTAAATATTCTGCATCAACAATAACAGGATTTTGTAATCTTGAAATTTGATCGCAATTGTAAATTCCTAGTTGAGAAATGTTTAGTGATTTAGTTACTACAGAAGCATTTGTATAAGCTGCTGTAATTTTTTCTTGTTTTTCATCTTGAATTATTCTCAAACGTTCGTTTTCTGCAATTTGTTTTTGACATTCTTCATTAAATGTTATTGCTTCATATCTAGTTTGCATTACAGTTTTATTTTTTTCAAAATAGTTTAACCAATCTACTATTGAAAGTTGTGTCTCTTTTTCGCTCATAAATTGCTTACTGTTGTTCCAAAAACAATATAAATTTTCTCTAAAAGGATATGTTGTAGTAGAATCGATTGCTTTTGTTAAACCATTATAATAATTAATTTTGTCTTGTGATAATTGATTTTTAACTAGCAATTTATTTTTTAATCCAGTTAATTTTTTAATTCTTTTTATCTGAACAGCATAACTAGCATTCATATTTTTTACTTTAGATAACGAATTAGTTTCATTACTTACTAAATTTATTAATGTAATGTTATTTAATTTTAATTCGTCTACAGCATCTTTTAATGTTATAGAATATTGATTTTCTGATGTTGGTTTTAATTCGCAAAAAGTATAAATTTTATCTTCAGAGTTATTTATTTTTATATAATCTTCTTTAGAATTTGTTTGCCAATTAGAATTTGAAAAATTAATATTTTCTACATTATTTTTGACTTTAAATTGAATATTAAAAATCATAGTTGCATCGTTATTTGGAATAATCTTTACACAATATTTTGGGTTTGAATTTTCAATTCGTGTAGTAAAATTGTTTATTTTTAGAGAAGTTGAAGCAATTTTCTTTTCATATATTTTTATGTTTTCTTTAAAAGATTCATACCTTTTTTTTACTTTTATATTATTTAATGAATCTTTTACTTTTTTATAATTTATTTCAGAATTGTATTTGGATAGTATTGATTCTTTGGCAGACGCAAACTTTGTTCCAACAATTTTTAGCGCCATTAATTGGGAACAAGTATCTTTTGCACACAAATTATAATTATAAGTTTGTTCTCTTACTATAGTATCTTGTCCATTATTTGAAGAAGAATCAGACCAATCTACTTTCGGAGAATTCGAAACAGTTAGCTTTTTAATTTCGCTCCAATTTCTAGAAATAGAATCGTATTTATAAAAATTTATATCAGGTAAATCTTTGGCAAGCGGAAAATTAATGGTAATGTTTGCCTCTTTTTTTAAATAAACTGGTATGCCATTTTGAAATGCCAAAATTTTATTCATTCCAGCCGAATTAAAATGAACATTTTCGCCATTTTCTTTATGATTCATAGAAATATCACTCAATACAATATCAATTGGATCTCTATATTCTATGTAACTAATATCAACTTTTCCTGTAATTGGATTTCCATTTTTATCTTCAAATGCATTTTTAGGAATAGTAATTACAGAACCCGATTTGTATTTAATAACTTCATCATTAGAAGTATCAATTTTATAAAAATCTTCTTTTAATTTATGGTTTCCAATGGTTTTTGGAGGAAAATTAATTTTTGTAAAAACTAGTTTTACTCTTCTATTTTCGGCTTTTCCTTCTTCTGTTGCATTTGTAGTTTTTGGTTCAAGAAGTCCTTTACTATCAATTAGAAACTGCGATTTTAAAAAACCATTTTGTTCTAAATAGTTTGCAACTTCATTAGATCTGTTTTGAGATAATTTTTTGTTATAATTACTACTTCCTTCATTATCTGTATGACCAGTAATTGCTATTTTATAGCTAAATTTTTCATTTGAAAAAGTTGTTAAAAATACATTTAGTTTTGCTTTTTCAATTTCTTTAATCTCATACGAATCGGAAATAAAGTTTACTTCTAACTCATTATTTTTTTGCGCAATAATAAAATTATGGATAAAAAATAGAATAAGAATTATGCAGAATTTTTTCATAAATTAAAATCTTTAAATTAATACAACGTTAAAAAGTTATTATAATTATAAGAGTATTAATTTGTAAAAAAGGTTGGGAAGAAAAAAAATTAATTTAAAATTAGTCAAAAAAAAGACGACCATAAAGTCGTCTTTCATTTTTGTATTTAATAAATTTATCCTAATTTAATATCTAAATTTTCTTTTATTGCAGCTAAAAAACCTTCTGTAGTAAGGTAATCTGCACTTGTTAAACCTTCTGGTTTTACTAGCATTGCTAAATCTTTAGTCATTTTTCCGCTTTCTACGGTTGCTACACAAACTTGCTCTAATTTTAAACAAAAATCTATTAGTTCTTGATTTCCATCAAGTTTTCCTCTGTGTTCTAAACCTCTTGTCCAAGCAAAAATTGATGCTATCGGATTTGTAGAAGTTGCTTTTCCTTTTTGGTGTTCTCTATAATGACGTGTTACTGTACCGTGAGCAGCTTCTGCTTCAACTGTTTTTCCATCTGGAGTTACTAATACAGAAGTCATTAAACCTAAAGAACCAAAACCTTGTGCTACTGTATCAGATTGAACATCACCATCATAATTTTTACAAGCCCAAACAAATCCGCCACTCCATTTCATTGCAGAAGCAACCATATCATCAATCAATCGATGTTCGTACGTCATTCCGTTTTTATCAAAATCTACTTTGTAAGTTGATTGATAAACTTCTTCAAAAATGTCTTTGAAACGTCCATCATAAGCTTTTAGAATTGTATTTTTTGTAGAAAGATATAGTGGCCATTTTTTTGGTCAATGCCATTTGAAAAGACGAATGTGCAAAGCCATAAATACTTTCGTCATTATTGTACATTGCCATGGCAACTCCATCGCCTTCATAATCATAAACGTGCCAAGTAATTGCTTCGCCAACTTCTGGTTGAAAAGTCATTGTAAGTTTTCCTTTTCCTTTTATTACCGCATCGGTTGCTTTGTATTGATCTCCAAAAGCGTGACGACCTATAACTATTGGTTTTGTCCAACCTTGAACGTATCTTGGAACGTTTTTCATTATAATTGGTTCTCTAAAAACCGTTCCACCAACAATATTTCTAATAGTTCCGTTTGGAGATTTCCACATTTTAGACAAGTTAAATTCTTTAACTCTATCTTCATCTGGAGTAATTGTGGCACATTTTATACCAACATTATATTTTTTTATAGCTTCTGCCGAGTCAATGGTTATTTGATCTTTTGTAGCTTCGCGACTTTCAATTCCCAAGTCATAATATTTAATATCTAAATCAAGATAAGGAAGAATTAATTGTTCTTTAATAAAACTCCAAATAATTCGTGTCATTTCATCGCCATCCAATTCTACTACTGGATTGGCTACTTTAATTTTTGCCATATTGTAAGGTTGTTGTTT
>JAYVKR010000217.1:0-9585 GCA_043768185.1 Flavobacterium sp.
GGATGAATTGTTTTTAAAATTTCGTGTCCTGTAGTTTCTAGTTTTCTTGCTACAATTGCTTCGGCAATCATATCTGTTACACCAGCACCAATCATGTGGCAACCTAACCATTCGCCATATTTAGCATCAAATATTACTTTTACAAATCCGTCTGGAGTTCCAGATGCTTTTGCTTTTCCAGATGCTGAGAATGGAAATTTTCCAATTTTTAATTCGTAACCTTTTTCTTTAGCTTGTTTTTCTGTCATACCTACAGAAGCAATTTCTGGACTTGCATATGTACAACCTGGAACGTTACCATAATCTATTGGATCTACGTGCAAACCAGCAATTTTTTCTACACAATTTATTCCTTCTGCAGAGGCAACATGAGCCAAAGCTTGACCTGGTGTTACATCGCCAATGGCATAATATCCAGGAATGTTAGTTTGAGAAAAAGCATTTACAAGAATTTTATCTTTATCAACTGCAATTCCTACTTCTTCTAATCCAATATTTTCAATATTTGTTTTAATTCCTACTGCCGAAAGTAAAATTTCTGCTTCAAGAATTTCTTCTCCTTTTGCTGTTTTTACAAATGCTTTAACTCCGTTTCCAGAAGCATCAATTTTTTCTACTGATGATGATGTCATGATTTTAACACCAGCTTTTTTCATAGAACGTTCCATTTGTTTAGAAATATCTTCGTCTTCTACTGGAACAATGTTGGGCATAAATTCTATTAAAGTAACATCTGTTCCCATGGCGTTATAAAAATGCGCAAACTCAACTCCAATGGCACCAGAACCAACAATAATAATCGATTTTGGTTGTTTTGGCAATGTCATTGCTTGTCTGTAACCAATAACTTTTACACCATCTTGAGGAAGATTTGGCAATTCTCGAGAACGTGCTCCAGTGGCAATAATTATATGATCTGCAGAATATTCTGTAACTTTTTTATCTACTGTGGTAACGTCAATTTTTTTTCCTGGTTTTAATTTTCCAAAACCATCAATTACATCAATTTTATTTTTTTTCATTAAAAACTGAACGCCTTTACTCATATCGCCAGCCACATTTCTTGAACGATTTACAACAGCATTAAAATCTTTATCATATTCTTTTACAATCAATCCATAATCGGCAGCATGTTTTAAATAATCAAAAACCTGTGCCGATTTTAATAATGCTTTTGTTGGTATACAACCCCAATTTAAACAAACGCCACCAAGACTTTCTTTCTCGATTACTGCAACTTTAAAACCTAATTGCGAGGCACGAATTGCGGTTACATATCCACCTGGACCAGAACCTAAAACTATAATATCGTATTTCATTTTCTCTTATTTATTTTATTTTTGGTGAAAATGAATTATTTTAAATTCATTTTATTATTCATTTTTTGTTAGTATTTGGTTAGCAAAAATAAGTATAAATTATAAATTATTTTAAAGTTTATTAAGTAAAATTTGTCTTATGCTAAACTTAAAATAAAATTTTCCATTTCTATTTTTTGGCTTTCGTACTTTATTTGTAAAATTGAACTTTCTCCCATTCTTTTATAATATTCTAATGCTTTAGTAGCAAAGAATTTTTTATGATAAGATGAAATTTCTGGAACATTTGGATATTTTATATGAAAAATCATTTCATAATATGCTTGCCATTCGCGTTCGTTTTTGTCTAAAATATAAGGTTTTACAGCTTTTTGATCTACATGAATTAATTCGTGAACAATCATTGTAATCAATAATTCTAAAGGAAATTCAAAAATATTTTGTGGTATTCTAATAGATTGTTTTTCTCCAAAATTGCCTTCTGTTGTGAGAAGTATAAATTCAGGATTTGCTATTTCACGAAAAGTGATTTCTTTTAAATTTATGTTTTTCAATTCATAATGTTCTAAAAGCCAATAAAATGCATTGATAGTTTGACCATTATTATGGAATGTATCAACTTTAAATTTTATTTCCTCGAATGTCATAAATTATTAAAAAAATTAAATTGCTACAGAAAATTGAGAATCGTATAAATTTTTATAATATCCTTTTTCTTTATTCACTAATTGGTTGTGTGTTCCAGATTCTACAATTATACCTTTGTCCATTACAATAATTTTATCGGCATTAATAATTGTTGCCAATCTGTGTGCAATTACAATTGAAGTTCTGTCTTTTGTAATAGTTTCTGTTGCGTTTTGAATTAATTCTTCACTATAAGTATCTATAGATGAGGTTGCTTCGTCAAGAATTAAAATACTTGGATTGCTTACATAAGCTCTTAAAAAAGCAATTAATTGGCGTTGACCTGACGATAACATCACTCCACGTTCTTTTACATTATATTCATAACCATTTGGCAAACTCATTATAAAATTGTGAACTCCAATTTTTTTGGAGGCATTTAAAACAGTTTCTCTTGATATTTCAGGATTATTTAAGGTAATATTATTAAAAATGGTATCGGCAAACAGAAATACATCTTGAAGTACAATAGCTATTTGCTTTCGCAGACTTTCTAATGTAAACTGATTTATATTTTGATTATCGATGTAAATTTCGCCTGAGTTGATTTCGTAAAAACGATTTAATAAATTTATAATGGTAGATTTTCCTGCGCCAGTTGCACCAACTATTGCAATGGTTTCGCCAGAATTTACTTCTAATGAAATTCCTTTTAAAACTTCTTCACCGTGAATGTAACTAAATTTTACGTTTTCAAATTTTATATTTCCTTCAAAATGGTTGGCTTCTATTTTTCCATCTTGTTGTACTTCAATTTCTGTATCTATAATATCAAAAACTCTGTTGGCAGCAATCATTCCCATTTGCATTTCGTTAAATTTATCTGCAATTTGACGCAGCGGATTAAACAACATGCTAATAAACATTGTATAGGAAAATAAATCGCCAAATGTGGTAAATTTATCGCCATCTAAAATATGAAATCCTCCATAAAGTACTACAAATGCTAGGGTTAATGATGAAATAATATCGGCAATTGGAAAGAAAATAGAGTTGTAAAGAATGGTTTTTATCCAAGCAACATTATGTTTTTGATTTATTTCTTTAAACTTTTCATATTCTATTTGTTCTCGATTAAAAAGCTGAACAATTTTCATTCCGGTAACTCGTTCTTGCACAAAAGTATTTAAATTGGCCACTTGATTTCTAACTTCTTCAAAGGCAACTTGCATTTTCTTTTGAAAAATTCGAGTAATAAAAACCAATATTGGCATTGCAGCAATAACAATCCAAGTGAGTTTCCAATTCATATAAAACATAAAAATTAGCACTACAACCATTTTTAGCAAATCACTAATAATCATAAAAAGTCCTTGACTAAAAATTCTTGCAATTTGCTCAATATCAGATACAGAACGTGTAACCAATTGACCAACTGGAGCATTATCGTAGTATTTCATTCTAAAACTCAACATGTGTTTGAACAACTTGGTACGAATGTCTTTTACAATATCTTGTCCAAGCCAGTTTGCCCAATACACAAAATAAAACTGTGAAAGTCCTTCAAAAATTAGTACAATTCCCATTAACGAAACGTAAAATAATAATCCGTTTTCGTCTTTAGGTTTCATATAATTATCTACCGTAAGTTTCAGTAAATAAGGCCGTAACGCAGCAAATATTGATAAAGTTATTGCAAAAACAATTACACCATTAAATCGATTTTGGTAGGGTTTGGTATACCTTAAAATTCGTTTAAACAAACGAGTGTCAAATGCTTTTGCTTTCATTTATGCTGAACTTATTTCAGTATCTTTATTATTTTTCTTTACTTTTCACCAATCATTAAAAAAGGATATTCCACTTTCGTCAAATACAATCCATGCGCTGGAACAGAAAATCCTGCTTTATTTCGATCTTTACTTTCAATAATTTCTTTAAATTGTTGCAAAGATACTTTTTCTAATCCTATATATATCATTGTTCCAACAATTGCGCGAACCATATTTCTTAAAAATCTATCGGCAGCAATTGTAAAAACCAATTGATTTTCTGTTTGTATCCATTTTGCATCGAATATTTCACAATTAAAAGTATTTACATCTGTATTTACTTTAGAAAAACACTCAAAATTAGAATATTCAAATAAAATTTTGCAAGCTTTATTCATTAATTCGATGTTCAAATTATTGTGATAATACAATGAGTCGTCACTTTCAAAAGCATCTTTTTTAGTATGAATATGATATTGATAAGTTCGTTTTGTGGCGTCAAATCTTGCATGAGCTTCTTCTTTAACTTTATAAAAAGTTACAACTGAAATATCTTTTGGCAAAAAAGAATTGAGTTTATGAGTTAAAAATTCTGTATCAATATCTAAATCATAATTAAAATGAGCAAACATTTGTTTGGCATGAACGCCAGTATCTGTTCGTCCTGCGCCAACAAGTTCTATTGTAGTTTTTAAAATTGTAGCAAGCGCTTTGGTCAAAGTTTCTTGTACAGAAATTGCGTTTGGCTGATATTGCCATCCGTGATAATTGGTTCCTTTGTATGCAAATTCTATAAAATACCTCAAAATGTAGTTTGCATTGTTCAGTTTGCAGTGTTCAGTAATGAAATGTTGACGAAGTGAACAATTAGTTAATTATTTTGGCAAATTTACAAAGATTTTAATAGAATGAATGTTTAGTTTTCCTAAATAATTAACTTTGCTTGTTGATAAATTAAAATTATTAAATAAAAATATTTTTTAAAATTTGAAAATTTTTTTGGGTAATGAATATGTGCCAAATTCGTGCAATTCGTGTCAAAAAAAACTTTGTGAATTAGTGCCTTTGTGGCAAATAAATACTGAAACAAGTTCAGCATAAATGAAAAAAATACTGTTACTTTCTGACACACACAGTCATATAGACGAAACAATTATAAAATATGTAAATCTTGCTGACGAGGTTTGGCATGCTGGCGATATTGGCGATTTAAAAGTTACTGATGAACTGAAAAAACTAAAACCTTTGCGAGCAGTTTATGGAAATATTGATGATGACAAAGCCAGAATGGAATTTCCTTTGAACAATAGATTTATGTGTGAAGGTGTCGCTGTTTGGATTACTCATATTGGTGGTTATCCTGGAAAATACAATCAAGCCATTCGTGAGGAAATTAAATTAAATCCACCCAAACTTTTTATTTGCGGACATTCTCATATATTAAAGGTACAATTTGATAAAACTTTGAATTTACTTTATATGAATCCTGGTGCTTGCGGTATTTATGGTTTTCACCAAATAAGAACCATGCTACGATTTGAAATTGATGGCGATAAAATTCAAGGTTTGGAGATTATTGAGATTGGGTTGTAGGGACAAGTCGCGACTTGTCAGTACAATTGTTTTAATACATAATTTTAAATGTTCTACGAACTAGCCCAGATTGCAATGGAAAGCTTTTTTATAAAAATAATTTAGTTTTCTTATTTTTAAAAAGCGACCAACGGAAGCTCTTTTAAAAATGGTAGAAAACTTATTATTTTATAAAAAACTTGTAATGTAAAGCTGGATTGGCTTCTAAAAAAAATCCCAAACTTTCGTTTAGGATTTTCTTCGCACTAATAAACATAATGTTATAGGTTTATCTCAATCTGTCCACAGATTTTACAAGATCTTCATCCTTCTTGATAGCTTTGTTGGCCAAAACTAACATAACGATAGAAACGATAGGAAGAAACATCCCAATACCTTTCTCTGAAACTGCAGGAGTTTCTCCAGATATATTTAGTGAACGATAAACAAATAATCCTAATAAAATTAAATTTAAAATTATATTCAATCTGTTGTAAACAAATTGTTGTTGTCTTTTTTTGAAAGATATAATACTTAATAAAGTTAGCATTGTAATTAGTCCAAACAAAATTCTATACATCATATTTGGCATAAAATAGAACTCTTTGCCACCAACAAGTTTCCATAACGGAAAAACGAACGGAAGAATACCTATTACTATAAAAACAATTATTAAATAAACGGTTTGAATTCGTTGAAGCATATTTTATTATTGTGAAGCAAAAATATACTATCTTTTTTAAAAAAACTATTGGTTGAATGAAATTTATTCGTATTATTGCATAACAAATTCGTAAGTACTTCAAAAACACGGATTTTTCTAAAGAAAAAATTCACCTCACATTTTGTATTTAGTTCCTAATTATTGAAATTATTAAATCATTGTAAACATTTATGTTTGATATATCTGCATTAAAAGGCATGAAGCTAACCGAGCTTCAAGAAATTGCCAAATTAGCCAAGACAATAAAATTTAATGGCATAAAAAAAGAAGTTTTGATTCAAGAAATATTGAATCAGCAAGAAAAATCTTCTCCAGTTTCTGAAAAAAATTCAGATATTGTTGAAGATGACAAGCCAAAAAGAGCCAGGATAAAAACAGAGGAAAAAGTAGTTATTACTGCATCTAAAAATTTATTTTCTGATGAAAAACCAACTCAACAAGTAATTTATAGCGAAGAAATTCAAGAAATTGGTACTGAAAATTTAAGTCAGACTGAAAAATTTAAAAAGAAATTAAAATTTATTAAAGCTGTAAAACCAGAAAATACAACTACTGATACTACAGATGAATTAGTTAAAGAAGAAATTGTTACCGAAATTTCTCAAGAAGGAAATTCTGAAAATGAGGTTGTAAAACCAAAAAATCCGAATCAAAATCCTAATCAAAAACATAAAAATCCAAACCAAAACCCAAATCAAAACGGAAATGGTAACGGAAATCCTAATCAAAACCCAAACCAAAATCCAAATTTTAAAAATAAAAAAACCAATAACTTTAGAGATTCCGATTATGAATTTGACGGAATTATAGAAAGTGAAGGCGTTTTAGAAATGATGCCTGACGGTTACGGATTTTTACGTTCGTCTGATTATAATTATCTAGCATCTCCAGATGATATTTATTTGTCAACTTCACAAATAAGATTATTTGGTTTAAAAACTGGAGATACAGTAAAAGGAGTAGTTCGTCCGCCAAAAGAAGGCGAGAAGTTTTTTCCATTAGTAAGAGTTTTAAAAATTAACGGACACGATCCGCAAGTAGTACGCGACAGAGTATCGTTTGAACACTTAACACCAATATTTCCACAAGAAAAATTCAATATAGCAGGAAAACAAGCAAGTACATCTACAAGAATTATCGATTTATTTTCGCCAATAGGAAAAGGTCAACGTGGAATGATTGTGGCACAACCAAAAACAGGTAAAACAATGTTGTTAAAAGACATTGCAAATGCCATTGCAGCCAATCATCCAGAGGTTTATTTAATAGTTTTACTGATAGATGAACGTCCAGAAGAAGTTACCGATATGCAACGCAGTGTTCGTGGCGAAGTAATTGCTTCAACCTTTGATCGTGAACCAATGGAACACGTAAAAATTGCTAATATTGTACTAGAAAAATCCAAACGATTGGTAGAATGTGGTCACGATGTAGTTATACTTTTAGATTCTATAACTCGTTTAGCAAGAGCATATAACACAGTTCAACCAGCATCAGGAAAAGTACTTTCTGGTGGAGTAGATGCCAATGCGTTGCAAAAGCCAAAACGCTTTTTTGGTGCTGCAAGAAATGTAGAAAATGGCGGTTCGTTAAGTATAATTGCAACTGCATTAACAGAAACAGGTTCTAAAATGGACGAAGTAATATTTGAAGAATTTAAAGGAACAGGAAATATGGAACTGCAATTGGATAGAAAAATTGCCAACCGAAGAATTTTCCCAGCCATTGATTTAACCTCTTCAAGTACGCGTCGCGACGATTTATTACTAGACGAAAACACACTAAAAAGAATGTGGGTTTTACGTAAATTCCTTGCCGATATGAACCCAGTAGAAGCAATGGACACCATAAACGACAAAATTAAAAAGACAAGAGACAACAGCGAATTTCTAATTTCTATGAACGATTAATTATGTTTATAAATTATTAGAAGCGAATGGCTTGGGCATTTCATCAAACCATTTTCCTGCTGTACATTCTATCTTTTACAAAAAAATATCCATTCTAAAAAGAATGGATATTTTTTTATAAAAGGATGCCATTTCCATCAGGGCTTGATAATTTTTGTATTTTATTAAATTCAAATACAATCTTATAAATCTTTAATTGAAAATTATCTTTTTGAAAACTTAATTACCTTAACGAATCTTAATGGTTTAAAAAAAACTCTTTGTGTAAAAGTTTTAAAAACTACTCTTTAGCAGCCAAATATCTTTCAGCATCCAAAGCAGCCATACAACCAGTTCCAGCAGCAGTAATTGCTTGTCTATAAACATGATCGGCAGCATCGCCACCAACAAAAACGCCTTCAATATTAGTTTTAGAAGTTCCAGGAATATTAATAATATATCCAGTTTCATCAAGTGTTAGATAATCTTTAAATATATCTGTATTAGGTTTATGACCAATCGCTACAAAAAATCCTGTTGCAGGAATATCAAAAATTTCATTGGTAGTTTTATTTTTAGCTTTTACACCAGTAACAACTTGTCCATCACCAAGAACTTCAACCGTATCGTGGTTCATTAAAATAATAATATTTTCAGTTTTTTTAACGCGTTCTTCCATAATTTTAGAAGCTCTAAACTTTTCACTTCTTACAAGCATAGTAACTTTTTTACACAATTTAGATAAATAATGTGCTTCTTCACAAGCAGAATCTCCAGCGCCAACAATTACAACTTCTTGATTTCTGTAGAAAAATCCGTCACAAACTGCACATGCAGAAACGCCACCACCAGTATTTAAATAATGCTGTTCCGATTCTAAACCTAAATATTTAGCAGTTGCTCCAGTACTAATAATTACAGTTTCACAATGCAATTCTTTAGTATCGTTAATCCATACTTTCTTAATTTCTCCAGAAAAATCTACCTTTGTAGCCCAACCATCACGAACATCTGTGCCAAATCGTTTTGCTTGTTCTTGAATTCCAATCATCATTTCTGGTCCAGTTATTCCTTCTGGATTACCTGGCCAGTTTTCTACCTCATTTGTTGTTGTTAATTGTCCACCAGGTTGTGTTCCTTGATATAAAACAGGATACATATTGGCTCTAGCTGCATAAATTGCTGCAGTATATCCTGCTGGACCAGAACCTATTATTAAACATTTTATTTTTTCTATTGTATCAGACATTTTTTTAATTTTTATTGAAGTGCAAAGATACCTTTTTATTAAAATATATTTAGTTTTAGAAATTATAAAAAAATTATAAAACAATAAATTAATTCTATAAAAAAAGCTGAACTTTTAAAAGTTCAGCTTTTAGTCGGGGTGGCAGGATTCGAACCTGCGACCTCCTGCTCCCAAAGCAGGCGCGATAACCGGGCTACGCTACACCCCGAAAAATAACATTATTTTAAATCTACGTTCTTTCTAATTTTAAATAGGAACGCGATAATCAGGAAACATTTCACCTAAAAACATTAAAAATTTCCGTGTGCAAATATAAAACAAAAATCAACTTCTCAAAGTTTATTGTTCTGTTTTTATTTAAAATTTATTTTAAAGGTTTTTTCTTTAAAACAGCACTGTCTGTAAATTGTTTTAATTCAATTTTTTGATCGCC
>JAYVKR010000218.1:0-5937 GCA_043768185.1 Flavobacterium sp.
AAACAATGCGGAATGCAATTAGAATTTGTAACAAGAGAAGAATATCGAAATAAAGAATCATTAGAATTTATTGAAAATTTAAAACAAAAATTCGGAAATTTTTATTTAATTCCAGAAGGTGGAACCAATCAATTGGCAGTAAAAGGTTGTGAAGAAACACTAAATGAAGATGATTTTATTTACGATTATATCTGCGTCTGTGTTGGAACTGGAGGAACAATTTCTGGAATAATAAACAACTCTTTTTGCCATCAAAAAATTTTAGGATTTCCTGCACTTAAAGGTGATTTTTTGCAAAAAGATATTTGTAAATTTGCAACAAATAATAATTGGGAATTAATAACAGATTATCATTTTGGCGGATATGGAAAAGTTTCTAACGAATTAATTCAATTTATGAATCAATTTTATGCAGAAACTAAAATTTCTTTAGATCCAATTTATACTGGAAAGTTGGTTTTTGGCGTTATAGATTTAATAAACAAAAATTATTTTCCAGATGATTCTAAAATTCTACTAATTCATACAGGTGGATTACAAGGAATTACAGGAATGAATATGAAATTGAAAAATAAAAATTTACCAACAATACAAACTTATGATTAAAAAGATTTTACTTAGTTTTTGTGCTATTTTTTTAGCCAGTTGTACTGCAACAAAACCTGTTGTTAGAACTACTAAAAACAGTACATCTAAACCAGTTGTTAGAACAATAAAAAAACCAATAATAAAAATTGATGAGGACAAACCAGTTGTTGTTACTAAAAAAGTAGAAGAAGTAAATCAAAATCAAAACAATCAAACAGAAATCCTGGAAGCCACAACTAGAGTAAAAGTTACAACAGCACTTGTTAATGAATATATTGCAAAATATCAAAAAATAGCAAAAGAAGATATGATAACCTACGGAATTCCTGCAAGTATTACACTTGGTCAAGGAATTTTAGAATCTGGAGCAGGAACTGGACCTTTAAGTGCGCAAGCCAATAATCATTTTGGTATAAAATGTCATTTAGAATGGAATGGACCAAGTGTAAAACACGATGACGATACAGCGAAAGAATGTTTTAGAAAATACAGTAATCCAGAAGAATCTTATAGAGATCATTCTATGTTTTTAACTTCTAGAAGCAGGTATTCTTCGTTATTTAAACTACCTAAAAATGATTATAAATCTTGGGCAAGAGGTTTAAAATCAGCTGGTTACGCAACAGATCCAGCTTATCCTACAAAGCTAATTGGACTTATTGAACGCTATAATTTGCAACAATATGATGCTGAAGTTTTGGGTATAGAATATGTTGCTCCTAAAAAAGAAATTATCAAAAAAGAAGAACCAATTGTTTACAATCCAGATGCAATTAGACACGAAGTTATGAAAGGTGATACTTTGTATTCGTTATCAAAAAAATATAATGTTTCAATAGAAGAATTAAAAAGAAAAAATGATATTTCTGATAACGGAATTTCTATTGGACAAAATCTTACCATTAAATAAAAATTTAAAATGCAATATAAAAGAAGTAGTGAACTTTTCGCTGCTGCAGAAAAAGTAATTCCTGGTGGCGTAAATTCTCCAGTTCGTGCTTTTAAAGCAGTTGGCGGAACACCAATTTTTGTTAAAAGTGCCAAAGGTGCTTATCTTTATGACGAAGACGGAAATAAACTTATAGATTATATAAATTCTTGGGGACCAATGATTCTTGGTCACGCATACCAACCAGTAATTGATGCAATTACAGAAAGAGCTAAAAAAGGAACCTCGTTTGGTATGCCAACAGAATTAGAAACTAAAATTGCAGCACTAGCAATTTCTATGGTTCCAAATATTGATAAAATTAGATTTGTAAATTCTGGTACAGAAGCATGTATGAGTGCAATTAGATTGGCTCGTGGTTTTACAAAAAGAGATAAAATAATTAAATTTGCTGGTTGTTATCATGGTCATTCCGATTCGTTTTTAATTCAAGCAGGAAGTGGTGCTATAACCTTTGGTTCGCCAAATAGTCCTGGAGTTACAGAAGGAACTGCGAAAGATACTTTGCTCGCCAATTACAACGATTTAGAAAGTGTAAAATCATTATTTGAAGCCAATAAAAATCAAATTGCTGCTATTATTGTAGAACCAGTTGCAGGAAATATGGGTTGTATTCCTCCGTTAAATGGATTTTTAGAAGGATTGAGAACTTTATGTTCAGATAATAATTCGTTATTAATTTTTGATGAGGTTATGACAGGTTTTCGACTTGCAAAAGGTGGCGTTCAAGAATTATATAATGTAAATGCAGATATTGTATGTTTTGGAAAAGTAATTGGTGGTGGTTTGCCAGTTGGAGCTTTTGCAGCAAGAAACGAAATTATGAATTTTTTAGCACCACTTGGTCCAGTGTATCAAGCTGGAACGTTATCTGGAAATCCACTAGCAATGGAAGCAGGATTAACCATGTTAAATGCATTAAATTCTGATATTGAAGTGTTTACAAGATTAGCACAAAAAACAGAATATTTACATCAAGGAATTGAAAAAGTATTGAATAAAAACAATATCGATTTTACGATAAATAGAGTTGGATCAATGATATCGGTACATTTTGACAAAAATCCAGTTATAGATTTTAATACAGCCAAGAATGGTGATAATGAAATGTTTAAAAAATTCTTTCACGGATTATTAAATGAAGGAATTTATATTGCACCATCGGCATACGAGTCTTGGTTTTTAACAGATGCTTTAACCTATCAAGACTTAGATTATACAATTAACGCAGTTGATAAAGTATCTCAAAATTTCTAAATTTTAAAAAATATAATGCAAAAAAAATCCCGAAATTTTCGGGATTTTTAATATTATTTTAGTCTTTTAAAAAGCTCTGGATTGGCTTCTAAAATTGCCATTTGTTTTTCATTTAAAGTTGCTCTAATTTTTGCATCAATTGTAGAAGTTATAATAGATTTTCTTTCTTCAGATAATGATTTGTCTTCTAACATTGTATATTTCATTTCGAACAATCTAAAAAAGTTTTCCGTATCTGTATCATTAAGACTAAGTAATTGAGTTAATTCAACTGCATCTTTTTTTGCTAAATCTTGAGAAGTTACGTTTTTCTCTTGAGCGTTAGCATTAATTGAAAATACACATATTAAGGTAAAAATAAAAAGTAATTTTTTCATAATGAATGAGATTTTGATTTAATAGAACTCAAAAATAGAAAAAATTAATTAAAAACCAAATTATTTATAAATTTAATACTCCAAATTATGGTTTTCTTTTTCTAGAAATAATTTTATCTTCTTTTTGTGCTACCTTTTCTGCTCGCATTGATTCCCATTTAACATACTGTTCTTGTGTAAGAATTTTTTTCATTTCAACAGCGGTAACTTCTTTTTCATTATTTATTAATTCTCTTAATGCTTTTTTTTCATCAGCAGTCATTTTTGTTCCAGCTTCTTTGTTGGCTTTAACTTTAGCTTTAATTTCTGCTCTAGTTTTTTCATTCTTAATCATTTGGTTGGTAAATAAAATTTTCACTTCACCAATTTGTTTGTCATTTAGTTTTAAATTCTCAGTTAATTTAGAAACTCTTTTGTCAACTTTTTCTTCTGTAGTTAATTCTTTTCTTTCGGTTTTTTTTTGTGCAAATGTTGAAATTCCAACAAACAATAATGCAACTAAAAATAATTTTTTCATATTGTTTTTTTTTATGTTATGTTGATAAGACCAATTACTATCTAAATGGTTTAATTTAAAAATAAAAAAAGGAACTCAATTAAGAATTCCTTAGTATAAATTTTATTTAAAAAACTATTTTATTACCGTGTAAGTTGTTAATCTTAAATATAATTCTTGATCTGTTTTTAGTTTTTCAATTTGAGTCGCTGATAGTAAAGACATCATTTTTTCGCCAAATTTTTCATACAGTACTTTTATTTCTTCTATGTTTTTAGAATTTTCAAGTGCTTCTGTTCTGTCTTCCATAATAACAAAAAATTCTTTTTTTACTTGTGGCGAAAGATTTACAATTTTATTTAATAAAACCACATCTTCAAATGATCTTTCTTTATAATTTAACTCTTTAGAGGTATCAGATTCCGATTTAGATTGTGCATTTGTTGTAAAACTAAATCCTAAAAGTAGTGTAAATAATAAAATAATTTTCTTCATAATTTCTATATTCTTAAATAGATTAAAAAGCGAATGTACTAAATTTTTATTTATTCAAACTTACTTGTTTATTTCCCCAAGTACTCAACAATTTTATTATCGCCATTAACTACGATTTTCATTAAGTTATGTTTTGTAATTCCTTTACTTGCAGCATCCCATTTTTTACCAGATAAATCAGCTTTTGCTTTTAAATCTAAAATAGAAATTCCAACATTAGCTTTCAATATTTCTATAATATGTTTTTCATCATCGGTAAGTTCAACTTGTTTTTTCTCTGGTCGCATTTGAGGAAAGAAAAGTACTTCTTGAATTGATGCATTGTTTGTCAAAAACATAATTAATCTGTCCATTCCAATTCCCAATCCTGCTGTTGGTGGCATTCCATATTCTAATGCTCTCAAGAAATCTTCATCTATAATTCCGTTGGCTTCATCATCACCTTTTTCTGCCAAAGTCATTTGCGCTTCAAATCGTTCTCTCTGATCAATAGGATCATTCAGTTCAGAATAAGCATTGGCAATTTCTTTACCACAAACCATCAATTCAAATCGTTCTGTTAACTCAGGATTTTCTCTGTGTTCTTTACATAACGGACTCATTTCCTTTGGGTAATCTATTATAAAAGTAGGTTGAATAAAATTTCCTTCGCATTTTGCTCCAAAAATTTCATCAATCAATTTTCCTTTTCCCATAGTATCGTTTACATCAATATGCATCGATTTTGCAGCTTCAAATAATTCAGCTTCATTTTTTCCAGAAATATCAAATCCTGTAAATTGTTTTATAGCATCAGTCATTGTAACTCTGGCATAAGGTGCTTTAAAATTTATTTTATGCTCGCCAAATGTTGCTTCTGTAGTACCATTAACTTCATTGGCACAATATTCTAATAAATTTTCGGTCATCTCCATCATCCAATTGTAGTCTTTGTAGGCTACATAAATTTCCATTGCTGTAAATTCTGGATTGTGCGTTCTATCCATTCCTTCGTTTCTAAAATTTTTAGAAAACTCATAAACACCATCAAATCCTCCAACAATCAATCTTTTTAAGTACAATTCATTAGCAATTCTCATATATAGCGGAATGTCTAAACTGTTATGATGTGTAATAAAAGGTCTTGCAGCAGCACCACCAGCAATAGATTGTAAAACTGGCGTTTCAACTTCCATATAACCGGCAGTATTAAAAAAAGTACGCATTGCTGTAAACAATTTTGTTCTTTTTACAAAAACTTCTTTTACATTTGGGTTAACAACTAAATCTACATAACGCATTCTGTAACGCAATTCGGCATCGTTAAAGGCATCATAAACGGTTCCGTCTTCGTCGGTTTTAGGCAATGGTAACGGTCGCAACGTTTTACTCAAAATTTTAAATTCATCAACACGCACACATTGCGCGCCAACTTTTGTCATAAACAATTCGCCTTCAATACCTATAAAATCGCCCAAATCGGTCAATTTTTTAAACACTTGATTGTACAACGATTTATCTTCGCCAAGGCAAAGCATATCTCTGTTAAAATACAATTGCATTCTGCCTTCACTATCTTGAAGCTCTGCAAAACATGCTTTTCCTTGATCGCGAACACTCATTAATCTACCAGAAAGAATAACCTTTTTACCTTCTTCAAAATTTTCTTTAACCTGTTTCGAAGTATGATTTACAGGAAATAAATCTGCCGGATATGGGTTAATACCTATGCTTCGCAAAGTATTTAATTTTTCTCTTCTAATGATTTCTTGTTCGGAAAGTTGCATAACATTTTT
>JAYVKR010000219.1:0-16243 GCA_043768185.1 Flavobacterium sp.
ATTGATTTTTGCAATTGACATTGATTTTTGCAATTGACATTGATTTTTGCAATTGACATTGATTTTTGCAATTGACATTGATTTTTGCAATTGATATTGATTTTTGCAATTGACATTGATTTTTGCAATTGACATTGATTTTTGCAATTGAGATTGATTTTTGCAATTGACATTGATTTTTGCAATTGACATTGATTTTTGTAATCGACATTGATTTTTGCAATTGAGATTGATTTTTGCAATTGACATTGATTTTTGCAATTGACATTGATTTTTGCAATTGAGATTGATTTTTGCAATTGAGATTGATTTTTGCAATTGACATTGATTTTTGCAATTGACATTGATTTCTGCAATTGACATTGATATTTAAAATTTTTTACCCCAAAAAAAATAGGGTATAATTATTTTTGAATCAAATAATTATTATATTTGCATCAAAATACTAGGGTATAACTTTTAAAAACTAATTTTTATGTCAACTTTACGTTTTCAAGCATTAAAAGATGCATCAGGCAGAAAGCCAGTAAAATTTGAAGAAGCAGGAAGAAAATCAGATCTTTTTGGTTCTAATGTGTTTAATGACAAAGCTATGAAGCAGTTTCTAACTTCCGATGCTCACAAAGGTGTTAAAGATGCAGTGCAACACGGAACCAAAATTGACAGAAAACTAGCAGATTATATTGCAATGGGAATGAAAGAATGGGCACTTTCTAAAGGTGTAACTCATTATACGCACTGGTTTCAACCACTAACTGGTTCGACAGCCGAAAAGCACGATGCATTTTTTGAAACTTCTTATGATGGCAGTGACGCTGTAGAAAAATTTGGTGGCGGACAATTAGTGCAACAAGAACCAGATGCATCTTCGTTTCCAAATGGTGGAATTAGAAATACTTTTGAAGCTCGTGGTTATACAGCTTGGGATCCAACTTCTCCTGCCTTTATTTTTGGAACAACTTTATGTATTCCTACAGTTTTTATTTCTTATACTGGCGAAGCTTTAGATTATAAAACACCACTTTTGAGAGCATTAAATGCAGTTGATGAAGCCGCAACCGATGTTTGTAAATATTTTGATAAAAATGTAAAAAAAGTAACTGCAACTTTGGGTTGGGAACAAGAATATTTCTTGGTAGATTCAGCTTTGGCAAATTCTCGTCCAGATTTAGTTATGACTGGTAGAACATTGCTTGGTCATACTTCTGCTAAAGGTCAACAACTTGACGATCATTACTTTGGATCAATTCCGTCTCGTGCATTAAATTATATGAGAGAATTGGAAGAAGAATGTATGTTACTTGGAATTCCAGTGAAAACAAGACATAATGAAGTAGCTCCAAATCAGTTTGAATTGGCACCAATTTTTGAAGAAACCAATTTGGCAGTAGATCATAATTCATTATTAATGGATGTAATGTCTAAAGTTGGAGAACGTCATGATTTTAAGGTTCTTTTTCACGAAAAACCTTTTATGGGAGTAAACGGTTCTGGAAAACACAACAACTGGTCATTGGCTACAGATACTGGAATAAACTTGCTTTCTCCAGGAAAAACGCCAATGAGTAATTTACAATTTTTATCGTTTTTTATCAACACTATAAAAGCTGTTAATGAATATGAAGAATTACTTCGTGCAGCAATTGCAACGGCAAGTAACGATCATAGATTGGGAGCAAATGAAGCGCCACCAGCAATTATTTCAGTATTTATTGGAGCTCAATTAACCAAAGTTTTAGCCGAATTGGAAGGTGTTTCTACAGGAAAATTATCTCCAGAAGAAAAAACCGATTTAAAGTTAAATGTGGTTGGAAAAATTCCAGATGTTTTATTGGATAATACTGATAGAAACAGAACTTCTCCATTTGCATTTACAGGAAATAAATTTGAATTTAGAGCTGTTGGATCTTCTGCAAATTGCGCTAATGCTATGACTACATTGAATTCTATCGTTGCAAAACAACTAAAAGATTTCAAAAAAGAAGTAGATACATTAATTGATACTAAAGATTTAAAGAAAGACGAAGCTATTTTTAATGTATTAAGAGAATATATTAAAGGTACAAAAAATATACTTTTTGAAGGCGATGGTTACAGTGATGCTTGGGAAAAAGAAGCTAAAAAACGTGGATTGAGTAATCATAAAACTACTCCAACTGCATTGAAAGCTAAGGTTTCTAAAAAAGCGTTGGATTTATTTAGCGAATTAAACGTTATGAACCATGTTGAGGTTGAAGCACGTTATGAAATTGAATTGGAAGAATATACAAAGAAAATTCAAATTGAAGGAAGAGTTTTGGGTGATATTGCTAGAAATCACGTAATTCCAACTGCAATTCGTTATCAAAATACTTTGATTGAAAATGTACGTGGATTGAAAGAAATTTTCGGAAAAGAGTTTGAAAAAATTGGAAAAGAGCAAATAGTTCTAATCAAAGAAATTTCAGAGCATATTGAAGGCATCAATACTAAAGTAGAAAAAATGATTGAAGCTCGTAAAAAAGCTAACACATTAACAGATGCTCAAAAAATGGCAGAAATGTATTGCGATAAAGTAAAACCACATTTTGACGAAATTCGTGAACATTGCGATAAACTAGAACTTTTAGTTGATGACGAAATTTGGACTTTGACTAAATATAGAGAGTTGTTGTTTACTAGATAATTATTTATTATTAAACACAAAAAAACCTGCTTTGAAATTTTCAAAGCAGGTTTTTTTTTGAATCTTAAAAATATTAATTTGTATTAGATATAATTATAGTAGGATTAGCTGAAATATTGTAAGATTGAGAAGACCAAACGTTTGTGCTAGCACTATAAATGTACATTTTATTATCTATAGTATCGTTAAAAGTGAAATTTCCATTTGATTGCTGTAATGTAGGATTTGCTGAAATGTTATAAGTTTGAGAATACCAATTACCAGTTTTCCCACTATAAATATAAATTTTATTATCAATTGTATCATCAAAACCAACATTAATATTAGAAATTAAAATTGTTGGATTTGCAGATATATTATACAATTGTGAAGACCAAGTTCCAGTATTTACATTATAAACATACATTTTATTAGCTACAGTATCATCAAATATAAAAGTTCCATTGGATTGTTGAGTAGTGGGATTTGCAGAAATATTATAAGCTTGGGAAGACCAAATTCCTGTTTTTCCATTGTAAATATATACTTTATTGTCTATAGTATCGTCAAATGAAAAATTTCCATTAGAATTAAATAATGTAGGATTGGCACTTATATTGTATGATTGAGAAGACCAAATACCCGATGTAGTATTGAAGACATAAACTATATTAGCAATAGTATCATTAAAGGCAAAATTTGAAGTTTTGTTATTAATAATATCGTCATTTATTGATGAGTTTCCTGCTAAACTTCCTACTGTATTAGCAAACAAAGCATAAGGAACACTCAATAATTGCGTAGTTCCAACTAAAACATAAGTTGTTCCACCAGTTGCATCCATTTCTACTTTTAAAAATTTTGTATTTAATGCCCAGTTTATAGTATTAAAAACTCCAGAAACAACTGTTCCTTGTCCAATTACTAAATTAAATAATCCTTGAGCATTGGTAGTTTTTAAATGCGTTTCTGAATATAAAACGCTTCCGCTTGACGATGCATCTAATACTGAAAGTCGCAATCTAACATTAGAACTTACTACAGGATTTCCATTTGTGTTTAATGCAATTGCTTGATATGAAATTCCTTGTGGCACTTGCGCAAAAGAAATAAGAGATATAAAAAGTAACTATAGTATCATTATTTTTTTCATGATATTTATCTAAAATTGAAATTTATTTTTTAATTATTTTAAAAGATTTTAAAGTTTTATTTTCAAATTGAAGTAAATAAACTCCAACCGAAAGATCAGTTAAATCTATTGCATTTTCGCTATCAATTTGTTTTTCAATAATTAATTGACCTAAATTATTAAAGATTGAAACTTTTTCGTTTACCAAAATTTGATTCGTTTTAAAAAAGATTTTAGAAACTGTTGGATTAGGATAAACAACAACGTTTTCTGAAATTTCGAATTGTGCCACTTCTAATAATTGCTGATTTACTTGAGCTAAAATTCCAATAAGTCCAGAATTGGATTGATTTTGAGTTGGAACAACAACAATTTCTCCAATAGAAACAGATGAATTTGTAGCAATAACACTTCCAGAATTTACAGATTGAATTAAAGATTGTGAATTACAAAAAACTCCAAAAAGTAAAAATGATAATAGTATAAGTTTTTTCATATTAATTTATTTTTCGCAAATATATAAAATTTTTATATTGGTATCACTTTTGCATCATAATAAATTGATTAACTTCGTACTATGAAAAATATAGTTTTTTTAGGTTTCTTTCTTTTACTTTTTCAATTTGCCAAAGCGCAAGAGCAATTCATTTTGTATTTTGACAGTAATAAATTTGAATTAAATAAAACCGAAAATGATAAATTTCAATCTTGGATTGCATCTAACAAAGATTCTAAAATTGTTGCCATCAATGGTTATACTGACGAAGATGGAAGTAATTCTTTCAACGATTCTCTTGCAGCACGCAGAGTTTCATTTGCCTTGAGCCAAGTAAAAAGTAAAATAAAAATTAGAGACGATTTTAAATCTAGAAGTTATGGCGAAGATTTTAAACAAGATGTAGATAAATCTAAAAACAGAAAAGTTACCATTTATTATATTCTTTCTAAAGATTTGGCTAGAGAAAATGAAATTCTAGGAATTAAAAAGGATATTGTTATAAAACCTAGAAAAACTCCAAACTATCCTGAGAAATTAGTTTTTACAAATCCAGACGGAAGCAAATCGGAATTTAAACTTGACGTTAATTTTATGAAAGAAATTGACAAAGGTAAAGCAGGTGAAAAACTGAAAATTGAAAACCTAAATTTTGTAATTAATACTTTTATTGTGGTAAATGAATCTCGTGGTAAAATGTATGAATTGCTATTGGTAATGGAACAAAATCCGAAATTAAAAATAGAAATTCAAGGTAATTTATGTTGTCAACCAATTGATAGAACTAACTTGTCTACTCAACGAGCTAAAGCAATGTATAATTTTTTAATTAAGAATAAAATTGATAAAAATAGGTTGTCTTATAAAGGTTTTGGAAGTTCAAGACCAATTTATCCATTACCAGAAAAAGATGAAAAAGAACGCGCTGCTAACAGAAGAGTTGAAATTTTAATTCTTGAAAATGAGCAATAATGAAATTCAAAATTTTAATATTTTTTTTACTATTCTCTTTGTCAAATATAGCACAAGGCAAACTAGATATTTATTTTGATTTTGATAAATATAACCTAAACGAAACTGCCATAAAAAAAATAAATTCGTGGATTGCACAAGGCAAAAATTATCAAGTTACCAAGCTTTATGGATTTTGCGATAGTAAAGGTTCCAATTTATACAACGATACTTTGGCGTTACAACGAGTTAATGAAGTTTATAATTTCCTTAAAGAAAGTGAAATTGAAGTTACTAAAGAAATAGAAATTCGAGGTTTTGGCGAAGACTTTGAACAATCTAAAGTTCAAGGAGAAAATAGAAGAGTTACCATTATTTTTTCTGAAAAAGAGACTATTAAAAAAGTTGAAATTTCAGAAAAAAAACTTTCGCAACAAATAAAAGAATCTAAAAAAGGCGATTTAATTAAGCTTAACAACATTTATTTCTTCAATAATTCGCCTAAAATTGTTCCTAAATCTGAACCTACTTTATATGAACTTTTATGTGCAATGCAAGAAAATCCTAACCTAAAAATAGAAATTCAAGGTCATATTTGTTGTAAATTACCAACACAACTTGAAGTAGTTTCTGCTGCAAGAGCCAAAGCAGTTTATAATTATTTACTTCGAAATAAAATTGCAAGAACTAGAATGACTTATAAAGGTTATGGAGTTTCTAGACCAATTTTTAAAATTCCAGAAAAAAATTCGACAGAAGAAGACGAAAATAGACGCGTAGAAATTCTAATTCTTGAAAATTAGATTTTTCCCTTACGTATTTATACGTAGATAGAAAAAATAAATTCTTACAATTTTATGAATAAAATTATCATTTTAATGTATTTTATCGATGAAATACATCTTTCTGTCGGAATTGCATAATATTTACATTTTTTTAATGATTTATTTTCATTTGTCTAAAAATAATTGCTTTAAATTTGCGTAGTTATAATTCGACAAACAATTGTTAAATTTTAACACAATGAATGTGAAGATGTAAAAAAGATTTCCCCAAATCTAAAAACACTTATCCTCGTATTAAAAAGTTTATTAACCAAAATTTTTATATTATGAAGAATGTGTTTTTAAGCATCTCCGCGATGCTAGCTACAACTGTAGCATTTGCTCAGGCAAACGTAAGTAGTGTTGTTCAATCTGGAACAGCCAATGGATCTAACGTTACTCAAGTTGGATCAGCCAATAATTCTCTTGTAACGCAAGATGGTTTAAATGTCGCTGCAAGCGGTATTAGTAATGATGCATTAGTTATTCAAACTGGTATGCAAAATGATTCTAATGTTGATCAATCTGGAGACAACAATGATGGTAAAGTGTATCAAACAGGAAATTTTAACGATGCAACTATTGATCAAGGTGTAGGTTATTCTGAAGACAATTTTGCTACTACTACTCAGTTAGGTAACAGCAACACTGCATTGCAAACGCAACGATTTGACAATAATGTTGCTACAATTACCCAAACAGGAAACAGTAATGATGCTACTCAGTTTCAAAGCTCTGGTCCAGATGGTTCTCCAGGAAATGTAGCAGTTTCTATGCAAATTGGTGATTTTAATGAGTCTGTTCAAAGACAAATTGGAAACAGTAATTATGCTAATGTTCGTCAAATTGGAACAGACAATTATGCTAGACAAAGACAATTTGGCGACAATAACGTAGTTAATTCTTATCAAGGTCAAGCTGACAATGAGTCGCAACAATTACAAAACGGTAATGGTAATGATGCATTAGTTTTTCAAAATGATGTAAACGCTGGTGGAAACAATTTCGCTAACCAAAACCAACAAGGTAATGGTAATGATGCAGTTGTAGACCAAGGTTTAGGAACTCCTGCAACAGAGAATAGTGAAGCTTTTCAAACACAAATTGGAGATGATAACTATGCTTATGCTAGACAAAATGGCGATTCTAATTTCTCTAGACAAACTCAAACTGGTGATGATAACATTACCAACCACAACCAATCTGGTAATGATAATGATGCTCGTACCATTCAAAACGGTGATGATAACAATTCTGCAATCACTCAAACTGGTAACTTGAATACTGCTTTAACTACTCAAACAGGTCAATTACACATCAGTACTGTAAGCCAAATGGGTAATTCTAACAATTCTGTAGTTACTCAATCTAACTAAATTTTATTTTAAAGGTGAGATAATTAATTCATTATCTCACCTTTATTTTATTTAAAATATTATGAAAACTTTACTAAAAAGTAGTTATATTTTTCTTTTGTTTTTTGCTATCACAGTTTCCTTTTCTCAAGAAGATGAAAATAATGATACACTTTCTAAAGTCTTTAGTAATAAAGAAAATTCGATGAATGTATTGTCTTCCTATTCTAGTTTTATTGCTATTGATGCAAGTAAAGTTGAAGTTCAAAACTCAATTTTTATACAACAAATTGGAAATAAAAATACAGCAAATACTAATATAATATCGTCAGATGCAAATTTAAATTTAATTCAAAAAGGCGATAATAATTTTGTTTTTGTAGATAAAAATGCACCAATAATTCAAGAACTTATTCTGCAAGATGGTTCTAATAATTCTATTGTAGATTTTAACTTAAAAACAAATAATTCTATAAATAACACTTTTACTCAAACTGGAAATAATTTAAATATTATTTCTATTGGATCTAATAATTTATCTAAAGAAATGACTGTTAAACAAACTGGAAACTCTGGTTCTGTTATCATCTTAAACAATTAAAAAAATGAAATTTTTATGTCTATTTATTTGTTCAATTCTACCTTTAATTTCTTTATCTCAAACAATGAATAAAGAAGTTAAAGCTAAAATTGAAGTTAACTACAGCGAAGATTTAATTTTAATTAAAGCAACAGCAGAGAATTTAACCGATGTTTTTAAATCAATATCATACAAATTATCGGTCATTAAAAACGGAGGAAAAAATCAATCTAATAATTCACAATCTGGTAAAAAAATTTTAGAATCTAATAAAATTGAAGAATTATCTAAAACTCAAATTAATAGTTCTAAAGAAGATGAAATTACATTATTGTTACTAATTTATGATGAAAAAGAAAACATTATAGGTAAAGACAGAATTGTAATTGGTGAGAAAAAAGTTGACGAAAAAAAAAACTAAACGACGGTTTAGAACTTATAGGAATAGTATCTGACGAAACTAAAACCAAGTTAGGAAAAGACTTTTACGATTACTTTTATTCAGAATACAGTAAGGTAAAACAAGATGTAAATAAGATAGTGACTGTAACAGAAGAATTATCATTTGCCAGAAATACCAGAATTATTATAACTGTTGAAACAGAAATTATTGCCGATTTTTTTCTAAAACCAGAAGATGAATTTTTGCAATTGGCATCACAAGAAGCTGCAACCGCAGTTTTTAAATATTTTAAAAATCTAGAACGTCAAAGCCAAGAAATTATTAGATATTAACCAAAATGAAAAAAATTATACTTCTATTATTTCTATTTTTCTCTAGTTTATCAATTGCACAAGAACTGGTTTACAAACCTAAAAATCCTGCATTTGGTGGCGATACTTTTAATTATCAATGGTTGTTAAGCTCGGCAGAATCTCAAAATCTTTATAAAGACAAAGATAAAGTTAAAGACGAACGATCAGAAATTGAACGCTTTACCGAAAATTTAAACAATCAATTACTAAATCAAGTTTCGCGTTCGCTATTTGCTCAACAATTTGGCGAAAACGGAATATCTGAAGGAAACTATGTTTTTGGAACGCTTTCTGTAGAAGTCTATCAATCTAGTGGCGGTTTAACCATAAATATTTTAGACACTTCAACTGGCGAAGAAACCCAAGTTATTATCCCAAATCCTTAATAAATGAAATTTTACAATTATATATTGCTATTATTTTTATTTTTTCTTTCTAGTTGTGGTGCTTATTTTAATCAACCTGTAGACATTCAAAAAGCAACATTAGGCGAAGCAACTAGCGCAACTAAATTATTAAAAAATTTACCAAATCCTCAAGAAAAAGTAGTAGTTGGAGTTTATAAATTTAGAGATCAAACAGGTCAATACAAAGCTACAGAAACTGGAAGTACTTTTAGCACAGCAGTAACTCAAGGCGCAACTTCTATATTGATAAAAGCATTAGAAGATTCTAAATGGTTTGTGCCAATTGAAAGAGAAAATTTAGGAAATCTTTTAAACGAAAGAAATATAATTCGCTCTACAAGACAAGAATATTTAAAAAATGCAAATCCCACAGACACGCAACTTACACCATTATTATATGCTGGAGTTTTAATTGAAGGTGGCATTGTATCGTTTGATAGCAACATAATTACTGGTGGTTTTGGAGCAAGATATTTTGGCGCAGGTTCATCAACACGATACCGACAAGATAGAGTTTCAATTTATTTACGATTGGTTTCTACATCCAATGGCGAAATTTTAAAAACAGTTTATATTTCTAAAACCATACTTTCTCAAGCCATTGACGCTAGTCTTTTTAGATATGTAAATTTTAAAAGATTACTTGAAGTAGAAACTGGTTTTACTAAAAATGAACCAATGCATTTAGCAGTTACAGAAGCCATTGAAAAAGGTGTAGAATCACTTGTTATAGAAGGAATTCAAGGCGGAATTTGGAAAACAACTGCTAATAAAGAAACATTAGATAAAATTATTACAACCTATACGCAAGAAGAAAATGACGCCGATGCTTCGTTACTTTATTCTAGAACTAACAATTCTTTACGAAGAAATTTTGGATTAGAAGTAGCAAGTGGTGTTACACAAGTTGATAGCGATTATGAAAATCCTGTAACAAGACCATTTGGAAAAGCGGCTTTCAAAATCTGTTTGAATCAATATTTCAATTTTACAACATCTTTTCAAATATATGGTTTGTCTAACCAAGCTAAATATGATGATAGTTATGGTTCTTTAGATTTAAATTCCGAATTTTTTCTGTTACCCAAAGACAAACTTACTCCATTTTTTTATGTTGGTGGTGGCGTTGCATCTCAAGCATATTTGAAACAAGTGCATTATAAAACGCAATTTGGTGCAGGATTAGAATATTTATTTTCATCTAGAACCGGAATTAGAATTTTTGGTGAGCTAAATTTAACTTTTTCAGATGAAATAGATTATATAAAAGCTGGAAAATTAAATGATAATTACTGGAAAGTTGGACTTGGAGTGATTCATTATTTTGGAAAAAAACAAAAATAATTAAAAAAGCTATGAAACATTTTATTCAATATACATTTATAAGTGTGCTGTTTTTATTACTTTCTTGTAGTGAAGAAAAACTTTCAGATACTGGTTTTGGTGTTGTAAAAGGTAGAGTTGTAAAAGAAAATACGTTTGAACCAATTGCCAATGCTAGAATTTCATCCAATCCTAATTCAAGTATTGTATTTACTGATGCTAACGGTTATTTTACAATAAATGAAGTTCCGTCAAACAGTTATTCTTTCGAAGCTAGAAAAGAAGGATACATTGCAAAATTTGAAGCAGTAACAGTTGGAATTAATTCAATTTCTGAAATTATTTTCGAATTAAAAGTGTCAACATCTGGAAATCTTCCGCCAACAATTCCAGTTTTAACATCGCCAGTAGACAATAGTATTAATCAAGAATTGTCTTTAAATTTAACTTGGACAACAACTGATACAAACCTTGATCCAATAACAGCTAAAATTTTATTAAGAAATGATGTAACAGATGTTGTGCAAACGTTTGATAATATTACAACATCAACATTTACAGTATCAAATTTAAATTACAGTACAAAATATTTTTGGCAAGTTGTTGTTAATGACGGAATTAATTCACCAGTTTACAGTCCAATAAGTTCTTTTAGAACTAAAATTTTTCCAGATACACGGTTTTTATATTCAAGAAGAATAGAAAGTAATAATGTTATTTTTACAGCAAATGCTTTGGGAAATGAATTGCAATTGACATCTTCTAACAAAAATAGTTTCAGACCATCTAAAAATTTGCAATCGGCTAAAATTGCTTTTATTCAAACTGACGGTTCGCAAAATCATATTTATACTATGAATTATGATGGTTCAGGATTATTTAAAGTTACCAATGTGGTTCCAATTGCAGGATTTAATTTTGATTATGTAAAATTTTCTTGGAAAAATAATGGATCACAATTAATTTATTCCAATTTTGATAAACTATATCAAATAAACGCCGATGGTTCTGGATTAACACAAATTTTTCAAACGCCAAACGGAAAATTTATTACAGAATGTGAATGGAGTTATGATAATTCTATAATTGCATTAAAAGTAAATGACAGTAATGGTTACAATGTTGAGGTTTATACAATTACACCTTCTGGAGCAGTTTTAAATCAAATAGTTTCTGGAATAAACGGCGCTGTAAATGGCATACATTTATCTGCAAATAATCAAAAATTAATTTATACAAAAGACATAACAGGTTACGAAAACGGAAATTACAGACAATTGGATTCACGAATTTTTATGTATAATTTTTCTAGCGGAATTACGGCAGAAGTTCCAGTAGAAAAACCACCAGGATTCAATGATTTAGATGTTAAATTCTCTCCAAACGAAGCCGATTTAATTTTTGTAAATACCTCTAACGATGGAATTTCTCAACGAAACATTCAAAAATTCACAATAGGATTAATTAATTCTAGAGTTACACTTTTTCAAAATGCGGTAATGCCAGATTGGAAATAAAAAGTTCTAATTCAGAATCTAAAATTTTCATTCTAAAATCTTTTAGTATCTTTGTAAAACAACTAAAAACTGAAAAAGTCAGATGAAAATCTTAATAAAATTAAGAAGAGAATCTGATAAAAGTTCAGATTAAACAACTACTAAAATGAGTCTTGACAGCAATCAACGCTATGCTTTGCGCGGAGTTTCTGCATCTAAAGAAGATGTTCATAATGCCATAAAAAATATCGATAAAGGTTTATTTCCAAAAGCTTTTTGCAAAATTGTACCAGATTATTTAACCAATGATGACGATTATTGTTTGGTAATGCATGCAGATGGCGCAGGAACAAAATCGTCTTTGGCTTATGTATATTGGAAAGAAACTGGCGATATTTCTGTATGGAAAGGCATTGCACAAGATGCGTTAATTATGAATATTGACGATTTAATTTGTGTTGGAGCAACAGACAATATTATGCTATCTTCAACCATTGGAAGAAATAAAAATTTAATTCCGGCAGAAGTAATTTCTCAAATTATAAACGGCACAGAAGAATTAATATCCGAGTTAAAATCGTTCGGAATTACAATACATTCAACTGGTGGCGAAACTGCCGATGTAGGCGATTTAGTTCGCACAATTATTGTAGATTCTACAGTTACAGCAAGAATAAAACGTAGTAATGTAATTGATAATGCCAATATAAAAGCTGGCGATGTAATTGTAGGTTTGGCATCATTTGGTCAAGCCAATTACGAAAAAGAATACAATGGTGGAATGGGAAGTAACGGATTAACATCGGCAAGACATGACGTTTTTGACAATTCTTTAGCCAATAAATATCCAGAAAGTTTTGACGCAATGGTTCCGAAAGAGTTAATATATTCTGGAAATGTTTCACTTACCGATTCTGTAGAAAATTCGCCAATAAATGCAGGAAAATTAGTGCTTTCGCCAACAAGAACTTATGCACCAATTATAAAAAAAATTCTAGAAAAGTACACACCAAGCGATATTCACGGAATGGTGCATTGTAGTGGTGGCGCACAAACTAAAATTTTACATTTTATTGATAATTTGCACATTATAAAAGACAATTTATTTCCAATTCCTCCATTGTTTAAACTCATTCAAGAGCAGTCTAAAACTTCTTGGAGCGAAATGTATAAAGTTTTTAATTGTGGACACCGAATGGAAATTTATCTTCCTCAAGAAATTGCAAATGATGTAATAGAAATCTCAAAATCATTTGGTGTAGCAGCACAAATTGTGGGTAGAGTAGAAGCATTGGATTCTGAAAGTCATCAGAATAAAAATAAAAAGTTAACTATTTCTAGTGAGTTTGGCGTTTTCGAGTATTAAAAATTTAATAAATTTATTGTTCGCATTTAGAAATTTGTACTTCTAAATGCGATTTTTTTATAAATTAAAATATTGAAATGATACTTTTTTCTATTTGAATTAGTAACTGTATTTCAATATTTACCAATCAATTACACTTCATCCATTAAATTCTACAATTCAGTATGTAATATTTTTTCAATAGATAGTATCAATGTAGTTTTACATCAGAATTAAAAACCAAAAACAATTTTAATCTTTTAAAAATTAGAAATTATGATCAAAATTATCACAACACTAGCATTATTATTTTGTACAAGTTTATTTTCTCAATCTCAGTTTGAAAAAGGAATGGCAGAAGCTATGCAACTTTGGAAAGAAAATAAAAATACAGAAGCTTCGGCATTATTTGAAAGAATTGCATCTGCAGAGAAAGACAATTGGTTGCCAAATTATTATGTAGCTTTAGTAAATGCGACAGCGGCTTTTCAAACTAAAGACAAACAAATAATTAATTTATTACTTACAAAAGCACAAGCAGCATTAGATATTGAAACTGCTGAAGATGCAAATAATGTAGAACTTATGATTGTACAATGTATGATTCACACTGCTTGGATAGTTTATGATCCAATGACAAACGGAATGAAATTATCGCCAATTGTAAAAGGAATTTATACCAAAGCTGGTTTTTTAGCGCCAAACAATCCGAGAGTTATGTTTGGAAAAGCTGAATTTGAAATTGGTGGAGCAAAATATTTTGGAACAGATACCAAACCACTTTGTGCGCAAATTGAAAAATCTATCGAATTATTTTCTAATTTTAAACCAGAATCGCCATTTCATCCAACTTGGGGTTTAGAAAAAGCGCAACAAGCATTGAAAGAATGTAAATAATTTTCAAATTATATTGTAAATTAATCACTAAAACAACCATGAAAAATAGATACCTAAAAGAATTTCCAAGAGCATTTTTAATAGGATTTGGTATCTTTTTTATTATCATATTAATAAATGTTTTAAATGGTGAAAGTTTACAATTTAATGAACATTTGTGGATAACGTTTTTATACACATTACTTTACAGCGTTTCTTTACACATTGCCAATACTTCATTATTTATTTATCTTGATAAAGTTTTTAAAGACGAACGGTTTTCTAAAAAAAGAATTTTTATTGGTTTTGCATTATCATTTGTAGTTTCACTAACCGTAATTTTTTTACTAAGAATTTTTGAAGATGTTATAATAGAAAATAAATCATTTTTAAATTTTATAAGAAATGAAAAAGCAGGTAACTACATTGTTGCATCTGTATTTACATTTATTGTAATTTCAATTGTACATATAATATATCTATATAAATTTTATCAAGAAAATAAACTTAAAGAACAAAAAATTATTGCTGGCACAGCCAACGCGCAATTAGAAAGTTTAAAAAATCAAATAGATCCGCATTTTCTTTTTAATAGTTTAAATGTTTTGAGTTCTTTGATAGAAGAAAATCCAAGTAATGCTCAAAAATTCACCACTTCATTATCAAAGGTTTACAGATATGTCTTGGAACAAAAAGACAAAGAATTAGTTTCAGTTCAAGAGGAATTATCATTTGCAAAAACGTATATGAATCTTTTAAAAATGAGATTTGAAGACAGTATTTCTTACGATGTTCCTGTAGATTATGATAATTTAGAAGCTAGAGTTGTACCATTATCGTTACAATTATTACTAGAAAACACCATAAAACATAACGTTGTAAGTGAGCAAAAACCTTTGCAAATTAAAATTTATGTAAATGATAATTACTTGGTAGTTGAAAATAATTTACAGAAAAAGGAAGTCTTGCAAGATAGAAGAGGAGTTGGATTGCAAAATATAATAGAACGTTACAAATTATTATCTGAAAGAAAAGTAGTGATAGAAGAAAGCGAGTCTTATTTTAGAGTAATGATTCCAATTTTAACCAAACAAATTGCCTTTATGGAAACTAAAAATATATACAATGAAAATATGGCTTTTGTGAGAGCAAAAGAACGTGTTGAAAAACTGAAAGGTTTTTATGGAAATTTAATTTCTTACTGTTTTGTAATTCCTATTTTGATTACTATAAATTTAAACACTTCTAAGTTTCAATGGTTTTGGTTTCCTATGTTGGGTTGGGGTTTAGGTGTTACTTTTCATGCATTAGAAACATTTGGTTATGGAAAATCTTGGGAAGAAAAAAAGATTCAAGAAATTATGAAAAAACAAAATAATATAACCAATAAATGGAGTTAGTTATGGAAACGATTACAGAATACCAAAGCTATTTAAAAGCAAGAAATCAAGTATTAGAAATGAAAGGTTTTTATACTCATTTTGCGTTTTTTCTTGTAGTAATGTTAGTTTTAATTTATTTAAATCTAAGATATTCACCAGAAGTTTTATGGTTTACTTGGACACTTGTTGGTTGGGGAATTGGAGTGTTTTTTCATGCTAAAAAAGCATTTAATTGCTTTAGTTTTTTAGACAAAGAATGGGAAGAAAAAAAGTTAAAACAATTTATTGAAGAAGAAAATAAAAATATAAAAAGAAATGAATACAATTGATTATATAAACGAAATTCGTTACAGTGAAGCCGTAAAACGAGTTAAAAAAATAAAAAGATTTTACACGCATTTATTTGTTTATATTGTCATTAATTTAATGATTGTAATTGTAAATATTCAAAATTTAAAACCGGACGAAAGCTATTTTAAATTAGAAAATTTCTTTACTGCTTTCTTTTGGGGAATTGGTTTAGTTGCTCATGCACTTTCTACTTTTATGCCTACAATTATTTTTGGTAAAAATTGGGAAGATAAAAAAATTAAAGAAATGATGGCGAAGGATAGAAATTTTAAATGGGAATAATTTTAAACTAAAACTACTTTTAAATATGGAATTACTTTTTAAA